>CAYNSH010000081.1:0-13882 GCA_964399775.1 uncultured Verrucomicrobiota bacterium
TCCCGTCGCTTACGCTTTCTTGACGCAGCCGTGGGCGGCTACCTGAGCAGTTACTCTTTTTCTTTGTCGATTAGCGGCCAGATAGGGTATGGTTCCCCCTCGCCGCACGAACTTGAGGCGGGAACCGAGGAGAAAAGAACATGACGGATATCCAGCAAGTGTTGCCCGGTCACGAGACCCAGTCGCAGGAGATGAACTGTCCGAGCTGTCATCGGTACGTGGGGGCCGTGACCCGCTGTCCCTACTGCAAGGCCAAGGTTCCCAAGCGCATCAGCCTGATGGCGACCCGCTGGGCGGCCATTCTGCTGGCCACCATCGGGCTGTTCCTGCTGTGGCTGATGGCCATTCACCGCGAAATCCCGGTGGTGATGCTGGGCGACATCCAGCCAACAATGAACTTCGGCCAGATCCGCGTGGTCGGCCAGGTCCTCAACGATGCCCGCACCTTCCGCAACGGCAGCATGGGCTTCAACGTCACCGACGGCACCGGCTCGATCATGGTGTTCGTCAGCCCGCGCCAGGCCCTGGAGTTGAACAGCCGGAACCTGGTGCCCAAAGCCGGCGACTCCATCAATTTCGCCGGGGGGCTCAACGTATCGGATCAAGACATGTCCATGCGGCTCTTGAGCGTCAGCGAATTGAAGCTGACCCGCGCGCCGGTCCAGGATGTGGAACTCTCCGCCATCCATGAATCGATGGTCGGATCGGGCATCCTGGTCGCGGGCAAGGTGGTGGACTTCTCCATGCCCGCGCCCGGATCGCGCCGGCCCTATGCGCTGAAAATATCGGACGACACCACGGAGCGCACCATCACCTTCTGGGAGGCCGAGTACGAGCAGTTGGCCAATCCCGATGATCTGCCCGGCGCCTACATCCGCGCCCGCGTCTCGGTGGCGACCTATCGCAACGAAATTCAACTGACGCTCTCTTCCGGGGCCGATCTGGAAATCCTGTCCGCCCCCCCCGAGAAACCCGTCCGCATCCAGACCCCCGCCCAGCGGGCCGCGGAGACCCACCGCCAGCAGGCCCGGCCCCGCGATTTTTCGCGCGGGCGTTCTCCGGAAGCCCGCGGCGTCGCCGTCAGTTCCGTCACCACCGCCAACAAGGGCCAGACCCTCCGCGTTCGCGGCCGGGTCGAGTCGGTCCGCGCGCCGCAGGAGGGCTCCCGCCAGCCCTTCGTCGTAACCCTCGCGGATGATCAGGCCACCCTGCGCGTGGTCTACTGGTCCAATGTCAACGACGTCATCGAAGTCAAGCCCACCCCCGGGGCGATGTTCGAACTGGAGGGCTTGGTGGAGGTCTACGAGGACACGCCCCAGCTCAAGGTGGAAAGCGGCTATCGCGTCCGGCCGGTGGGCGATGATGACGAGGCCCCCGCGCCTTCCGGTGAAGTGCCCATTGCCGACATCACGGCCGCCGACCAGGGGCAGGTCCGGACGCTCCGGGGCACGCTGGGCGCCCCGCGCTCGCTTGGCAAAGGCACGGCCTATGAACTCAAGGACGACAGCGGGTCCATCGACCTCATTCTGTGGGATTCCATCGTTCCCGCCGATGTGCGCGCGGGCCTGGAGGAAGGCGCCGAGGTGGTCGCCACGGGCGAAGTCGGCCTGTATCAAGGGCAGTTGCAATTGAAGGCATCGCCGGGCCGCTCCGTGGCCCCGGCCCGCTGAGGCAAGGAGGCGCGACGCCATGTCCACATTCTTGATTGTTCTGATATCGGTAAGCGCCGGCACGGTGCTCTCCAGCCTGCTGGCCTGCCTGCCGGGCCTGCACGTCTACAACGTGATGGGCGCGATGGTGCTGGGCATCCTGGCACTGGAAGGCTCGAACTGGGCCGTCCCGGTCCTGGTCTACCTGCCGGCCATGACCGGCATGATCGTCGGCTGGTCCATGTTGAACACCATTCCGGCCGTCCTGCTGGGGACCCCGGACGAGTCCGCCATGTTCACCGTCATGCCCGGCCAGAAATACCTCATGGCGGGACGCGGCTACGAAGGCACGATGATTACCGCCCTCGGCGGCCTCGCGGGCGCGTTCTTCCTGGTGCTGGTGGTGGCGCCCCTGGCCCCGCGGTATCTGCCGGTTTCGCAGGAGGTCCTGCGCGGCCACATGCACTGGGTGCTGTGGATCATCATCACCTTCATCATCATGTCCGAGTGGCCCAAGGGCGGCAACCGCGGCCCCGCGGGCTGGGCCAAGTTCTACGACGCCTGGAAGACCCTGCTCATGGGAATCGCCACCTTCCTGCTGTCCGGACTGCTCGGCTTCATCATCCTGACGCGCTCGCCCGTGAGCCACGAGGTCGCCTTCCAGAACATCATGCCGGCGTTTGTCGGACTGTTTGCCATCCCGTGGTGCCTGCTGAACATGATTTCGGCGGCCAACGTGCCCAAGCAGCGCATCACCAAGAGCATTGAAGTCGACGGCGACGTCATCCTCCGGTCGGTGTGGTCGGGGGGGCTCGGCGGGGGCCTGGCCTCCTACCTGCCCATCGTCACCGGCGGTGTCGGCGGCCTACTGGCCGGCCACGCCACGGCCCAGCGCGACGAACGCATCTTCATCATGGGCCAGGGCGTCTCCAAGTTCGTCTACTATGTCGGCGCCTTCATGCTGATGTTCGTGCCGGGGCTGTACCTGACCCGCGGCGGCGGTGCCTGGATGATCAAGACGCTGTATTCCCCCATCGGCGTCTCCGACTACTATCTGGTCCTCGGCTGCATCGCGATTGCCGCCGCGATTTCGTACCTGATGATCTCGCCCCTCGCCCGCGGCACCCTGTGGCTGATCGATCGCTTCAACTACCGCCACGTCTCGAGCTTCGCGCTGATCATCATCGTCGTCATGGTCCTGGGCGTCACCGGCTGGATCGGGCTGTTCATTGCGCTCGTCGGCACCGGCATCGGCCTGCTGCCGGTTCTGTACGGGTCCCGACGCCTGAACTGCCTGGGCATCCTGCTGCTGCCCATCGCCTGCAACATGTCCGGCTTTGGCGAGGCCATCACCGCCTGGCTCAGACTCACCTGATCTGGAAAGGAGCAATGCAATGAAGGGTTTTTCACATTTCATGTCGGGCGTGGCGGTCGCGTCGTTCTGCCCCTGGTCCATCGATGCCGCCTTGCAGGGCAATCCGCTGTTCTTCATCCTGGGGGGCGCCTGCGGCATCCTGCCGGATACGCTGGACTTCAAGGTCTACCGGTTCTTCTACGACCACGATGTCTATGTCACGCCGGATCCGGGCCATCTCGACCCGCAATACATCGCGGACGAGATCGCCCGCGCCGTCAACCTGGCCTATGACGACAAGCGCTACATCCGCCTGAAACTCGTCTCGGTCCGTCTCGGTGCCGACTTCTGGCAGCAGTACATCGTGAACTTCGACAACGAAAAACTCGAAGTCACCGTCAAATTCGGCCCCGTCGTCAACACCGGCCAGGTGCCCGTGGAGGGCACCGAGAACCGGTTCCCGCAGGTGGCCCGTGCCACCATCAAGTGCAAGGTCATCCAAACCTACGATGCCGCGCTCAAGGTGGACATCTTCGACGGCCCGACGATCGGCCTCGCCCAGCGGCCGGATGGCGGGCTGGACGTCGACTTCCTGCCCTGGCACCGCGAGTGGTCCCATTCCCTGACCGTCGGCCTGATGCTCGGGGTGGTGTTCGCCTTCATCGCCGGGCTGTTCTTTGGCAACTGGACCGTCGGCTGGCAGGGCCTGGTCACGATCGCCCTGTGCTACGGCGTGCATGTGGTCGAAGACCAACTCGGCCACATGGGCTCCAACATCTTCTATCCGCTCACCAAACACCGGACCCCCGGGTTGCACTGGATGCATTCCGGGGACGGCCTGCCCAACTTCCTGACGGTCTGGGGCGCGTGCCTGCTGATCTTCTGGAACCTCTACCGAGCCATTCCCGATCCCACCTACACCTTTGGATTCATCCACCTGATGATGGTGGGCCTGGTCGTGCCGGGCCTGATCATGGGCGGCTTCCACTGGCTCTTCACCCGCCGCGACCGCGCCGCCGCCCGCGGCGACGACGCCGACGACGAGTGGAACGACATGAAGGCCGCCAGCGGCTGAGTCCTTCAGGGGACAGGAAGTCCGAGGTCCGAGGTCCGAGGTCGGCAACAGAACCTCTCCGCCTCCGTCTGCATTCGTGTCGATTCGTGCCATTCGTGGTTGCGGTCAAGGGACAAGGGAGAGGGGTCACGTCTCCAGATTCAAGATTTCAACCTGGCGAACAGCCCTCGTTGGCAACTCCACGATCCCATCGAGCATGACCGGCCCCCGCCCCGTTCAGATCCCGATCGCGCCGTTTTCCACGCCATGGAAAACATCTCCGCGAGTTTTCCACAGCATGGAAAATTTTTCTTCGATTTTTCCACAGCATGGAAAACTGTGGGCTCAATTTTCCACACCATGGAAAATTTTCCGGCCGATTTTCCACAGCATGGAAAACCCTTTTCCACGGCGTGGAAACTGGGCCTGTTCTTGTCGGCTTGCTCTTCGAAACGAATTCAAGTATAGACTCACCCATGCGTTGGGCGCACAGCATGGAGGACAAGCCGCCGGACCAGTGGCAACCGCTGGATCAGCATCTTCATAATGTCGCCACTCAGGCCGCGGATTTCGCGGCCCGTTTTCGTTCGGGGGAGTGGGCGCAACTTACCGGAATGCTTCATGACTTGGGGAAAGCCAGCGATGGTTTTCAGGGCTATCTCGTACGGAGCAACGGATTGGATGATTCCGAGTATGATTCCGCCGGAAAACCCTCCACCCATTCGGGTGCGGGAGCCGCCTGGGCCATCGAGGCCTATGGGCCAATGGTTGGCCAAATCTTGGCCTATCTCGTCATGGGCCACCATGCGGGGTTGCCCGATTGGACGGGCGGGTCAACGCCCAATGGCGCGATCTGCATTCGCCACGAGGCAGCACGCAGGGAGTTGGAGGAAGTTCGTGCGTGGGCAAAGGAACTGCCCCTGCCGACCAACCCGCCCGCGCCACCTTTCAAAATGGACGAACGCGAAATCCATTTATGGATTCGCATGCTCTATTCCTGCCTGGTGGATGCCGATTATCTCGATACCGAACGGTTCATGGACCCGGAGAAATTTGCCGAACGCCGAACGTTTGCGACTCTGAACCATTTGGCGGGGAAGTTCTTTTCGAGTTTGGACACCATGCAGGCCGGGGCGAAAAATACGGAGGTCAATGCGATTCGCGCGGAAGTCCGTCATGCCTGCGAGGTGGCCGCCGACCAGCCTCCTGGCTTTTTCTCGCTGTCCGTTCCCACCGGCGGCGGAAAGACGCTCTCCGGCACGGCGTTTGCTTTTCGCCACGCCCTTCTTCATGGAAAGCGGCGGATCATCTATGTGATTCCCTACACGTCGATCATCGAGCAAACGGCCAACGTGTTGCGGCGGCATCTGGACGCGGACAACGTGGTGGAGCACCATTCCAATCTTGATCCCGAAACCCGAGCCAAGGCGGCGCGGCTGGCCTCCGAAAACTGGGATGCCCCGGTTGTTGTCACAACCAGCGTGCAATTCTTCGAATCCCTTCTTGCCGCCCGTTCAAGCCGATGCCGCAAGTTGCACAACATCGTCGATTCCGTGGTCATCCTGGACGAAGTTCAACTGTTGCCGCCCGAATTGCTGGAGCCCTGCACCGACATGATGCGCCAGCTTGTGGAGCGATACGGCGTCACCATGGTCCTCAGCACCGCCACCCAGCCCGGCTTGCCGAATCTTGAAAGAGTGACCGAAATCATCCCGCCTTCGGCGCGCTTGCCCGAACGCCTTAGGCGCGTACGATATGAACTGCCCGACATTCGCGAAAACCGTACGCGGCCGTGGGAAGAGATTGCGGAAGAACTGAAACGCCATTCCCAAGTGCTTTGCGTGGTCAATACTCGCCGCGATTGTCTGGAATTGTTCAAGCGCCTGCCGGAGGGCTCCATCCACCTGTCCGCCACCATGTGCGGGGCGCATCGCTCCATGGTGATCGATGCCATCAAGGTCAAATTGCAAGCGGGGGAGTCGATTCGCGTGGCCAGCACGCAGTTGGTTGAAGCCGGCGTGGACATCGACTTTCCGGTTGTGTACCGGGCCTTGGCCGGTTTGGACTCCATTGCCCAATCCGCCGGCCGTTGCAACCGGGAGGGCCGAAACGCCGACGGGGGGAAGGTGGTCGTTTTTATTCCGCCGAAACCCGCCCCAAAGGGGACGTTGCTCAACGCGGAATACGCCACTCGTACGCTGATGGCCGATTCCATGGACATGGAAAGCCACGACTTGTTTCCCCGCTATTTCCGCGAATTCTACTCCCGCATCGAAGGGCATTACCCATATCGCGAGCTGTTGATTCGCGATGCCCGAAATCTGCAATTCCAATTCCGCGAGGCCGCGGCCGGGTTTCGCATGATCGATGAATCCCAGAAGTCCATATTCGTCCGCTACGGAAAAGGAGAGGAATTGGTGGAACTCTTGCGTCGGCAAATCCGGGCCGATTCTCCCTATGGTTGGCTTTTGCGCAAATTGCAACGATACGCCATCACCCTTCCGCAAGGGCAGATGGTCAAGTTGGCGAACAATGGCCAGATCGAAGAACTGACGCCCGGCCTGTTCGTATGGAATGGGCGCTACAGCGAATCCACGGGGGCCGATATTTTTAACGAGGACGGGATTTTGACCGCAGGTGATTGTGTGCATTGAGGAAAGGACACGGTGAAATGAGTAGAGGGTTCTGTTTGGAGGTGTCGGGCGATTACGCGTGTTTCACCCGGCCCGAAATGAAGGTGGAGCGGGTCAGCTACGACGTCATCACGCCATCCGCCGCGCGGGCGATCTTCGAGGCCGTGCTGTGGAAGCCGGCCATCCGTTGGCGAATCGAGAAAATCGAGGTGCTCAACCCGGTCCGCTGGGCCAATGTTCGCCGAAACGAGGTGGCGTCGGTGGCCTCGCCCCGCAGCAAGGGCATTCTGATTGAGGACGACCGTCAACAACGCGCCGCACTGCTGCTGGTGGGCGTGAAATACCGGCTGCATGGCGTGTTCGATTTCATCCCGCCGGACAAACGCGCCCAAGCGCACAACCCCGTCCCGGAATGGCTGGTGGATGGCGACGAACGGGAGGCGTTGGCGCAGCCGGACGAGCGTCCCGACGAGACCGAAGCCAAATATGCCGCCATGTTCGAGCGCCGAGCCCGCAAAGGCCAACATTTCCATCAGCCCTATCTCGGTTGCCGCGAATTCGCCGCCGATGTGCGACTGGTGAATCCGAAGGATGAAATGGCGGCTCCCATCGACAAGGATGGCGATCTGGGCTGGATGCTGTACGACCTGGATTATTCCGATCCGCAGAACATCAAGCCCATGTTCTACCGTCCTTCAATGAAGCAGGGCGTCATCCGGGTCCCCCATCCCGACAGCGAAGAGGTGCGAAAATGATCCTGCAAGCGCTCAAAGAGTACTACGACCGCAAGGCCGCCGATCCCGATTCCGGCATCGCCCCGGAAGGGTGGGAGAAGAAGGAAATCCCATTTCTGGTTGTCCTGGACGGAGACGGAAAGTTTCTTCAATTCGAAGATACCCGCTCAATGAGAGGCAAAAAGCTCCGTGCGCGCTCGTTCTTGGTGCCTTCGCTTGGCGAAGCGAAAGGGAATGGGATCAAAGCCAATCTCTTTTGGGAAAACATCGAGTACATGTTCGGGATACCCGCGAATGCCGACAGGAATAAAAAACGGGTTGCCGATCAACATGCCGAATTCAAGCGACGAATACAGACCATTCAAGGACGTTGTCCTGTGCTGGATACCGTGATTCGATTTTTGGACGGTATTCCACGCGAGGCCATCCAAGCCAGCCCTCTCTGGAAAGAGGTACTGAAAACCAATCAATCATTGTTGCTTGCAATTGCTGGTCACGGCCCGGTGACAAGCGATCCAACCTTGGTAGAGATGCTGGCTCAGCAATTGCGTCCGGTGGGGGCCGAGGGCGTATGCTTGGTAACCGGCGGGCAGGATGTAATGACCACGCTGGAGCCTCCCATCAAAGGCGTTTATGGTGCCAATCCTACAGGCGGGCATCTCGTTGCGGTTAACAACAAGATCACGGCATCTGGCAACTCCGGCGCAACCCCTGCGTTTGCCTCTCTAATGAAGGAGCAGGGAGACAATTCTCCCATAGGAAAACGCGCTTCCTTCGCCTACACGACGGCGTTGAATACGTTGCTTGGCAAAGACTCCTCCCAACGCATGCAAGTAGGAGAGGCTTCGACCGTCTTCTGGTCCGACAAGCAAACGGGTTTTGAAGACTTGTTCGGGGCATTGTTTGCCGAACCGCCAAAGGATAATCCCGACCACCACATCCAAGCCGTGCGAGCCTTGTTGGAAGCACCCAAGACGGGAGCCTTGCCGGGCGACAATGGTTCGGGCGTCACCTTTTATGTCCTGGGTCTTTCGCCTAACGCGTCGCGCATTGCCATTCGATTTTGGTTCAAGGCGCCGCTCCCGGAAATGCAGGAGAAGATTCGCCGGCATTTTCGAGACCTCGACATCGTTCACGGCCCCAAGGAAAAACCGGTGCTGTCGTTGTTCCGGTTGCTGTTGACCACGGCGTCTCTGGGCAAAGCCGACAATATTCCGCCCAATCTGGAAGGGGACATGATGCGGGCGATTCTGGAGGGCCTGCCATATCCCGCCTCGATTCTTCAGGCCGCCATCCGGAGGATCAAGGCGGAACGGGACATCCCGTATATCCGCGCGGCGCTGGTCAAGGCCTGCATCAACCGGCGGGCTCGATTTGGAAAACACAACCCACAGGAGGAACTCAGCGTGAGTCTGGACATCACAAACCCCAGCGTTGGCTATCGCTTGGGGCGGCTGTTCGCCGTCTTGGAAAAAATCCAGGAGGAGGCCAACCCCGGCATCAATGCCACCATACGCGACCGGTATTATGCCGCCGCGTCCAGTTCGCCCGTCACGGTATTTGGGCGACTGATGACCCTCAAAAACCACCACCTGTCGAAAATGGCCAGTCCAGGACGAAGAATCAATCTAGAGAGGCTGATTGGAGAGATTGTCTCGGACATTCGAGACTTCCCCGCCCATCTCAACCTCGACGAGCAGGGCCGTTTTGCCATTGGCTATTACCACCAGCGGCAGGACTTTTTCACTAAGAAGGACAAACAGGACTAACCACAGGAAACCACCATGAGCAATCCCATTCAAAACCGATATGACTTCCTCCTCGTCTTCGACGTGCAAGACGGCAATCCCAACGGCGATCCCGATGCTGGCAATCTGCCGCGCATTGATGCGGAAACCGGTCGTGGCCTCGTCACCGACGTGTGCCTGAAGCGGAAAATACGGAACTACGTCCAATTGACGGCGGACTTAAAACCTGAGTTGGACATATATGTTAAAGAAAAGGCCATTCTTGGCGATGCCCATTTCAAGGCCTTTAAAGAACTAGGCATCAGCACGGGAGAGGAATCGCGTAAATCCATCACGCCAGAACAGATGGAAACCATGTCCGAGTATACTTTGCCCGAGGGGCTTAGCATTGAAGAAGCCGAAGAGGGAGAAGGCGGGAGTCTCGTGGTTGCCGCCGACGCGGACAAGAAAGTCGTTCAAGCATGGCTCAAGGAAGCAAAGCCAGAAAAGGGCATAGCGACTATCATCAAAGCCGCGCTTAAAGATGCCAAGCCGAGAAAGCCAACGGCGGAGGAAACGATCCGGGGCCGTGATCATATGTGCAAAACATATTATGACATAAGGACTTTTGGGGCGGTCTTGTCTCTAAAATCGGCGCCCAACTGTGGCCAAGTCCGGGGTCCCGTGCAGATGACGTTCGCCCGGTCGGTGGACCCGGTGGTGACGTTGGAGCATTCCATTACGCGCATGGCGGTGGCAACGGCTGCAGAGGCGGAAAAGCAGGGTGGGGACAATCGCACCATGGGGCGTAAAAACACCATTCCCTATGGGTTGTACGTGGCCCGGGGGTTCATCTCGGCCCATTTGGCGGCGCAGACGGGGTTCAGCGAGGATGATTTGGCTTTGCTTTGGGCGGCGCTCAACAACATGTTTGAACATGATCGTTCCGCCGCGCGCGGCCTGATGACCACGCGCAAGCTGATTGTCTTCAAGCACGACAATGCACTGGGGCAGGCCTCGGCTCAATCGTTGTTCGATTTGGTATCCATCCAGCGCAAGGATGACGGCAAACCGCCGCGCGCGTATGAGGATTACGAGATCACCATCGGCACGCCGCCGTCCGGGGTTTCTATTCTGTAGACAGAGGTGGGCGGCCGGAGCCGGGGACCGGCTTCGGCCGCACGCGCCGTGCTCGTGCCGCCGGAGCCACGGGACAGCGACAGTCTTGACATTCATGTGTATTCGAATAATTATTCGACTATGAACGATAAACCGATCGAGCATTCCTATTCCATGGTTCGCCAGGCGCTGTGCGAGCGGCTGGCGGAGAACAAGCCCGGCTATATCCAGATGCTGACCGGACCGCGTCAGGTGGGCAAAACCACCCTCCTGCACGAGATCGAAAAGGATTCCCGGTGGCAGGCCATCTATGCCAACGCCGATACCGCCGCCGCCGCGCTCCCGAACTGGTGGGAACATCTGTCGGATCAAGCCCGGCTGGCTGCCGCCAACGGCCGGGTTGTCTTGCTGGTGGACGAAGTCCAGTACCTGCCCGATTGGGGGCTGCGCGTGAAGGCGGCATTCGACGATTTCAAGCGCCGCAAGGTGCCTGTGCGAATCGTGTTGAGCGGCTCGTCGTCGCTTACGCTGGGCAAGGGAGCAAAGGAAACGATGGCGGGCCGCTTTGAACGTCTTTTCTTGTCCCACTGGCCGGCGGCGGAACTGTCGCGGCAGTTTGGCCTCTCTGCCCAAGAGGCGGTTCGGACGTATGTCGCCCAGGGGGCTTTTCCGGGCAGCATCGGATTCCGGAAGGATTTCCGGCGTTGGACCGACTATGTGCGGCACTCCATCGTTGAGCCGGCGGTGGGCCGGGATCTCCTGGCGCTGGAGCTGGTCCGGAAACCGGCGCTGCTGCGTCAACTGTTGGCGATCGCGGCCGGGCATCCGGCGGAAATCGTCGCGCTGCACAAGCTGCGCGGAGAGCTGACCGATGCCGGGGCCTTGGAAACCATTGCGCATTACCTGCACTTGCTGGAACAGTCCTATCTGGTGGCCGCGTTGCCGAAGTATTCCGCCCGAGCCCATCGTCGCCGGGCCGCCCCTCCGAAACTGGTCGTGCTCAGCCCGGCGATTGTCCGGGCTGTCGGCGTGCTCGACCAAGAGGAACTCCTGCCGAAAGGCGAGCGATGGGGCCGGATGGTGGAGAACGCCTGCATCGCCTTCGCCTGGAATGCCGGGCAAGAAGTCTGCTATTGGCGTGAAGAACCCTGGGAAGTGGATTTCATCACGAGCGGCGCTTGGGGGTCATGGGCGGTGGAGGTAAAAACCGGTTCTTTCGGCCAGGGCGAACTGCGCGGGTTGCTGGAGTTTTGCTCCCGGCATCGCGATATTCGTCCCCTACTCCTGTGCGACCGTGAACAGGTGCGGCGGACCGAACCATTGCCTGTTCAGGCGCTGTCTTGGGAGGATTATCTTCTGACCGGACCGCCTGCATGAAAACCTACGCCGAATCCGACCTGCTTCCCCTGTCCGCCTTGCAGCATCTCTTGTACTGCGAGCGGCAATGTGCGTTGATCCATGTCGAGCAGGCATGGAGCGAGAACCGCTTCACGGCGGAGGGCCGGGTGGCCCATGCGCGCGTACACGGCGGCGGTCACGAAATGCGCGACGGGGTGCGCATCGTCCGCGACGTGGCCCTGCGGTCGCTCCGGCTGGGGCTGGTGGGGAAGGCAGATGTCGTCGAGTTTCGCGATGGCGTCCCCTACCCCGTCGAACACAAGCGCGGGCACAACAAGGCCAACAATTGCGACCGGGTCCAGCTTTGCGCCCAGGCGCTATGCCTGGAAGAAATGATCGGCGTATCGGTGCCGGAAGGGGCGCTGTTTTACGGCGAGCCGCGCCGCCGGACCGTAGTGTCTCTGGATGAGGCCTTGCGGTCGGAAACGGAATCCGCTGCCGTCCGCCTGCATGAGTTGTTCGATGCCGGCTGGACTCCTCCGGCGGTCTACGAAAAAGCCAAGTGCGAGCGTTGCTCCTTGCTGGATGTATGCAAACCCCGGGCCGGTGGCGACGTCGCCCGGTATCTCCGGGAGGCGTTGGAATGAAGCACCTGCTCAATACGCTGTATGTGACCACCCAGGGGGCCTATCTGCGCAAAGAGGGAGAGACCATCGTTGTGGAAGCGGAAAAGCAGGTTCGCGCGCGTCTGCCCATCCACAACATCGGCGGGTTGATATGTTTCGGGAACGTCCTGTGCAGCCCGTTTCTGCTCGGCCATTGCGGCGAAAACGGAGTGGCCGTCAGTTTCCTTTCCGAACACGGGCGGTTTTTGGCGCGTGTGGATGGTCCGCAATCGGGAAACGTTCTGCTGCGCCGCGAACAGTACCGCCGGGCCGACGATCTGGAAAAGTCGGCGGCACTGGCGCGGGCGTTCATCTTTGGAAAGCTCAATAACGTGCGGACCGTTCTCCAGCGGCATCTGCGGGACCATCCCGGTACGGAGGGCAATGCGGCGGTGGAGCCCTTGGTGCCGCGACTGGCCCGGCAAATGGAGCGCTTGCAGGCCTCGTTGCCGCTGGACGAAGTGCGGGGCATGGAGGGCGATGCCGCCCACGCCTATTTCGGCGTCTTCAACGTGTTGCTCAATTCCAAAACCGGATTTGTGTTCAAGGAACGGAGCCGGCGCCCGCCGCTGGACCCGGTGAACGCCTTGTTGTCGTTTCTCTATACGTTGTTGGCCCATGACTGCCGTTCCGCCTGCGAAAGCGTTGGCCTCGATCCCCAAGTGGGCTTTCTTCATCGCGACCGCCCCGGGAGGCCCGGTCTGGCGCTCGACCTGATGGAGGAACTGCGGCCCTTTTTGGTGGACCGGCTGGTGCTCTCGCTGATCAACCGCCAGCAAATCGGGCTGCGCGACTTCACGACCGGCGAAACCGGCGCGGTTCTCATGAAGGACGATCCGCGCAAGCAGGTGTTGAAGGCTTGGCAGGAGCGCAAGCAGGACGAAATCACGCACCCGTTTCTGGGAGAGAAAATGGCCGTGGGTTTGGTTCCCCATGTTCAAGCCCTGTTGCTGGCGCGGCATCTCCGGGGCGACATGGATGCCTATCCGCCATTTCTCTGGAAATAGCCATGATGGTTCTGGTCAGCTACGACGTCTCCACCGTGGATAAGCGCGGACAGGCGCGCTTGCGGAAAGTCGCCAAGGCTTGCGAGGATTACGGTGTACGCGTTCAGAATTCAGTCTTCGAATGCGTTGTTGAACCCGCCACATGGGTGATGCTCAAAACGCGTCTCGATGAAATCTACGATCCGGAACAGGACAGCCTGCGCTTCTATTTCCTTGGTTCGAATTGGGAGAAACGAATCGAACACCTGGGACGCACCCCCGAAATCGGTGTCACCGATACCCTTATTTTATGAAGTCCGCGAACCTCCAGCACCCATACCTTTGCCGAGATGTTCGCGCCATCTGTATCTTCATGGACGGCAATGTGATGTTGTAGCGCTCTTTTGGGGAAGATCTGTGACAATTGAATATGTTACGGCGTTCGCGCAACCGATCCGCTTGCGATGCCCATGTCAATGAGTTAGAAAAGAATGGTCGCGCCCCGCGCGGGGCGCGTGGATTGAAACTGGTAGGAGATGAAGGCCTCGTGGACCTCGTCGAGTCGCGCCCCGCGCGGGGCGCGTGGATTGAAACGCAGCCCTCGCCGCGGTTGCGCGCGAAGG
>CAYNSH010000082.1:0-13801 GCA_964399775.1 uncultured Verrucomicrobiota bacterium
GAATCTCTGGGCGTTTCGATTTATCTTGTGGTACATCTGCATCTTGATTGTGCAGCCGCAGAATCGGTTCACTTTTCTATGGCCGTTGCGAATTGCCAATTTGTCTTTTCTGATCGGCGCGGGGCTGCATTTCTTTTCCGGTTTAGAAGGGCGGAGCGTATTGGTTAGACTGGGTCCGGCCACCAAGCTGGCTCTGGCCCTTTTGTTTTTTGCGACGTTGTCTCAGCAATTCGGAGTCTATCAACGGTCTCCGGCGTGGAACCCCTGGTACGACATGATTGTGAAGAACAGCCTGTTGCTGATCATGGTGGAGGCCATGGCGACCTCCGTCGAGCGAGTTTGGGCGGTTCAAATGACATCGCTGATTGCCACGCTTTGGTGGATTAAGGGCGGGTTGAGGCTTTCCGGCGTGGGGGCCACCTATGCCGGCGACCGGCTGTTGAGCCCCGGCGTTTCTTTGATCGCAGATCCGAATGGCTATGCCTACATGATGTGTGTTTTCCTGCCTCTCTACCTCTATGCCTATCAGCAATCCAGCCGCAAATGGTTGAAACTGGCTTTTCTGGGCTGTGCCCTCTCCGCAGTGTGGATCGTATTTGAAACAGGAAGCCGGACCGGCCTGGTCACCCTGATTGCCATGGGGGTGTTTCTCTTGCCGCGATATGGGCGTCATCATATCAAGACCTTGCTAGCGGTTGGGGTGGCGCTGGTGATCATCTACCCTTACACAAGCGAAGGCAACAAGCAGCGGTTCCGAACCATTCCCCAGTCGGTACGATCGTTTTTGGGTGGTGCCCGGCCTGAATCGGACCAACCGATGAACCAGGACGAACAAAGCGCGGACGAACGGAAGGCCAAGAATCGGGATACCTGGGCTCTCATCAAGACCTATCCGCTCATGGGCGTGGGGGTGAATCCAGATGAATCCCGTTATGTTGACCGTTTCCCGATGGCTTCCGGCCAAGTGCACAGCGAGATCTTGATGGCGGGCAAGCAAATGGGGTTGATTGGGATGGGACTTCATGTCGGCTTTCTTGCGGTCATGATTATGGGGGGGTGGTGGGTTCAACAGAATGCCAAAGACTGGCCGGCGGTGAGCAATTTGGGCTGGACGTTCCAGATGCAGGGGGTGGCCATCGCCGTAGGCGGCTCCTTCTGTCCGTTGGCTTGGAATCCCGTGACGATGATGATCGCCGGGGCGGCGTCTGCCTTGATCATGCAACTCAAGGCGGAGCAGGAGGCTCGAATGATGCGGTTGGCGGGGCTGTAGTGCCATGTTGTTCAACTCGTACGAGTTTATCTTTTTCCTGCTGCCCATCATCTTGGCGGGGTACTATTTTCTCCTGCCCAAGGCGGGGCGCCATGGATGGCTGGTACTGTGCAGCTATGTGTTCTACGGCTGGTGGGACTACCGATTTTGTGGATTGCTGCTGCTGACCACCACAATTGACTACGTGGCCGGGGGGCGGATCGCGGCGACGGATAATCCGGCGGTCAAGAAGCGCTGGCTGCGGCTTTCGATCTGCAGCGACCTGAGCATCCTGGGGTTCTTCAAGTACTACGACCTGGGGGCGGATACCCTGAACCGGCTGGTCCAGTGGGTCGGAGTGGACAGTTCCATAGCTCCTCTGTTGCATGTGGTCCTGCCGGTGGGCATCTCGTTCTACACCTTCCAGGCCATGAGCTACTCGATCGACATCTATCGCGGTCATGCCAAGCCGGCCAGGAGTTACCTCGATTTTGCATGCTATGTATCCATGTTCCCCCAATTGGTGGCCGGACCCATCGTGCGCTACCACGAACTGGAAGGCCAATTGCGTCAGCGCACCCACTCCTGGGCTAAGGCGGGGGCGGGGATCGTGTTTTTTGTGCTCGGTCTGTCCAAGAAGGTCTTGCTGGCCGATGCGGTCGCGCCCATGGCCGATTGGGGATTCTCTCAACCGGCCATCGGGATGGCCGGGGCCTGGACCAGCCTGCTGGCCTACACCATGCAGATCTATTTTGATTTCAGCGGATACTCCGACATGGCGGTCGGCCTGGGCCTGATGCTGGGGTTCCGTTTTCCACAGAACTTCCATTCGCCGTACAAGGCGGCGTCCATCACGGAATTCTGGCGGCGCTGGCACATTTCGCTCTCCTCCTGGCTGCGCGACTATCTGTACATTCCGTTGGGGGGAAACAAGCACGGGGCGGCGCGGACCTATGTGAATCTGTTTCTGACCATGCTGCTCGGTGGGCTTTGGCACGGAGCCAGTTGGACTTTTGTGCTGTGGGGCGGATATCACGGGCTCCTGCTTTCCGCTGAACGGATGAACGGCAAAAGACCTCTGGCTTGGCGCCTGCCACATTTCCTGCAAGTGGGCATAACCTTTGTTCTGGTGATGTTTGGCTGGGCGTTGTTTCGTGCCCCCACGTTGGCGGGGATAGGCAACATGGGCCGGGGGCTTTTCGGAGCCAACGGCGTCGGAGAGGTGTTTTCGTGGACGGGCGCCAGCGGCATGCACTGGGCCGCGCTCTTGGTTTGCACCCTCACCGCATTTGCGGCTCGAAACACCTGGGAGATTCGCTGGCGGCCGGGGTGGCGTTTGGCCTTGGGTCTCATGCTGCTGTTTTGCCTCTGCGCAGCTGTTTTTCTTGTCAATACCAGTTCTCCATTCCTGTATTTTCAGTTTTAGATGCCATGGACATGCGATTGGACCATCCAGAACTGCTGGGCACCTTTGAAGGAAGTGCTGCGTCGCGCCTTCGGTGGTGGTGCGGACTATGTTTGAGCTTGTGGCTTCTGTTGTTGGCACTCGACTGGGCGGCACGGGTTCGAATGTTCCGATGGCAGGATCAATGGCTGCCGGAGAAGTCCAGATCGGCCGCCTCATCCCCGGCCGAGCGCACCTATCAAATGCGGACAGTCCCGGGTCGGATGGGCGGAGGACTGGCGCGAATGGTGCCGGTCCAACAGGTCGCCGCCCGCTATGAGGAGTATCTTCCAGAACATGTTCAGCCGGTGGATCCTTGGGGATATGCCAATGCACCCATTGGAGAAGACGGGTATTATCCGGTGGTCATGCTGGGCGACAGTTTCATGGTTTCCTTGGGGACTCAGACCCTTGCCCAGGCCTTGGCGGATATCAGCGGTGTCCCGGTGTACAACCATGGCCGCCAGAGGACAGGCCCTTTTCAGGAGATGGAAAAGTTCATCCTGTCGGATCGTTTCGCCCCCTTGCCCAGAGTCGTCATCTGGAATCTGCTGGGCCGGGAACTGGGCGCTCCGCTGTTTTTGCGACAGCCCGTTGAGGCTTGGTTTGCAGGGATGGATATCTGGGCACATGCTCGAGAACGACCGGTTCGGACCCATGTTCGGTGGGACAGACTCTCCGCCGATGCCCTCAGGCGGGACTGGCCGGATTCCTCCATTCTGGCCTTCGCCGGCCGGCGCATATGGGCGCAAGCGCGAATGGTGGGATTTCGCGAATGGCCACCAGACGTCCTTGGCGTTGAGGATCCCGAGTTCGGGCCGATGCTGTTCTACCGCGAAAACCTGCGGGTTCTGCCGTCGCTGACTGCCGGAACTAATGCCCAGGCCATTATCCGAGTGATTTCGCGGCTTTCGCAGGGGTTTCAAGAACGTGGAATGACCCTGGTGGTTCTCTTGGTGCCGGAGCGGGAGCAGATGTATCTTCGGGCATTGCCGCCGGAAGAACAGGCCGGGCTGATGCATGGATCGGAACTGATGGAAGAGATTGAATCCCGCCTGACGCGAGAGGGGACACCGGTTGTCAATTTGATGCCTATATTTCGGAATGCCACCGAACAGGGGCGACGGCTTTACTGGCGGGATGATACCCACTGGAATGATGCGGGGATTCGGCTGGCCGCCGAGGAGATATGGAAGGTCGTGGAACCGCTGTTGGGGGAGAAGTCAGGGGACAGGGGGGATCCGAGGTCCGAAGTCCGATGACCGGCGAACCTGTCCGCAACCCTTTTCAATATCCAATATCCAACACTCAACATCCAATGAACAAGTTTCGGGCAGGTGAACCACGGACTTGCCACGCGGGCCGGCGTGGTGACACAAATGGACACGGATCGGGGATACTGGAGAGGCGGCCTCCGTGCCGACCGGGCGGTTCCTCGGTTTCTCCAGCATTCCACCCTTCCAGCATTCCACCCTGCCCGCATCTCCCTTCAACCTGCAACCTTCAACCTGTAACCCTTCTCCCATGCCCTCGCCCCGCGTAGTCCATCTGGTTTATGACCTGATCCGCGGTGGGACGGAAGGGCAGTGTGCGCGGGTGACGATGGGGCTGGCGAAACGAGGCCTGCCGCACCGGGTAGCGGTTTTCCATCGGCAGGGATTTTTTCTGCCAGCAGTGGAAGAGGCTTGCGGTCCGGTTTTTGAACTCGCGATTCGGCATGCTGCACGCCTCTCCACCCTTGTTGAAATCCGGCGATTCGCGCGTTGGCTGAAAGCGGAACAAGCCGGCCTACTGCATGCTTGGGATGCCGATGCCGCTATATTTGGCCAGTTCGCGGCGTGCTGGGCCGGTATTCCCTTCATCACCAGCCGCAGGGATTTGGGTCAGATTTATCCGCCATGGAAACTGGCCTTGTTGCGACGCGCAGACCGGGAGGCGGTCCGAGTGGTGGCCAATGCCGAAGCCGTGCGCAGGCATTTCATCCAGCCCGGTTTGCCGGAGGAGAAGATCCAAGTCCTCCTAAATGTGCTGGATTTGGAAGAGTTTGATGCCCTGACGGCCGTGCCGTTTGCATCGGCGGAACGCCTGCCGGCCGGCAGGCGCATGGTGGTGGTGAACCGATTGGACCCGGAGAAAAACACCGGATTGCTGATCGAAGCTTTGCCTTTGGTTCAGCGGCAGGTTCCCGATGCGGTGCTGGTGGTGGCCGGCGATGGGCCGGACATGCCGATGCTGAGGGAGATGGCGCGGTCCTTGGGCGTAGCCCCGGCCGTTTGTTTTCTGGGGGAGGTGAACGATGTGCCTTCGCTGCTCACCTGCTGCGAAGCCGGGGCGCTGGTTCCTTCCCGCAACGAGGGGCTGTCCAACACGATCCTGGAATACATGGCCGCCGGCCTGCCAGTCCTGGCTTCGGATTGCGGCGGGAACCGGGAGTTGGTACAAACTGGGACAACAGGTCAGTTGGTTGGAATCCATGAGACCCCGGAGACCATTGCGGCAGCTTGGATGTCTATGTTTATGAATCGAACAGCGATGCAGGCCATGGGCCGGTCTGGACGTGAGGCCGTCAGGCGCCATCACGCGCCGGCCCACATGCTGGACCGCTTCGCGGCGTTATATAACGATTTGCGGCCCCCCAAATCCGGGTACACGCGAGGTACACATGACAGTGACTGATTCCCGAGGCACCTTCTTGAAACAGGCCGCGTATGGCTTGCTGATATGCCTGTTCATTCTGGCCCTTTCCTCTCGCACGTACAGCGCCTGGCGGAAAGGGTACGACCATGACCCGGTCCAGCATCCATGGACCATCATGGCGGGGGAAAGCCTGGCGCCTCATCAATATCGCGTGCTCTTTCCGGTAATGTGGCAGGGGCTGTCCCAGGTTCTGGAAGCAGGTCTTGCCGACAAAGTTCTTTTATTCATGACGATAGTGGGCTGTTACACGACCCTTTTTTTCATCTACCGGTCTTTGATGAAAAACACGGCGTTGGTTAGCCTGGCTCTGTTAGCTTTCCTGGGCACTTGCATGCACCCTTATCAGTTCCAGTTTCGGGATACTTTCCTTGAAATTACCCTGATCAGCCTGGCCTTTTATCTCCAAAGCCGGGTGGATCAGCGACCCGCCATCTGGAACGGACTGGCCCTGCTATCCTTCATCGGAACATTGAACCGGGAAACCTGGATCTTTGTATTGTCGGGGTGCATGCTGGCGCAATGCGGGAAGGGATGGCGTCACCTATGGACCACAAAAGAAGGGCGTGTGGCCTTGGCCGGCATTGTTAAAATGACATTGGCTACCGGCTTGGCGGTTGGCCTGACCCGATGCGCGTTTGGAATCCGTCCCTATTATTGCCGGATTTGGACCTGGAATGAGAACCTGTACCATATTTTTTTCTGGAGATTGCCAGGGTTCACATTTGGTCATGGCATCTGGGGGGTAGGGGCGGGCATATTTCTCGTCTATCTGGCGACATGGGCAAACGGTAATCGTCATCAGCGCATGTTTATCCTCGGGTATGTTCTCCCGCTGTTGCTGGTGAGTTTTTTGCTGATCGCCCGGTGGATGGAGTCCCGAACCTTTTTCCCGGCGTTCGCCATTGTCATTGGTTCCATCGGAATGCACATTCACGCCGGACTGACCGCAAGGTCACGGAGCCGTTCAGACATGAATTGACTTCTCGGGTCGGGTGTGGAGCGATACGATGCCAACATGTCAAGGGGTCGAACAGTCAAGGCCGAGGTGTTGACGTCGGGGCGGCATTTGAATTTCCTGGTTCGCAACGGGTGGGAATATGTGGAGCGGCCGGGGGTGACGGGGATCGTGGTGGTGGTGGGATTGACGGAACACCGGGGGGTGGTGCTGGTGACGCAATGGCGGGAGCCGGTTGGGGCCAAAGTGGTGGAGTTCCCAGCCGGGCTGGCGGGAGACCTGCCGGGCGGAGAGCACGAATCCCTGGCCGAGGCCGCCCGCCGGGAACTGGAAGAGGAAACCGGTTTTGTGGCGGATGAGATCGAGCCGATTCTGGAAGGGCCTCCCAGTCCGGGCATCTCGAGCGAAACCGTGACGTTTTTCCGTGCGCGCAGGTTGAGACGCATCGGGCCGGGCGGCGGGGTGGGCCAGGAGGGGGTTCGGGTGCATGTGGTGCCCTTGTCGAGGCTGCAAGAGTGGCTCGCCCGCATGCGCGCGGCGGGATTTCTGGTTGACCCCAAGGTGCTGGCCGGGGTCTATTGCCTGGCCATGGAGGCGGAGGAAAGCACATGACAGAGGCGTTGCCAGTCAAGGCCGGTTCCGATGCAGGCCCTGCCGTCGTGTATTCCGTCGAGGAGGGCAAGCGCATCTCGTTCGGACCTCCGAGCCTGCTGGCCCTGCCCAACGGGAAATTACTGGCGGCCTTTGATCAGGCCGGGCCGGATGTGAAGGGGCTGAACGGCAAGAAGGGGCATGACGCCAAGCGCAATCGCTGGATGCAGGGGCTGGTGTTGAGTTCCGGCGATGGCGGCGTCTCCTGGCAGCGTGTGGCGACCTATCCCTTTCGACGGGCCAGCCTGTTCCGGGATGGCGGCGATGTGTATCTGCTGGGCGAGGCGTCGGGGGGGCTCTGCCTGATGCGGTCACCGGACGGTGGATCGAGCTGGTCGGCTCCGATGGACCTGACCGGCGATCTGGATGTGTGGCTATCTCCCGCGCGAATGGAGTCGGACGGGGATTCCTGGATCATGGGGTGTATGGCCCCGGCCAGCGGGGGCGAATTCGGCATCACCTGCTGGCGGGCCCCGCGCGGCGCGAGCCTGATGAATCGAAAAGCCTGGAGCCAAGGGCCGGTATCTCCGCCCTTGGGAGTTCTGTTTGCGGGTGCGATGGAGACGTCGTGCGGAGTCCCATGGCCCCGCTCGACACTGGCATGGCGTCATCCGGCCCTGGTTCGCCTGGTCGATTCCAATCATCCGTGGCATGATAGTAAGTCCTTGCATCTGCTGGTACCCGCCGCCTGCGGACGGGAACACTGGGCACTGATGGCCCGGTTGGACCTGGCTAGCCTCGAGGTAAAAGCCGTGAGGACAGGGGAAGACCTGCCCTGGGCCTGGCTGCCCTTGCCGGGGGGGCATGCTAAGTTTGATCTTCTTGCCGATGAGTCGACCCGGTCCCATGTTCTGGTGGGCAGCCGGGGTTCGGAAGGACTGGCACTGGGGAAGGATGCGGAGCGCGATGGCCATGCCCGCCGTTTGGGGGCATGGGTTTCGGAGAATCTGGTGGATTGGCGATTTTGCGGCCCGGTCCTATCCGGCGGGGAGGGGCCAAGCGGCATTCGCTGCGATCCGTCGGCGGCCATTTGCGGCAATGATCTGGTGGCGGTTTGCCGGGCGGGGGGGCCTGGAAGCCGGAACGCGCGCGAGACCACGCAGATTCTGTTCACACGACTGATGGAATTCCGCAGCCGACGGGGGTGACGGGGGCATTCTCACGCAAAGCTTGCCAAGCCGAAGGCATGGGCGTAGAGACGCCAAGGGGGAAGGGAGCAGGCAATATCCAATTACCAACAAGGAATATTCAATAATCATGACAGACAGGAAGGTCGAGGCCCGAGGCCGGAGGTCCGATGTCCGGGAAGCCCGCAACGTGCACCCCCATCGGCGGTTTCTCTGTGTTTTTTGTGCTCCATGCCTTCGGCTTGGCAAGCGTTGTGGATAAATCCTCCGGAATATTGTCCACGAAAGAACGCAGAGAGCGCAAAGGAGGAGCCGCCCTTCGACTGGCTCAAGGCAGGTGGGCAGGGAACAGTTGACAGGAGACAGGGGACAGGAGACAGTGCAATCAATCAACCCTGTTTTCCTGACATTTCATGGGTAACTACCTCAGTTGCCATTGACGGAAACGCGAAGAAAGACCAAGTTACTCCGGCATGGCAGATCCTGCAGCAACTCTATTCATGACATGAGTACCGCGCCCCCCCCCAGGCCTCGAGGCGCTTTGGGCTCGGCCCCGAACCGCCATTGGTTTGGACCTTCGTTGGAATGGAGTGTTTCGGTTTTGCCGGTCGCGCTGTGGATTTGCTTGTTGTTGTCATGGATAGCCAGTCTGTCCGTGCCGGTTTGGTGGTATGGCTTATCCGGTTCATCCTCATGGCTCGGAGGAGGTTTTGTCTATCTCGTAGGCATCAGCGGCCTGGCCATGATCCTTGCCAAGACCGCACATATCTCCGAGCCGCGTGTGGTGCTGATCATGGTCATCGCCAGTGCCTTGGGCAAACTGGTACTGGTCTTATTCTCCGCCGGATTGCCACTGAATACGGACCAGTCGCTGTTTCATCTATTTGTTCGAGAAATGGCTGATCATCGACTGGACGGCGACGTCCTGAGTCGATTGAGTCGCCTATATGATTATCCGGTTTGGGCCGGTCGTGTGCTGCCGGTTCATTATGCGATTCGACGGTTGGCCGGGGATCAGGATTTGTTATGGGCGCGGTTGATGAATGTTGTATTGTCCACCGCCTTATTGCTGGTCACCTATGGTTTTGGTCGCCGGCTGCTTCCCGCTGGACGACGGAAGTGGGTGGCTTTTCTGATGCTGGCGCTGCCATTTCAGTGGTTTGTCGTCACGGATTACAGCCACCATTTGTTTTCTTCTTTCTATTTCCTTGTCTGCATCTGGTGTGCCTGGGAGTTGGTATTTGCCAGGCCGGGCGTAAGGTGCGGCCTGGCCCTGTCGGGATTGGCCGCCCTCTGCCTGTTGCTTATGATGTGGCAGCGGGGGGTCCACCTGATCGCTCTAGCGGTGTGGGCGGCATTGATCGTGTGGGCCGGGCTGACGGGAGGGGGCGTGCGGCGATGGGGCTGGTTGCTCCTATGGCTGGGCCTGATTCCCCTTGTCGTGTCGCTCCCACTGTCGGCCCGTTTGGATGCGTGGCTGGCTCGCCATGACGTTCACCAACTGAATTCGGTTCTGCCGGCCTTTGTCGCCCGCGGCTGGTGTCCGGAGAGCGCCGGAGAATACTGCGGGCGATACGAGCAGTTGGATCGGGTTACCCCCTGGCCACACAAGCGATCGGCAATGTATCGGTTGGTCCTTTCTCAAATCCGCTATAATCCGCGAACGGTTGTCCTGCGGTTTCCCGTTGTTAAAACCGCGAAATTGTTTCTGGTGGGTTATGCCTCCAATTATGAAGAGAGCCTTGCGGCAATGGGATCCCGTCTCCAACCATGGGCAAGGGGCATGCGGCTGGCGGCCGCCCCGGTTTTTCTGGGATGTGCACTGTTGGGATGCCTTGGCTTGGCTGTTTCCAAAAGGAATCAGGCCATTTGGTTGCCGGTGTTGCTGGCCCCGCTGTTGACTTGGGGCGCCTATGTTTTTCTGGGCGAGACGTCTCCGCGCTATTCGATCTTCTGCCAGCCGTTCCTGGCGCTTCTGGGTGCCCACGGGCTCGGGACGCTTCGGGGCCGAGCGCAAATGGGCCGGTATCTGCAACCAGGAATCTGGCGCGAATTCGGGTTTCGGGCCATGTTGGTTGTCGGAGGTGTGGCCGTCGTGCTCGGGGGATTGGTGGTTGGGGTGCATAGGCTCCCGGATCACCGCCTCTATGCAGATCTGCGAAGCGGATGGAGTGGGCCGGCTGATACGTCTGCCCAAGAACTCCCTCGGCCAGGAGCTTTCCAGCCGTTTGAGGTGATTTGGCAGCCAGCGGACGATCGCCAAACCAGGCAAGTCCTCTGGACGGCATCCCGCCATTTTGAAATAGACCAGGTCCTTTCGCTATACGTGCTGGAGGCAACCGGAGCGGCCCGCCATGCCCGACTGCTGGTCGAAACAGGTGACCAGTTGCACATGGAAATTCCACTGGTGCAGATTACGGAACCGCGCTATGTGGAAGTGGATTGGCCAGCCGGGACGGAAACGTTGAGCTTATCGCTTGTTCACAGGGCGGCAGATGGCGGATTGGGTGGCCACGTCGCCATCGGTTACCTGACCTTCCAAGATAAGGAGCCGTAGGGATGAAATGTTTGATCACCGGCGTTTCAAGGGGAATTGGCCGAGCAACGCTTAAGGAATTGCTTGGGCAGGGACATGACGTCTGGGGGATATCGCGCACTCCGCCCTCCGATGTCCCGGTGGATGCCGGCGGTTCCTTCCATCATCTTTCGGGTGATTTGGCCTGCGAAAAGAGCTTGTCGGAAATGCGCCAAGCCGTGGATTCCGCCGGGTTCATTCCAGATGTCGTGATCCTGAATGCCGCCATCGAATACGAAGAAGGCGCGGATCGGCTCTCCTGGGCCCCCATGCAGAACACCCTGCGCACGAATGTAGAAGGGGCGTTATTCTGGGTATGCCACTGGATGGACCAGCCGCCCGTACCACCCATGCAGTTTGTGGCGATCAGCAGTCTGCAGGCGTTGCGGCCGGATGCCGACTGTCCGGCCTACAGCGCAAGCAAGGCGGCCCTATCGCTGGCGTTTCGCTCGTTTCGATTGCGTTACGCCAAGGGGTCGACGCCCTTCAAAGTGCTGTATTTGGGTCCGGTTCACACCTCGATCAAGCCCCGATTTGTCCAAGCCCCCCGGGGGCGCGGCGTGGCGGCACCTGAAGAGGTGGCCCGGTATCTGGTCCGTACCGTCCTTGGCAAACCGCAGTGCGACTTCTATTATCCTTGGGCAATGGGAATCGCGGCCCGGTTTGGCATGTGGATGCCGGACACCTGGTTTGAACGATGGACCCGTCCATTACGGAGATAAATCAGCTATGAGTCAGCAACAACAGGTGCCGGAATTATCGGTCGTCATTCTCTGTTATCATTCCGCCAATGTCGTTCGCGATCTGGTGGCACAGGTAGAGAAGGAAATGGAGGAGGCCGGGATCGACTATGAGTTGGTTCTGGTTGGAAATTATCTTCCCGGCGACACCAACGATCAAACCCCCGCCGTCCTGAAGGAACTGTCAGCGGGCAAACCACGGTTTGTTGTGGTTGCCGAAGAGAAACAAGGCATGATGGGATGGGATATGCGCTCTGGCCTGGATGCCGCGCGCGGTCGCCATATCGCCGTGATCGACGGCGATGGCCAGATGCCGATGAGCGATGTCATCAAAGTCTATCGGGTGTTGCAGGTTGGAAAGTATGACTTGGTCAAGACATTCCGGGCCCAACGCCAGGACGGGTGGTACCGGCGAACGATTTCGGGTTATTACAACTTCCTGTTTCGCCTCCTCTATCCTGCCGCGCATGTGTTTCGCGACATTAACAGCAAGCCCAAGGTCATGACCCGCGAGGCCTACCAGAAGATGCAACTGGTCTCCAATGACTGGTTCACGGATGCCGAGATCATGATCGAAGCCTTACGACACGACCTGTCGGTGGGAGAGGTTTCGACCGTTTTTTACAAAAATGAGCGCAGGGGCACGTTTGTGCCGGTCTCCGCGATCTTTGAATTCTTAGGCAATCTGATCTACTATCGATTCTTCAAGAAGTAGATCGGTCTTCCAGAGGAGGCCGCGACAGGTCTTCAACGGCCTGAAGCTTGTGGCTGGCGTGATGATCGGGCATCCACTGGCTCAGACAGTCCTGAAGAGCTTGTTTTCCCAGGCGCCTGGCTTCACCGGGGGCTCTCAGAAGGTGGTTGACCGCTTGGGCCAACCCAAGCGCATCGCCGGGGTTGACGAGCCATCCGTTTTCACTGTGACGGATGTAGTCGGTGGTGCCGATGCAACGTGTGGCGACAACGGGCTTGCCCATGGCCATGGCCTCGAACATCACCACCTGGCCGGTGGAACGTTCGGCCGGAAGCAGGGGCAGCACCACCACGGCGGCCTTGGCCAGCAATTCGTAGGTGGAATCCAGGGGAAGGTCGCGGAGTACCCGGATGTTTTCCGGCAAATCATCCGGAACCCGATCGTGCCCTCCGGCCACGATACGGATCGGCGCTTGGATGTCGCGGGCGGCCCGGGCCAGCGTATCCAGATCCCGAAGAGTCCGGCCGATGGAGACGACCGATCCATCGTTGGTTTCCCGCATGCCGGGATCCGGAATGGTGCTGTACATGGGGACAAAGCGCAGCCGGCTATCAGGGAGGCCCAAGCGATCGGCGATGAGCCTAACTTCGCCGGAACTGTTGGTCAGGACGCCGTACGATCGCCGTGCCGCCAGACGGAGCCAGGCGGTCTTGAGTCGCCAGGCGGGAGAGCCGGGACGGGGAGAGTCCAAAAACACCTCGGTGAGAATCTGCCTGGACGGCACCCTGAACAGCGCGCAAAGCAACCCATAGGCCAGGGAGGGCCGGGGGCCCATGGTGACGACCACGTCATAATGGCTCCGGCGGCGAAACAGGCGAACCGCTTGCCGCAGCGGACACAGGTTGTCGGGCGATTCCGCTTCCCGACAGATGCTGGTGACGGCTTCGCTCCAGACACGGCTTTGCCGAAAGGCCATGTTGGTCAGGATGGAAGGATGTCTAGCCATTGGGGAGCAGTATGCCGCAAATGTTGATCAGGAAACAAAGGGAAAACGACTGGCGAATTGGATATGGAATATTGGATATTGAACTCGATTTTCCCACGGATGGCTTCGCCAGCCCACGGATGAACAGCCTTCAAACCAAGCAGGAAAACAGAAAACACAGGAACACAGGAAACCACCACGAACCTCTGCACTCTGACTTCTGACCTCCTTGTCCGCCGACTCGTCCTCCGTCGCCTTGGCGAAGGCGGATCCTCCCCCCATCCGTGGGCCGCCGAAGGCATCCGTGGGATCATCCGGATTCGCGCATTGATGATCGGGAGTAGATCGGGTTAGATGGTGGGCATGCAATGGGTCATGGGCATGTCGCTTGCGCTGCTGGCATATACCTATGCCGGGTATCCGCTGTTGATCTGGCTGTTGGCCCGGATGAAATGCCGGCCGGTGCGCCGCGGGCCGTTTGAAGGCGGCGTGGCTGTTTTGATGGCCGCGCACAATGAGGTAGATGCACTGCCTCGGAAGTTGGCGAACCTGATGGAACTGGCTCGATCGGAACCCATCCGCGAGATCTGGATTGGGTTGGACGGGTGCACGGACGGGACGGGGGAGGGGGTGAGGGGCAGCATGGAAGAGTTAGGGGACATCCGCCTTCGCCAAGGCTACGGC
>CAYNSH010000083.1:0-13790 GCA_964399775.1 uncultured Verrucomicrobiota bacterium
TGAGCGATGAAAACCAAGGCGTCCCCAACGGCGAAGCGGAAGAACCTGCATCGGCACTGGTCGCAGGCGGTGACGGACGGCATGGAGCGTTCGGCCAGCCGGGCCATGCTGCATGCGGTAGGGTTCACGCGCGAGGATTTTAAGAAATCGCAGGTGGGGGTGGCGTCGACCTGGAGCCAGGTGACGCCCTGCAACATGCACATTGACCGGTTGGCGCGAAGGGCGGCGGAGGGCGTGGAACGTGCGGGCGCCAAGCCGGTGATTTTCAATACGATCACCATCTCCGACGGGATTTCCATGGGGACGAAGGGGATGCGGTATTCACTGGTATCGCGGGAAATCATTGCGGATTCGATCGAAGCGGTGGCGGGCTGCGAGGCCTTTGACGGGCTGGTGGCCATCGGGGGGTGCGACAAAAACATGCCGGGGTGCCTGATCGCGATGGCGCGCCTGGACCGTCCCGCGGTCTTTGTCTACGGGGGCACGATCAAGCCAGGCTGCCACCACGGGAAGACCGTGGATATTGTCAGCGTGTTCGAAGCGGTGGGGAAAAGGGCGCGCGGGGAAATCTCCGGCCGGGAGTTGGCCCAGATCGAAGGCTGTTCGATTCCGGGGGCCGGGTCGTGCGGCGGAATGTACACGGCGAACACGATGGCCTCGGCCATCGAGGCCTTGGGGATGAGTTTGCCCAACAGCGGGGCTCAGAATGCGATCTCGGCGGAGAAAACGCGCGACTGCCGCGAGGCGGGGCGGGCGGTGGTGAACCTGATCCGGCGGGGGATTCGTCCCTCCGACATTCTGGTGCGCGAGGCCTTCCTGAATGCGATTGCGCTGGTGACGGCGCTGGGCGGGTCGACCAATGCGGTCTTGCACTTGCTGGCCATGGCCCATTCGGCGCGGGTGCGGTTGGAATTGGATGATTTCACGCGGGTGGGGGAGCGGACCCCGGTGCTGGCGGATTTGAAGCCCAGCGGTCGGCATGTCATGTCGGATCTGGTGGCCATTGGCGGCACGGCGCCGTTGATGAAGATGCTGGTGGAGGAGAGGCTGATGAACGGCGATTTGCTGACCGTGACCGGCAAGACGCTGCGCGAGAACCTGCGCGGCATCCGGCCCTATCCAACGAAGCAAACGATCATTCGTCCGCGATCCAATCCGATCAAGCCGACGGGTCATTTGGTGATGTTGCGCGGAAACCTGGCGCCGGAGGGAGCCGTTGCCAAAATTACCGGGCACGAGGGCGAAACCTTCCGTGGCAAGGCCATCGTATTCGAGTCGGAAGAGGCCGCGCTGGAGGCGATCTTGAAGGGGCGGGTCCGGAAAGGCCACGTGGTGGTGATTCGCAATGAAGGGCCGGTGGGTGGACCGGGCATGCGGGAGATGCTTTCCCCGACGTCGGCCATCATGGGGCGGGGACTGGGACGGGATGTGGCGCTGATAACGGACGGTCGTTTTTCTGGTGGCAGCCACGGATTCGTGGTTGGGCATGTCTCGCCGGAGGCGGCGGTGGGCGGTCCGATCGCCTGGGTGAAGGCCGGCGACGGGATCTCGATCGATGCCCAAACCCGCGGGATCACCCTGGAGATCACGGCGGCGGAATGGAAGAAGCGCCAGTCGCGATGGAAAACGCCCAAGCCTCGGGAAGCCCGAGGGGTGTTGGCGAAATATGCTCGTGAAGTGGGCAGCGCCTCCTTTGGGGCCGTCACGGATGCCTGATCCGTCGGGACGCGAGCCATGAAAGAAAACAGGCGTTTTTGCCGCGTCGCGGTACTGATGGGCGGACCGTCGTCGGAGCGGGACGTGTCCCTGCGGTCCGGGGCCGCTGTGGCGCGGGGGTTGCGCGAAAGCGGCTACGAAGTCCTCGAGGTGGTGGTGGGAAAAGACGGGCACCTGGAGTTGCCGCCCGACATCGATGCGGCATTTGTCGCGATGCATGGCCGGTTTGGAGAGGACGGAACCATCCAGGCCCAGTTACGTGAACGGGGCATTCCGCACACCGGGTCCAGCCCGGAGGCCTGTGCCCGGATGTTTGACAAGTCGCGCAGCAAGCCCATCCTGGTTTCGGCCGGCATTCCCACCCCGGCGCATGAATTCCTGCGCACAGGACAGACTCGCCGGCAGCCGCTGCCGGTGGTGGTAAAACCGGTGCGGCAGGGGTCGAGCGTAGGGATTTCCCGGGTGTTTCGGGAAGAAGACTGGGAGGAGGCCCTGGCCGGCGCACTGGCCTGCGATGACGTGGCGCTGGTGGAGGAGTTCATTCCGGGGCGCGAACTGACGGTGGGGATCGTCGGCGATGTGATCCTGCCCGTAACGGAAATCGTGGCGCCGGACGGGTTCTTCGACTATCGCGCCAAGTACACGGGCGGGGTGTCGCAGCACCTGATTCCGGCACCCCTCCCGCCGGGGATTGCGCAAGCCTGCCGGGAAGCGGCCTGGGCCACCTTCCGTGCGTTCGATTGTTCCGGCATGGGGCGGGTGGATGTCCGACTTCGTCCGGATGGCCGGATCTTCGTCCTGGAAATCAACAACATTCCGGGCTTTACCGAAATCAGCCTGCTGCCGGATGCGGCCCGGGTACACGGCTGGTCGTTTTCCGAGCTTTGCGAACGGATTCTCCACATGGTATAAGCCCAACTAAGAATCCCAACCCAACCCAGACAGGAGATCATCATGAAGGTATTGCGAGTGTTGTCGAATCCCAAGCCGGTGGAACAATCCGCGTGTCTGCAAATCGAGGCGGCTTTCATCGAGGCCCTGAAGCAAAAGCATGCGGATACCGAAATCGCGACCATCGATCTGTACCGGGATGAGGTTCCATTGATTGACGAGAAGGTTTTGCCGTGCCACTTCGGCGCTAAGCCGGGCGATGCGGAGACCGAGCGCAAGATGGCGCGGCGGGGCGAAATCGTGGACCAGCTCCTGGCGGCGGATCTCATCGTGCTGGCCACGCCGATGTGGAACTTCAATGCCCCCCCGATGTTGAAGGCGTGGGTGGATACGGTGTTGGTGCCGGGGAAGACTTTTCGGTACGGCGCGTCCGGCCCGGAAGGGTTGGTCAAGGGCAAGAAACTGATCTTGTGCATGGCCAGTGGAGGCGTCTACGAGGGCGAGATGGCTGCGTATGACACCTTGACCCCGATGCTGCGCACCCAGATGGGATTCATAGGCATCACCGATGTCGCGGAAATCAAGGCGCCGGGACAAGGCGCGGGTGGCGATGCGGCGGCGGCGAGCACGGCCGCGGCGATCGACAAGGCCAAGGCGGTCGCCAGGGATCTCTGAGATTCCTCCTTTCATGGATGGCGGATTTGAACAGGGGCACCCTTGGCGATAACCGGACAGAAGCGGGGCAACCGGCGGCAAGAAAGCGTTCTGAAGGCGGCGGCGCGGTCGACGCAGCAGCGTCGCTTGCGCCGCCGTCGGCTGGTCGCTTTGCTGCTGATCCTGGCGGGAGTGCCGGCCGTGGCGTTCGGCCTGGCCTGGGGGGGGCGTTTGGCCTGGCGTGCGCTGCTGTCGGAGAATGATTTCTTCCTGATCCAGCACATCGAGGTCACGACCGACGGGACCATGGGGCGTGGCCATGTGCTGGAATATGCGCGGGTGAGCACCGGAACAAATCTATTCGCGGTGCATCCGCGCCGGATCCGCGAGGCGTTGCGGAGCGTGCCGGTGGTGGCCGATGTGCAGGTGGGGCGCCGCTGGCCGGATACGCTGCTGATCGAGGTGAGCGAACGCCGGGCGGTGGCGCGTCTGGGCCAGCCAGAGACCGGGGGCATCCTGGCGGTCGATTCCCAGGGCCACGTCCTGGGCCCCAGTTCGTTGCGCCCGGGGCTGCCGGCGATCCTGGGGGTTCGCGACCGGGGCCTGCGGCCGGGCGACCGGGTTCAGGATGCCCTGCTTCAGGATGCCCTGCGGGTGCTGCTCGTTGCGACGCGCCCCGATCTGCGCCACGAAATCCCGGTGGAAACCATCGACCTGCGCGATCCCGATGCGCTGTGCGTGGGCTTGGCCACGGGCGAGCAGATTCAGTTGTCCCGCGACCGGATCGAGGAGAAACTGATCTACTTTCCCACGATGCGCGATTTGGCGCGCCGCCGGGGCCTGACCCTGGCCGTCTATGATCTGACCGTGGACCGCAATTTTGTGGGCCGCCCGGCGAACTGGCATGATCCGGTCGGGGCTGTGCCCCGCTGAGCGAGGCCGAGGAGAGGATGGCGACGACATGAATATCGAACCGATCGTAGCCCTGGAACTGGGCACCAGCCGGATCCGCGCCATGGTCGGCGAGGCCCGCGAAGACGACGGGCTGATTATCACCGCCGTGGGCGAATGCGCCAGCAGCGGCATGCGCAAGGGGGAGTTGTTTCATTTCGATAGCGTCTGCGAATGCGTGGACCGGGCGCTTCGCCAGGCGGAAGAAGCGGCGGGCGTCACGATCAACGAGGTCCACCTGGCCCTGTCGGGGTCGCAAATCGAAGGCATTCCGAATCGGGGTGAAATCCCCGTGGATGGCGAAATCACCGATGACCACGTGGAGCACGTGCGCCGGGTGGCCAAGGAAGTGACCCTGCCGGCGGACCGCCAAATTTTGCATAGCATCGTGGGCCAGTTTTGCGTGGACGGCCTGTGCGGGGTGCGGCCGACCGGGATGGTGGGCCAGAAATTGGCAGTGGAGGTGTTGATTCTCCACGGAGTGCATTCGCGGATGGTCAATCTGGTGCGCGTGGCCAAGACGTTGAAACTGGATGTGGTGGACCTGTTGTTCAGCGGGCTCTGTGCGGCCATGGCCGCGCTCTCCGCGGAACAAAAACTGCAGGGGGTGCTGTTGATCGACCTGGGGGGAGGCACGACGGATTTCATGGCCTATGCCAATGCCCGGATCGCCGATGCCGGGGCGTTTGGGGTGGGCGGGGACCACGTCACCAACGACATCGCGAAGGCCTTTCGCTTGTCGACCGCCGAAGCCGAGGCCCTGAAGATCCAATACGCCGACGCGATGGTCAGCGCGGCCGGACGTACCCGCCGGATTCCCTTGCCGGCAAGCGCAGGGGAAGTGCCACGGACGATGAAATTGTCGGACCTCCAGACCGTTGTACACCTGCGCATGGAGGAAACCTTCGGGTTGATCCGGTCGCGTCTGCAGCGACAGAACCTGTTGAACCAAATGGGGGGAGGGGTCGTGTTGACGGGCGGAGGGGCCTATCTGAAAAGCGTGTCCCAACTGGCGGAGAAAGTCTTCGGCCTTCCCTGTGCAATCGGCGGACCGCGGCAGATCAGCGGCCTGGCGGCGAACCTTTCGCGGCCGGAATATGCCACCGGGGTGGGGGCCGTCTTGTGCGGATTCCGCAATGCGCGGATGAAAGCGGAACAATCCCGGGGAGTATGGACGCGCATGGCCCAATGGTTCGGGCTGGGCTAAGGGAGCAGAGTCATGACGACGGCAAGGGACAAGACGATGAGCGAAGACTCCGGGCCGCGTTGCCGGGTCTTGGTGGTGGCGGTGGGTGGCGGTGCCGGCCGGGTCCTGGAGCATGTGTTGCGGGACTGGGACGATCCACCCTCCGTGGCCCTGGTCAATACCGATGCGCGTGCATTGGAAGACTCGGAGATCGACCTGAAGGTCTGGATTGGCCGAACCGTGTCCAAGGGCATGGGAACGGGCGGGGATGCTGAATTGGGCCGGTTGGCGGCCAACGAGGATCTGGACGCCCTGCGATCGCTGGTGGCCGGCCACGACTTGCTGATTCTCCTGGCCTGTCTGGGGGGCGGAACGGCGACTGGCTCGGCACCGGTGTTGGCCCGCCTCGCCCGGGAGTCCGGCCTGCTGACCCTGGTCTATGTCACAATGCCTTTCGCCTTTGAGGGCGCGCGCCGCCTGGAGCAGGCCCAGGAAGGCTTGGCCGGACTGAAGCAAGCCGCCGATGCCGTGGTTTGCCTGCCCAACGAGCGGCTGCATACCCTTCTGGCGTCGGACACGCCCTTGCCTCAAGCTTTCGCCTTTGTGGATCGCATGATGGCGGCCGGCATTCGCGGGCTCTGGACCCTCCTGGCGCGCAACAACATGCTCAACCTGGACTTTTCGGACTTGCAGACCCTGGTGGAAAACAGCGGCAATGAATGTTGCTTCGGGTACGGGGAGGGAACAGGTCCCAACAAGACGGAAGAAGCTCTCCAAAGCCTTCTGGACGGGCCCATGCTGGAGAAAGGGCGAGTCATCGCCAATGCCGGCGCCATGATCCTGAGTGTCACGGCGGGGCCGGACCTGGCCTTATCCGAATTGGAGCAAGTCCATCGCCGATTCAAGGAAACGGCCCGTGCCGGAGCGCGAATCGCGATGGGAGCGGCCGTGTTGGACGAGTGGACGGGTCGGCTGGCCCTCACCGTTCTGGCGGCGGAACATTGGATCCCCGGGCCGCGCGGTGACGTCGATGAACCCATCGTGGGACAGGACCATACGGAAGGGCGAGATGCCGAGGCGCCGGAGCGCGGGCGCCGAACCCGCAAGGGCCGCGAGCACCCCCGATTGCGGCTGGAAAGCGATCGCGGGCGGTTCAAGGATGTCAGCCCAACCATCTATGACGGGGCCGATCTGGACATCCCCACATATCAGCGACAGGATGTGCGGATCCCCACCTGACTTGCAAACGGGACCGCCCTGCGGTATGAATGGCACTCTTTCCGACGGTTCGCTGTCGGATTCGCTTGCGATTTAGACGACAAACCGCTTCCATAGGCGCGGTTCAGAACAAAAGGGAGACATGGACATGATGAAGATCAAATGGATGGCGATGGCATTGGGGCTGGGGCTGGTGGCAACGGGAGCGCAAGGATCCGCGCTGGTCACTCAGGGCGCCAATGAACTGGCGATTTCGGGCATGGTGGACTTTCAGTCCGACATGGGGGTCGAGTTGGATTTGAATGTGCGCTACGCCTACTTCTTGATCGATCGCGTGGCGATCGGAACCAAAGTGCTGATGTATAACAACGACACCTACAATCATTTTGGATTGGGACTGACGGGCGAGTACAACTTCAAGTTGCCGCAACAATTCAAGCCGTTGTTCGGTACGGATCTCGTTCCATTCCTCGGCGGTGCGGTAGACTTCCGCCACACCCGGATTTACGGCAGCAAAGAAAGCGCGGTGGTTTTCGGCGGGGAGGGCGGCGTGAAGTTCTTCCTGACCGATACGGCGGCGGTGACGACCAGCGTGCTGGGCGAACTGGCAACGGAAGACATCTTTGCCGATGACGGAGAAGCTACGAATCTGGATCTCCGCCTCCTGGTCGGCATGCGGTTCTACTTCTAACCGGAAGGAACCGGCTAGCCCGCCCCCGTCGCCGGGGGGGGGGGAGGGCGACACCACATTTCCGCGCTCGGGTTTCGGGCGCACATCGGAGGGATGGCTGAGTGGCCTAAGGCACTCGACTCGAAATCGAGCGGGCGTTAGAAGCGTCCCGTGGGTTCAAATCCCACTCCCTCCGCCAGCCTTCGCTCGCCGCGCGGTGAAGCGCGAAGGCTGCTCGCCGCGGCCCGACCCACAGGGACGGCGAAGGCGGGATGATCCGCCGTAGACCCCTCGAAACATAGAGTCCCGTCATATACGAACCATGCCATGACACATCCCCGCGCCGTGTGGGAATGTGAAGGCGGTATGCCATGGAAACCGCGATTGATTACGGGGATGCCTTGGGGACAGGGACGGAACTGTGGTGAAAACGGGTGGGCTGGCAAACCGGACGTCATGGCTTCGCCGAAGATATCGCCATTGGGAAAGTCTCTTCTGAGATTCCGCGCAACCTCTACTGATTTTTTGCAGATCCCACCTGCATGCGGTAGTTTTCGCGGCATGAAACGAATTGCCCTCATCCTCGCCTCTCTTTCGGCTGGAACCGCAACGGGCCAATTCTGTTTTGAAACCTCGGATCAGCGAATGCGGCCCCTCACCGGCAACCGCCTAAAAAGCAATTTCTTATCAGGCCGTTGTCATGCTGTGGTGGCCCGTTGTCGGCACATCATGGGGACTAAGGGAGATTCGTCATGACTATAGACATGCCCGTTCGTCGGCTGTTTATTCTGTATTCCGTCCTTGTCGCTGCAACCTGTTGTTTGACTCCTGCCGCGGGTTCCACGACCTATTACGTCTCGGCGATCAGCGGCAACAATAATCAACCCGGAACCAGCTGGGCTACGGCCAAGCGAACGATTCAGGCCGCTGTGGATCTCACCGTCGCCGGTGATACGGTGGTGGTTTCGAACGGGGTCTACGCCTCAGGAATGTCGGCGTTTCCGTCGATTTCGGGAGGCGGGAATTCCTCGAACCGCGTAACGATCACGAAGAACATCCTCGTCCAGAGCGTGAACGGTCCGGAGGTTACCATTATCCGGGGCGCCGCGGGCACCACGCGCGACACCGCCGTCCGCTGTGTGTACATTTCCGCCGGCGTCCTCTCCGGCTTCACCCTCGAAAACGGGCATACCCCGAACGATGTCCTTACCGCGCTGGATATGCGGGGCGGTGGCGCATATGCGAACGGCGGCACCCTGACGAATTGCATTGTCACCGGCTCGGTATCTCACCAGCTTGGGGGCGGTGTCTACCTTGGAACGGTCTATAATTCCATTCTATCCAACAACACCGCGACGACCGGGTCCGGTGGCGGCGCAGCGAATAGCCTGCTTTTTGACTGCGAGGTCGTCGGCAACCAAGCGTCCGCCGGTGGCGGAGGACTTTTTGGCGGACAGGCCCATAACAGCACTTTCTTGAACAACACAGCCCAAATACAGGGCGGCGGCGTCCGGCTCTCAACGGTGTATAACAGCCTATTTGAGGGCAATACAGCGCTCGGAGGTGGCGGCGCTCATGAGTCGCAGATTTACGACTCCACCTTTTACGCGAACGTCGCGACCAACGGCGCCGGGGTCTCTGACAGCACGGTCTATAACTCAACGCTATCCGGAGGCTATGCCGGTGACCGGGGTGGTGGCGCCTATTACAGCACGCTCTATGACAGCACGTTGTCCGGCAACATTTCCAGGCTGTCGGGCGGCGGTGCCCTCAATTCCACTTTAACCCGTTGCGAGTTGATCGGTAATTCCACGTTGGGCGGCGGACAAGGTGGCGGTGCAATGTCCAGTACACTCATTGACTGCTTGATCATGAGCAACAGCGTACCCGGGGGCGTCGCGGGTGGCGGAACATATAATTCCACGGTGACGCGCAGTGTTTACATCGGCAACACGGCAGGCAATGGCGGAGGCTCCTCGGAGGACACCCTCAGAAATTGTATATTGACCGGCAACTCGGCCAGCAACCATGGCGGCGGTGCGTTCAAAAGCCAGGTCATCAACAGTCTGGTCACGCACAATACGGCGGCATCCAGCGGTGGTGGGGTGTCGGGTGGAAACGTGCGGCACAGCACCGTGGTCAACAATTCGGCGGGGATTAGCGGCGGGGGCGTTAGCCGATTCGACGCGACGGTGAATGTAACCAGTTCCATCGTTTATTCGAATCAAGCGCCAAGCAGTGCCAACTATTTGACGAACGTAACATTCTCCTATTCACTCACCTCCCCTTTACCAGCCGGTACGGGCAATGTTTCCGGCGATCCGCTCTTCGTCGATCCCATAGCCGACAACTACCGCCTCACCGTCGGCTCGCCGGCTATCGACGCCGCGTTGAACAGCCACGCGCTGACGGCCACCGACCTCGATGACGGCATCCGCATCGTCAACGGAACCATGGATATGGGCGCGTACGAATTCCGCGCATCCGGACTGAGCCCTAACGCAACCTGGCACGTGTCAACCAACGGCTACGACGGGGCGGTCGGTACCAGTTGGGCGACGGCGAAACGGACGATTCAGGCGGCGGCGGACAAGGCGATCGACGGCGACACCATCCTGGTGAATGACGGCGTATACGGCACCGGCGGGGCCGTAACGCCCGGCGGTGTCGTGTCCAACCGCGTGGTGATCACGGCGGATATCGTGATTCGCAGCCTGAACGGGCCGGAGCGAACCCGCATCACCGGTGTCGATGCCGGCAACACCCTCAACTCCGTGCGCAGCGTCTTTATGACCAACGGAACGATGTCCGGCTTCACCATTTCCGGCGGCCGGGCTCCGGTCGTTTCTCCCCACTTCAGCAACTTCAACACCTGGGGCGGTGGCGTCTACGGCCTCGGGGGCACGTTTGAATATTGCATCATTGAGGGCAATACCGCTCACAATGGCGGCGGCGCCTACGGTGGCACGTTCCGCAATAGCTTGTTCAGGAATAATGTGGCGGCCGGGTCCGGCGGTGGCTCCTCCTACGCGAATTTGGTCAATTGCACGGTCAGCGGCAACCATGCGAACGACGCTGGCGGGGGAACCCATTACGGAACCACCCTGAATAGCATCGTCTACTTCAACACCGGCGGCAACTACGCGTTTGGGACGTTCAACTATTCCGCCACCACCCCGGCACCCGCTGGCGGGACCGGCAATATCACGGCCGCACCGGTGTTCGTGTCGTCGGGTGATTATCGATTGGCCGCCGGTTCACCCGGAATCGATGTGGGTAGTAGCGCGGATGCCGTGGGTACAACCGACCTTGCCGCCGGTCCGCGTATTGTGAACGGGACGGTGGATATGGGCGCCTACGAATTCCGTGGTGTAGGCATGGACCCTATTACGTGGTACGTCGCGACCAATGGTAACGATTTTGCCGTCGGTACGAACTGGTCCAGCGCGAAGCAGACCATACAGGCGGCGGTCGACCAGGCCATCGATGGCGATACGGTGATGGTGAGCAACGGCGTCTATGCGGTGGGCACGACGGTCACCCCCGGTTTCGCCACGCTTAACCGCGTCGTCATCACCAAGGACATCACCGTGCGCAGTGCAAACGGTGCGGCCGTCACCACCATCACCGGCGTCAACAACGGCAACAACCTCACCTCGGTCCGGCCGGTATACATCACGGCCGGCACACTGACCGGCTTCACGCTGACCGGTGGCTATGCCCCGAATGTGTCGTCGGACAGCGAGAACCGCAACGGCGGCGGCGCCTACGCGGTCGGCGGAACGCTGAACCAGTGCATCGTCACTGGTAATGGCGGGTACGATGGCGGCGGGGTGTACGGCGGCACCGTGAACAACAGCATTGTCGCAAATAACCAAGCGGTCAACGGCGGTGGAACCCACAGTGCCCTGCTCAATAATGTCACGGTGTCCGGCAACACCGCGACCACGGGCGGCGGCGGCACCGAGCACGGCACCGCCAACAACGCGATCGTTTATTTCAATACCTCCACCACACCGGCGAATAACAACTATCTGGGCGGCAGTTTTGCCTATTCTGCTGCAACGCCGCTGCCTCCGGGCACCGGAAACATCGACGGCAACCCGCTCTTTGTTGGATCAAACTTTTTCCTGTCCGCCAGCTCGCCTTGCGTTGATGCGGGCAACAACGGGTTCGTGGTGGGTACGGGCGACGTCGAAGGGAGCGCGCGGATCGTTGACGGCACCGTGGACATGGGCGCGCGAGAACTCTATCCGTTGGTGAGTGTCGAGGCCACCGGGGCCGTCACCACCGGCACGGGACGGTATACACCCGGCTCCGAAATCACGATCTCGGCCGAACGCGAAAATGGACACTGGTCTTTCGTCGAGTGGGATGACGGGTTTCCTCAGGCCGTGGACGGGCCCACGCTCAAGGAGCGGGTGATAACGGTGCCGGACGCGAGCACCACCTATACCGCCATCTATACCCAATTCCTCGGCGCACTGACTTTCTACGTCAGCACCAGCGGAAACGATCAACTCGACGGCCTCTCATGGGCCACGGCCTTGCAAACGCCGCAGAAGGGCGTCGACATCGCGCTCGACGGCGACACGGTGCTCGTCGGCGACGGCGTCTACGCGACCGGGGGGCGGGTTGTGCATCTCTATGGCATCACCAACCGGGTTGTCATCAACAAAGCCATCACGATGCGCAGCCTGAACGGTCCGCTGGTGACGACGATTGCCGGCAACGGCATGCCCGGCCCCGGCGCGGTGCGCGGCGTGTATGTGGGCACCAACGCGGTGCTCTCCGGGTTCACGCTGCGCGATGGCGCAACCGACGTAACAGGTGACGCTGATTCGATTCGTGAAAATGGCGGCGGGGCCTGGTGCGAGCCGACCGGCGTGATCAGCAACAGCATCATCCGAGACAATCGGGCGGCCTATGCCGGCGGAGGCGTCTCCGGCGGAACCCTGTTCAACTGCCTCATCGTTGGAAACATCGCGAACTCGGACCTGTTGATATTGAGCGAAGGCGGCGGTGCGTTCAATGCAACCTTGTATAACTGCACGGTTGTCGGGAACCGGGCGGGGGGCGACAATTTCGGGTACGGTGGCGGCACGGCCTATTCCACGCACGAGAATTCCATTATCTACTTTAACACCGCCAACAACTCACCCAACGGTTACGACGGCATATTCGACTACAGTTGCACCGCGCCGCTTCCCGGTAGTGGTACCGGCAACATTGCCGTCGACCCGTTGTTCGTCAGCCTCGCGACGACAAACCTCGCGTTGTCCGCCGGTTCGCCGGCCATTGATGCCGGGAATAACGCCGTGGTCTCCGGGACCATCGATGTCAACGGCCAGCCTCGCATCGTGAACAACATCGTGGATGTAGGGGCCTACGAGTATCAGTTCAACGGTGGATATTGGCTCTGGGCCGCCGACATCATCAACGGCCAAACCAACCTCACCGACAGCGCCACCGACGATGGTTACCCCAACCTGTTGAAATATGTCACCGGCTCCAGTGCGACCGTCCCCGACGACCTGGCGTCACTCACCATCGCCCTCACCAACGGCGCGCCGGTGACGCTCTTCAACCGCAATCCCAACGCGATTGACGTCACCTTGATCGTGGAGTCCACCACCAACCTGCTTGACGCATCATGGTCCGGCCTTGCCACCAACGTCGCGGGAAGCTGGGGCGCGTCGCCTTGGGTGACGGAAACAGGGGCAGGGTCGCCCAGGACCGTCACCCTGGAGCCACCCGACGCCAATAACCGCATGTACCGCCTGCGTGTGACGCGGCCATAAACCAAACTTCCCGGCGCTAAACCGCCCACCGGGGAGAGACAAGGGCACCATCGGGGTCAGCCCTTGAAAGTTGAATTTCAAGCGCTCAATTCAAGATTCAAGGGCTGACCCCACGGGGAGTTTCAAATGGTTATCGCGAGAATCGGCGTCGGGCTTTGGGGCTGGGGGAGGAGCGGCGGGCGGATGTGCGCCGGTGGAGACGGGGGGTGGCCGGCGAGGGACGCGGGGCGGAGGGAGCATCGAAGCCATCGAGACAACGGCGTTCGATCTGGAAGCCGAGCAGTCGCTCGATGGCGCGGACGGCGCTTTCGTCTTCGCGGGTGGTGAAGGTGAAGGCATCGCCGGTCTTGGCGGCGCGTCCGGTGCGGCCGATGCGGTGCGTGTAGTCGTCCACAGTGGCGGGCATGTCGTAGTTGATGACGTGCGTGATGTCGTCCACATCGATGCCGCGGGCGGCGATATCGGTGGCGACGAGAACCTGGTGTCGACCGGACTTGAAGCCGTCGAGGGCGGCCTGCCGCTGGCGCTGGGAGAGGTTGCCCTGCAGGCTGGCGGCGCGGTGGCCGGCGGCGGTGAGTTGCGTGGCCAGGCGCTTGGCCCGGTGCTTGGTGCGGGTAAAAACGAGCACGGAGCCCGAGCCGGTATTCTGGAGGACCGCCAGCAAGAGCGCGGTTTTTTGGGCCTGGTCCACGGGATAGAGCGC
>CAYNSH010000084.1:0-9081 GCA_964399775.1 uncultured Verrucomicrobiota bacterium
GGGCGATGATCTGCGGCCGCCGGGGTTCGAGCCAGGCGGCGATCGCGGCGTTGTGGGGCGGCGCCGCGGGGGCAAACCCCCCCCCCCCCCCCCCCCCCCCCGCGCGCCTTCTGGCGTGGCGGTGGAGATCGACGTCCGACCTGATTCACCACGACACAAGACCTCGCGGGGGTCCTCTTCCGCCCCCCATCCGTGGGCCGCCGAAGGCAACCGTTGGGCAGCCCCTTCCTACCGAGACTCTTGCAACAACTCCGACAGGAGTTTTGCAATAGGCTCTACCGCTTATATTTCTTGCGCTCGTGATAGCCGGTATGCAGCAGCTCGTGCGAACGGCGTCCCAGAGGCGCGCCCAGATAGTCGGCGTAGAGCTTCTGGATCATCGGATTCTCGTGGGAGCAGCGGTGCGCGCTCTTTTCGTCATCGCGATAAATCCCGGCGGCGCGCTGGGCGCGGATTTCGTCGGTGGCCCCGTAGGGCTGGCCGCCGCCGCCCACGCAGCCGCCGCGGCAGGCCATCACTTCGATGAAGTGATACGGCGTTTCCTTGCCCTTCTTGCGCGCGGCGCGAACCTTGTCGAGCACCTTCTCGATATTGGCCATCGAGTGGGCCACCGCCACGCGGACTTCCTTGCCCGCCACCTGTAGCGACGCCTCCTTGACTCCTTCGAGTCCGCGAATCGCCGTCAGTTCCATCGAGGGCAGGCGCTCCTGGGTGAGCGCCCAGTGGGCGGTGCGCAACGCGGCTTCCATCACGCCACCGGTCACGCCGAAGATCGTGCCCGCACCCGTGTAGTCGCCCAGCAGCGAGTCGACCCGCTCGTCGTCGGGCAGGTTCGGGAAGTCGATGCCGGCGCTCTTGATCATCCGGCACAGCTCGCGGGTCGTCAGGGAGTAATCGATGTCCTGCTGGCCGGAGCTGCGCATTTCCTCGCTGCGCTGGATTTCGAATTTCTTGGCCGTGCAGGGCATGATCGACACCACGAAGAGGTTTTTCGGATCCAGGCCCATGCGCTTGGCGTAATAAGTTTTCGCCAAGGCGCCCACCATCGCCTGCGGCGATTTGGCGGTCGAGAAGTTCGGAATGAAGTCGGGCGCGAATTTCTCCATGTAGTCGGTCCACGACGGACAGCAGCTCGTGATGAGCGGCAGTTCACCCTTGCCATGCACGAAGCGCTCCACGAACTCGGAGCCTTCCTCCATGATGGTCAGATCGGCGCCGAAGTTGGTATCGAACACGGCGTTGAAACCGAGCCGCCGCAACGCGGCATAGATCTTGCCAGTCAGCAGCGTGCCGGGCTCGTAGCCAAAGTCTTCGCCCAGCGCCACGCGCACCGCCGGGGCAATCTGCACCACGCAATGCTTGGTGGAATCCGCCAGGGCCGCGTAGACCTCCTTGGCGTGGCTGTGTTCGTAGATCGCCCCCACCGGGCAATGCGCCGAGCACTGGCCGCACTTGATGCAGGGCGACTCGTTCAACGTCACGTCCGCCGCCGGCGCAATCCGCGTGTTCTCGCCGCGGCCGATGAATTCCAGCGCCCAGACGCCCTGCATCTGCTGGCAAACCGCCGCGCAGCGCCCGCACAGAATGCACTTCTCCGGGTTCAGAATCAGCGAGCCGGTGGTGTCATCCTCCGGCAGGTCGCGCAGGCGCTTGCCAAAGGGCGCCTCGCGGATGCCGAATTCGGACGCCAGCCGCTGCAGCTCGCAGTTGTTGTTGCGCGGGCATTGCAGGCAGTCGTCCGGATGCGTCGAGAGAATCATCTGGATCACGGTGCGCCGGATGGAATAGAGCTCCGGGTCGTGGGTGGTGATTTCCTGATTCTCCGCCGCCGGCGCCACGCAGGCGCGCACCAGCTTGTTGAACCCCTTGACCTTGACCACGCAGATGCCGCAGGCGGCCCATGCCGGCAGGTCGGGGTGGTAGCACAGATGCGGAATCTTCACCTGCACGTGCCGGGCCGCGCTCAGGATCGTCGTGCCCTCCGGCACCTCCACGGGCAGGCCGTTGATGGTCAGCTTTACGGTCTTCATGATCTTCCCCTTCTCAGCGGCGGCTCACCGCGCCGAACTTGCAGGCCCGCAGGCACTCGCCGCACTTGATGCAATTCTCCTGGATGATCCGGTGCGGCTTCTGCCGCTCGCCCTCGATCGTGTTCACCGGGCATTTGCGAGCGCACAGCGTGCAACCGATGCACTTCTCCGGATCGATTTCGTAGGTGACCAGATGGGTGCACTTGCCGGCCGGACAGCGCTTGTCGTCGATGTGCGCGCGGTATTCCGCCTCGAAATACTTCATAGTGGACAGCACGGGGTTCGGCGCGGTCTGCCCCAGGCCGCACAGCGCGGCCTTCTGCATGGCATGGCCCACCTCGGCGATTTTCTCCAGGTGCTCCGGGGTGCCCTGGCCCTCGGCGATCTGTTCCAGCAGGTTCAGCAGCGTGCGCGTACCGATCCGGCACGGCGCGCATTTGCCGCAGCTTTCGTCCACGCAGAAGTCCTGGTAAAAGCGGGCGACATCGACCATGCAGTCGTCTTCGTCCATGACGATCATGCCGCCGGAGCCCATGATCGAACCCAGCTCCGCCAGGTGCTCGTAGTCGATCGGCACGTCGAGATAGTCCGCCGTGATCACGCCGCCCGACGGCCCGCCGGTCTGGACCGCCTTGAATGCCTTGCCGTCGCGGATGCCGCCGCCGATGTCGTAGATGATTTCGCGCAGCGTGATGCCCATCGGCACCTCGATCAGGCCGGAATTGATGATCTTGCCCGTCAGCGCGAACACCTTCGTGCCCGGACTCTTCGGCGTGCCCACCTTGGCGAACCAGTCCCCGCCGCCGGTGATGATGACCGGGATGTTGGCGTAGGTTTCCACGTTGTTGATGACCGTGGGCTTCTGCCAAAGGCCCGACACCGCCGGGAACGGCGGGCGCGGAATCGGCATGCCGCGCCGCCCCATCGTCGAGGCCAGCAGCGCCGTCTCTTCGCCGCAGACAAACGCGCCTGCGCCCAGCCGGATCTCCACGTCGAACGTGAACCCGGACCCCAGGATGTCCTTGCCCAGCAGCCCGTACTCGCGGGCCTGGCGGATCGCCGTTTCCAGGTGCTTGATCGCCAGCGGGTATTCCGCGCGGATATAAATGACGCCCTTCGAGGCCCCCACCGTGCGCCCCGCAATGGCCATCGCCTCGAGGATCGAATGCGGATCGCCTTCGATCGTCGACCGGTCCATGTAGGCCCCCGGATCGCCCTCGTCGGCGTTGCAGACCACGTATTTTTCGTCGCCGGGCGCGTCCTTGGTGAACTTCCACTTCAGCCAGGTCGGGAAGCCCGCTCCCCCGCGGCCGCGCAAGCCGGATTTTTTCAACTCGTCGACGACCTGGTCCGGCGTCATCTCCGTCAGGACCTTGGACAACGCCACATAGCCATTGCGCGCAATGTATTCTTCGATCTTTTCCGGATCGATCACTCCGCAATTGCGCAGCACCATCCGAAATTGTTTTTGGTAGAAGGAAATGTCCTCCATGCGGACGTTCAACCGGCTCTGGCTCTGATCGTAGAGCAGGCGCTTGACCGGGCGCCCCTTCACGACATGCTCGGCCACGATCTCTTGGGCGTCCGTGTCCTGCACGTTGACGTAGAACGTCTCGTCGGGCAGGGTCTTGACGACCGGCCCCTTGGCGCAGAAGCCAAAACAGCCCGTCCGCACCACCTGCGCCTGGGCCTGGACGCCCTGCTCCGTGATTTCCTTCTTCAACGCCTCGTACACCTCGCCGCCGCGGGTCGCCAGGCAGCCCGTTCCGCCGCACACCAGAATATAGGTCTTGATCGCCATGCCCGGGTCCTTCCTCTACGTATTCAGAATATCCGCTGCCGGCTTGTCGAAAATGTGGTCGTTGACCAGCAGCTTCCGGACGATGTGCTGCTGAACGATCTTGCGGCCGGTCTCGCCGTTCACGTTGCCATAGATCACCGTCGGCATGCCGGGGACCGCCACCTCCACCGTGGGCTCGCTGTGGCACAGCCCCATGCAGCCGGTGTGCCGGATCGACACCTCGCGCACGCCCGCCTTCACCAGCTCCTCCGCAAACACGGTCAGCAGATCCAGCGCGCCCGCGGCGATGCCACACGTTCCCAACCCCACGGTGATCTGCACCTGATGCACGTCGGCCTTGCGCGCGTGGAATTCCGCCGCATACGTCTCGCGCAGTTTTTTCAGATCCGCCAGTGTCAACTTTGCCATTGCCTACCTCGCTTGAACGATTGCCGTTAGGCGCGGTCCTTGTACTGCGCCACGATGCCCGCCACGTCTTCGCGCTTGAGATTGCCGTGGATCGTGCCGTTCACCGACAGGACCGGCGCCAATCCGCAGCATCCCAGGCAGCGCACCGCTTCCACGGAAAACCGGCCGTCCGGCGTCACCGTGTTCAGCCCCACGCCCAACATGTTCTCCAACTCCTGGATCAAATCGCCCCCGCCCTTCAGATAGCAGGCCGTGCCCATGCACACCGCAATCTGATAACGCCCCGGCTTCTTGAGTTTGAAATAATGATAGAAGGTCAACACCCCGTAGACCTGCGCCAGGGGAATGCCGAGCTGTTCCGCCACTTGGAACGCCACCGACCGCGGCACATATCCAAAATGCTCCTGCACCCGGTGCAGCACCATGATCAAATTGCCCGGAACCGACTTCCATTTCTGGATGAACGCCTCCAACTCCGGCGTCAGTTGGTCCGCCGGGGGCTTTTCAGTCGATTGCTTGTTCGTCGCCATTCGCTCCTCCACATGCCCTGCCTACACTCGCACCCACTATACGAAAGACCCGTTGGCCCGCACAAGCCTTTTATTGGAATATTGTAACTTCAATTGACAATATATTAAATATAACGTTATGTTTGTCACATTAAATGAGGTCATCGGCCATGAAACAACCCACTTCGTTAGCCCACAGGGATCTGATTCAGCGTCTCATCCGCTATAAGAACATCCTCACCAAATTTCGCTCCATGGGGCTCACCCGCGTCTTTTCCGGCAATCTCGGCGATGCCGCCGGTATTTCCGCTTCACTGGTCCGCAAGGATTTCTCGCTCGCGCGGATCGCGGTCGGCCAAAAGCGCGGCGGCTACCCCATCGATTCGCTGCTCAAGGGGCTCGACTCCATCCTGGGCGAATCCACGTTGCAGCGCGTCATCGTGGTGGGCTGCGGCAAAATCGGCACGGCCCTCATGAACTATCCCGGACTGTCCACCGCTTCCATCCAGGTCGTGGCTGGATTTGATATCAACCCCGATATCCTGGATCCCGGCGCCCCCATTCCAGTGCTGCATCTGCGGCAGCTGCCCGATTTTGTCCGGGAACACGACATTCAGGTGGCGATCCTCACCGTTCCCGAACCCGCCGCCGCCGATGTTTTCGTCCAGCTTGCCGACGCCGGCGTTCGCGGCGTCCTCAACTTCTCCCCCGTCCAACTCAAAGCCCCCTCCACCCTCCACGTCCATAACATCCACATCCCCCTCGAAATCGAAAACCTCTTCTACCACGTCCGCTTCCCCCCTCCGTCGGGGTCAGGCATTAAGATTTAAGATTTGCCCCGCCCGATCGCCTCCGAAAGAGATTCGATCCTCCGTGCCAGTTTCGGATCCGCTGCCATGTCCCGGCGCAAGGCGGCGAGCCGTTGCGAGACGGCGGCGCCGGTTCCCGCTTTCAGCAGTTCCCCGACATCGCGCTGGCTCAAGGCCGAATGCCGGTGCAGCATCATCAGGGCCGCGGCCCGCGCTTGGTTGCGGTATCCGCGGCGCTTCAGGTCCGCAACCGACACCTCAAACTCCCGCGACACCCACCGGAGCACCTCTTCCGGGTCCATGCGGTTTGCCACATGCCGAAACGAGACGTCCTCCGCCCGAGAATACCGCTTACATTCGGACTCGTGGGCATGTTGAATCTGAGCCAGAAACGTATCATCCCCCCACCCCCATCGGACTTGCTCGATGGATGGCCAGTCGTTTTCGGGAATGGCCAGGCCATCCTGCACAAACCGGGCATACGCGGACCGGCGGCGCGCGGGCACGACCGGCATCATGGCCAGCAAGGGCCCCTCGTCCACAAAATCCCAGGGCCTCTCCAGCCCGGCATATCCGCGGAAACTGCTCCACGCATAAGCACGCAAAGCCTCCGCCCGCGCCCTGATCGGAACTTTCCGACCGGCACTTCCCTTTACCGGATTGAGGTGGATGTAGCGCGACAGATTCAGCAGGTACTGGTCTCCCTGCACGGGGATCGCCTTGAACCGGCCCTGCATGAGGTGTCCGCTGCGACCGTGGCGAACGTTGAAATACAGTGAATAGGCCGTCAACAGACGATGCATAAAAGCGCTGATGTTGCCGCCCGGCGTCTCCACCACCAGGTGGATGTGGTTGGGCATCAAACAAAAGAGGTAGACGCGCACCCCATGGTCTTCCGCCGCCTCCCCCAAGCGTTCCAAAAACCGCTTGCGATCCGCGTCATCCTGAAAAATAGACGCTCCGGCCACTCCCCGCTGGGTGACGTGGTAGATGGCGCCCTCAAAATGGATGCGCGGCTTTCTAGCCATACCGGCATCCTGCCATAACCGGTGCGACGGGCAAGGCAAATCTTAAATCTTAATGCCTGACCCCGGTGTGGCTTTATCCTCGGCGCGGAGGCGGTTCCAGATTTCGTCCATCTCGGCGAGGGTACACTCTTTCATGCGGCGGCCGCTGGCGGTGATTTCCTTTTCGACCACGCGGAAGCGTCTCGAAAACTTCGCGTTGGTCAGGTCGAGGGCATAGGCGGGATCGACCTTGACGAACCGGGCGATGTTGACGATGGAAAAGAGCACATCGCCGAGTTCCTCGATGACATGCGCGCGATGGCCCTTGGCAACGGCCTCTTTCAATTCCGCGATTTCTTCATCCAGCTTGGCCTCGACATCGCCGATCTTGCTCCAGTCGAATCCGACCCGGGCCGCGCGTTTCTGAAGTTCCCACGCCCGGTGCAGGGGCGGGACATTTTTCGGCACGCCGTCCAACACCGACACGCGCGCCTTCTTCTCGTTCTTCTTAATGGCGTCCCAGTTGCGCAGCACTTCCTTGGCGTCCGCCACCTGGACATCGCCAAAGATGTGCGGGTGCCGGCGAACCAGCTTGTCGGAAATGCCACGGGCCACATCCTCAAACGAGAAGGCGCCCTCCTGGGAGGCGATGTGGGATTGAAAGACAATCTGCAGCAGCAGGTCGCCGAGTTCCTCGGCGAGATGTTCGCGGTTGCCGCTCTCCATGGCGTCGAGCGCCTCGTACGCCTCTTCGATCAGATTTGGCTTGAGCGTATCAATGGATTGCTCCAGATCCCAGGGGCAGCCGTCGCCGGGACGACGCAGCCGCGCCATGATCTCCAGCAAACGGACCATCTGCTCGGCCGCGCGCTGCCGTTTTGGCGACGCCGCCGCCTTGCGCTTGGCGGCAACCGGTTTTTGTGGGGACGACTTGCGGGGGGAGGCTGGCTTTGCGGGAGCGGCTCTGGAGCCGGCCCGCCGGGACGTGCTAGAAGCTGATTTCTTCGAAGAAGACATCCGGTTTGACTTCCTTCAGGTCCGAACACACCAGATTGGCGCCGCAGAAATCCTGATATTCCGTGAATTCGTCCGTCACCACCACCACGTGCATCATGGCCGCCAGGGCCGTCTTGGTGGTGGCATTATTGCTGACCACCGCCAGGCAGCGCTTGGGATTGCGACCAATGGCCTGGGCCATGCGCACCCAGTGCTCGGCCCGGGGAAATCCCCGGTCTACCGCAGACGGCAGGGCGGAAAACACCCGGACATCCCATCGGTTGAAGCCCAGGTGTTCGGCTACGGCCTCGGCGGACTCCTGGGGAAGCATGGAGACACAGGCGATCGTCGCCCCGCGCGCCATCGCCGCCTCCATCCACTTGATGAGCCCATCGCTCACCAGGGTGGTCTTTTGCATCAAGCCCGAAGTCGTTTCGTTCATCAACCGCTCCACCACCTGCTCGGGGGTTTTGGCGGTATACTTCATGGCCTTCAGGAATTCCGGCATGTAGACCGAGGGGGCCGGATGCAGGCAATAGCGCGAAAACATAACGGGGGTGAGTTGAACCCCCTGCTCGCCCAAAATATTCTTCAGGGCTTCATACCGGATACGCCGGGCGCCCAGCGCCACCGTGTCCATTTCGAAAATCAACGCGCTTTTTACAGACGCGCCTTCCACCGGTTTTTCAGCTTTCTTGGCCATCAGGCAATTCTCCACTGGGGGGTTGGGTAACAAAAACCGGGGCAGTCTAGACTGCCGTTGCTTTCCCGGTCAATCGGTTTTCCTCGGCGCGTCCTCGCGCTCCTGTTTTTTCCAAACTGGCCGGGGGCCGGGAGACGGCTGGGTGCGCGGCGACTTCCGGCCGGGACGACCGTGGCCGGGCGCCGACCCATGCGGCTTGCGCGGGCCATCCGGCCGGCGATCATCGCGCCCCGGTCCCGCCGGACGCGGGCCATGCGGACGGTCGCCATAGGGTTTGCGCGGGCCGTACGATGGGCGCGGGCCGCGATGCGGTTCGTCCCCGCGCGGCGGGCCCGAGCGCGAATAACTCCGGCCCCGGTCGCCATCCCCATACGGCGGGCGCGGGCCATCCGGCCGGCGATCATCGCGCCCCGGTCCAGCCGGACGCGGGCCATGCGGACGGTCGCCATAGGGTTTGCGCGGGCCGTACGGCCGGTGATCGTCGCGTCCCTGCCCTTCTGGACGCGGGCCTTGCGGACGATCTCCATGCGGGCCGGGCCGGGGACCGAAAGAACGCCGGGGGTCATCGGGACGGGGCTTGGGCTTCCGTTTGCGATAGCCGAAATCATTAAAGGAATCAGCGGGCGGGGGCGGGTTCATGGAGGCGACACCGTGCGCAAACAGCCTCCATAAAGCAAGCGCAATCCCGCCTCCCCGGTTTCCCGATTGCTCCACCTGCCCCGCATCGGTATACTGCGCCCCCGATATCCGTCATGAGCGACATCGAACAGCCATCCCTTTTTGACAACGAAGAGCCCGCGCGACCGGCGCGGCGCGGC
>CAYNSH010000084.1:9091-13516 GCA_964399775.1 uncultured Verrucomicrobiota bacterium
GCGGCATTGCCGGCGGCGGGCGGGCGGGCGGTGAGCCAAGGCCCCCCCCCCCCCACCGGACATCCCCGCGGAGGAGCCCGATCCCGGCGAGGGCCCGCTCCACCGCCTGATGGACAGCAATTTCCTGCAGTATGCCTCCTACGTCATCCGCGACCGGGCCATCCCCGAAATCGAAGACGGCCTCAAGCCCGTCCAGCGCCGCATCCTCTATTCGCTGAACCAGAACGACGACGGGCGCTTCATCAAGGTCGCCAACATCGTCGGCTATACCATGCAATTCCATCCGCATGGCGACGCCTCGATCGGCGATGCCCTCGTCACGCTGGTCAATCGCGGCTATCTCATCGAAGGCCAGGGCAACTTCGGCAACATCCACACCGGCGATCCCGCCGCCGCCCCGCGCTACATCGAATGCCGCCTGACCGACCTGGCCGCCACCCAGCTGTTCAACGACGACCTGACCGATTTCATCCCCACTTACGACGGCCGAAAAAAAGAGCCCGTGGTCCTGCCCGCCAAGCTGCCGCTGCTGTTGATGCTCGGCGCCGAAGGCATCGCGGTCGGGCTCTCCACGCGCATCCTGCCGCACAACTTCGGCGAACTCCTCCAGGCCCAGATCGCCATCCTGCAGAAGAAGCCGTTCCAGCTTGTTCCCGACTTTCCGCAGGGCGCCCTGATCGACATCCGCGAGTACGACGAAGGCCGCGGCAAGGTCCGCCTGCGCGCGGTGATCGACCAGAAAGACGAGTCCACCCTGGTCGTCCACGAACTGCCCTACGGCGTCACCACCGAAACCCTGATCGCCTCCATCGAAGATGCCTCCAAGAAGGGCAAGATCAAGACCAAGGCCATCCGCGACTATACCGCCGGACAGGTCGAAATCGAGATCGCGCTTCCCAACGATACCGACATCGCCCAGGCGACCCAGTCGCTTTACGCGTTTACCCAATGCGAAGTCTCCGCCTCCCTGCGCCCGATCGTCATTCGCGAGCAGCGGCCGGTCGAAATGTCCGTCCACGACATCCTGCGCCACAACACCAGGCGCCTGGTCGACCTGCTGCGCAAGGAACTGCAAATCGAGCGCAGAAAAATCGACGAAGCCCTCCAGAGCGCTTCGCTGGTGCGCCTGTTCATCCTCCATCGCATCTACAAGCGCATCGAAGAATGCAAGACCGCCCCCGAGGTCCGCCAGGCGGTCCTCGACGGCCTCGCCCCCTTCCGCGACCAGCTCCGGCGCGACATCACCCATGCCGATGTCGACATGCTCCTCGGCATCCCCATCCGCCGCATTTCCCTCTACGACATCAACAAATCCCGCAAGGAAGAAGACGACCTACTCGCCGACTTCGATGCCGTCGAAAAGAATCTGACCGACGTCACCGCCTACTCGATCCGCTATCTCAAGAACCTCCTGCGCGACTATGCCGACCTGCATCCGCGCCGGACACGCGTCACCACGTTCGACGCCATCGAAATGCGCGAGCTGACCGCCAAAGAGCACACCCTGTTTCTCGATCGCGACAAGGGCTACCTCGGCTACGAGGGCATTGGCGGCGAAGCCGTCTTCCAATGCTCCTCCTACGACAAGGTCATCCTGGTCTGGGACGACTGCCGCTATCGCGTCATCCCCCCGCCCGAAAAACTCTTCGTCGACAAAAACCTGCTGTACGTGGCCGTCTTCGACCGCGACCGGGTCATGACCCTGGTCTACGAGGCCAGCCACATCACCCACCTCAAGCGGTTCACCTTCGGCGGCGTCATCCAGAACAAAGATTACTACTGCGCCCCCGAAGTCGAGCAGCCCAAGGCGCTCTTCTTCTCCGACGCCCAGCCCGCCACCCTCTACGTCAAATACGCCCCGCGCAAGGGCCAGCAAATCCACCAGCAGGAATTCGACCCCAAAAAAGTCGCCATCCGCACGCCCAAGACCCGCGGCAACCAGATGACCACCAAGCGCGTCACCGCCATCGCCACCCAGAAACCGCGCAACTGGGACGACAAGGCCGGCCCCCGCGGCGCCATGCTCTCGTAGCCCCTCCGCCGGGAGGGTCGCCAGACCCCCGCGACCTTGGGTCGCGGGTGAATCCGCCCCCCCCCCCACTGGCCGGCCGCGAACGACCAACCGCTCTCGGCCCGGGCCCACTCGCGCGGGCGGAGCCGGATTTTCCATGGCGTGGAAAATCAGTTTCCATGCTGTGGAAAACTCCCGACACCGTTTTCCATGCCGTGGAAAAAATGCGCCGGGTTTTTCCACGCTGTGGAAAATAGTTTTCCATGCCGTGGAAAATTTCCAGCTTGTTTTTCCATGCCGTGGAAAATGTTCGAACCGATTTTCCATGCTGTGGAAAACGAGCGCAAGCGGCGAAAAACCCGCCCGATCGGCGGCCCGGATCGGCTATGGCCGCATGACGATGCCGATGACGGAACCGGTCAGCAACGTGGCGATCGTCCCGGCCACCATGGCCTTGAGACCTAGCGATGCGATCAGGGGTTTTTGCTTCGGGCACAGCGCCGAAAGCGTTCCGGCCAGAATCCCCACGCTGCTGAAATTGGCGAATCCGCACAGGGAGTAGATCACGATCAGCCGGCTGTGGGCCGACAGGGTCTCGGCCGGTTGCTGGGCCAGCCGCAGATAGGCCACGAACTCGTTGAAGACCGTCTTGATCGACATCAACTCCCCGGCGGTCTGGGCTTCCGCCCAGGGCACGCCCACCAGCCACATCACCGGCGCCATCACCCACCCGAGCATTCGCTCGAGCGAAAGCGGCGTCTCCAGCGGCAGCAGGCCCAGTGCGGAATTCACCAGCGAGACCACGGCGATAATGGCCACCAGCATCACCGCCACGTTGACCACCACCTTGGCGCCATCGCCCGCGCCCACCAGCAGGGCGTCGACCAATCCGTGGGTATCGGCCGGCATCCGGGGGGTCTCGTGATCGATTTCGCCGAGGGCGGCCGGCACCATCAGGCGCGCGACCATCACCGCCGCCGGCGCGCTGATCAGCGAGGCGGTCACCAGGTGCCCCAGCACAATCCCCGGCAGAAGCGGCTCGAGCATGGCGGCATACACAATCATCAGCGAACCGGAAATGGTCGTCATGCCCGCCACCATCACGCTCATCATGCCCGCGCGACCGAGGTGGCTCACATAGGGCTTGATCAGCAGGGGCGCATCGCTCTGGCCCATAAAGACGTTGGCGGCGACGGCCACGCCTTCGGCCCCGCCCAGGCCCATGGTACGCCGCAGCAGGCGGGCGAACAACCCGACCAGGCGCTGGAGAATCCCAAAATGAAACAACACCGAGCTGAGCGCCCCCACCACGATCAGCATCAGCAGTGGACCAAAGAAGAAAATCGCCGGCGGCGCGGCAAACGACTCGCGCAGCGGAAACGGCGCATCGCCTCCGGCCAGGTAGCCGAACACGAACGCGCCACCCTCCCGGCTGGCGCGCTCAATGACCGCCACGGCGCGATTCATGCCCACCAGAATGCGCTGGAACAGCGGCACATGGAGCAGGAGCAGCGCGATGGCAAACTGCAGGCCCACGCCCCAGACCACCACGCGCGGCTCGATCCGTCGGCGGTTTTCGCTCAGCAGCCACGCCAGGCCGAGCAATGACACGATTCCCAGCAAACCTCTTGCAATCCACATGGGCAACTCCTCTCTGGCACCCGCGCCGGTTGATGGCAAAACCTATCATCAAGCCCACCGGCAACGCAACGGGGGCGGCGACAATCGATCGGCAGGGAGCAGGAGGTCTGTTGTTTTCGTGTTTCGTGGTTTCCCTCTTGGCAACGGATCCGCCCGACGGGGGCGTCGGGTCTCCAGAAGACACTCTGCCGGCCAAGATCCGAGTGACCCCACGGATGCCTTCGGCGGCCCACGGATGGGAAAAGAGGTCAGGAGACAGGCGACAGGGGCAGGGGACAGTGGGTAGGGGGGGGCAATGTTCAATATCCAAGCGAGGAAATTCTTGTTTCACTTGAATATTGAATATTCCTTGTTGAATATTGGATATTGAAAGAGTCCCACGGATGCCTTCGGCGGCCCACGAATGCGGAAAGAGGCGGAGTCGGGGAACACAAAGCCTCCCCTGTAGCCGTGCTCGTTGAGCGCGGCGGCTGTTCATTCCCGATCCGCCGCGCCCAGCGGGCGCAGCATCAGACAAGCCGCACTCCAACCCAATCCCCCATTCGTGATATTCGGGTCATTCGTGGTTCGGCTATTCGGGCTGTCCGATCCCGATCAAAACCATCTGGCTACGGATGGAACCGAGATTGGACGGATTCGATCCGATGGGCCATGGTTCGAATCCGTACCATCCGTATAATCCGTAGCTTGGCGGTTCCGGCTGTTCGATCCCGGAATATTCTCACGCAAAGACGCCAAGAACGCCAAGGGGGTTGGCCCGCTCGGATGCGCCT
>CAYNSH010000085.1:0-13482 GCA_964399775.1 uncultured Verrucomicrobiota bacterium
CCCGCTCTTCTTGCGCCGCTTCCCGTCGCTTACGCTTTCTTGACGCAGCCGTGGGACACAAGGGCGCATCTGTGATTAGGTGCAGGAACGACTCGGCGAGACGCCCTACCATTCTCGCGGTTTTCAGCCACCGGTAGCCCAAGTTCGACAGAAGAGGGATTGATTGGCCAGGTTTTGGAAGCCGGCAGGCCATAAAGCCCCGGCATTTCGCATGTTGGTTTTCAAAACCGATGTAGTGGAGACCACCCGGTTGCCAGACGGCGCACGCGGCGGGATACTGCGGGTATGTTTTTACGACGCAACCGCAGACGAAAGAACGGCGAGACGTACGAATACTGGACTCTGGTGGAGACGGTGCGGACGGCTCGCGGGCCTCGGCAACGAATTGTGGCCACGCTGGGCAAACTTCCCGGATTGGACGAGGACGAGCGCGTTGGTTGGGAGGAAGTGACCCGTCTGCTGGATGGGCGGCCCCGGGAGGCAGGACAAGGCGATTTGTTCCGGAAGCCCGCTGACCCGCCAATGTGGGCACAGGTGGATTTGTCCGCGTGCGGGTGGAGCGGGTTCGCGACTTTGGGAAGGTTTACGTGGCATTGGCCCTTTGGCGGCGTCTGGGGCTGCACCAGTTCTTTGGAGAACAGATCCGCCAAGGACGGGAGGAAGTCGATTGGGCGACGGTGGCCTGCATTCTGGGCGTCGGGGGATTCTGCGACCAGAGTTCGGAGTTGGCGCTGGGGGAACGCTGGTATGCGCACACCGCGCTGGACGATCTGCTGGGTGTGGATCCCTCCGACGTCTACGACAACCGGCTATATCGTGGACTCGACCAACTGCTTCCCATGCGGGACAAGCTGTTCGTTCACTTGCGGGAACGCTACGAGAGTTTGTTTGGCAGCCGTTTCGAGTTCCTGCTCTACGATGTGACCAGCACCTATTTCGAAGGGCAATGCGAGCGCAACCCGCAGGCACGGCGCGGATACAGCCGCGACCAGCGCTCGGACTGCAAGCAGGTGTGCATCGGCCTGGTGGTGACTCCCGAAGGCCTGCCCTTGGCCTATGAGGTCTTTGCCGGCAACCGGGCCGACGTCACCACGGTGGAGGATATCGTTGATCTGATGGAAGCCAAGTACGGTCGGGCTGAACGGATCTGGGCGATGGACCGGGGGATGACCAGCGAGGACAATTTGGATTATCTGCGCGAGCGCGGAGCCTTGTACATCGTCGGCACCCCCAAAGGCCAACTGCGGCAATTCGAACGCGAACTGCTGGAACAGGCCGACTGGCAGCAGGTCGAAACCGGCGTGGAGGTCAAGATGGTCGCCCATCCCGACGGCCAAGGCCAAGAACAGTTCGTGTTGTGCCGCAGCCAAGCCCGCCATGAGAAAGAGGCGGCCATGCTCCGGCGCCAGCGGGATCGGGTGCGGGAGAAGCTTCTTCAAATCGACGCCACGTTGCGCAAGCGCAAAGCCAAGCCGGCTCCAATCGAACGGCGCATCGGCAAGTGGCTGGGCCGCAATACGGCGGCGGAAAAGGTGTTTCACGTCGCCGTTCAAGTGGAAGATGGCTGGGCGGTCGGATTGCACGTCCAGGAGGACGAAAGCCGGCTCGAGTGGGCCCGGCATGCGCAAGGGGCCTATTTGCTGCGAACCAACTGCCGGGAACAGGACCCGCAGAAGCTATGGCACTGGTATATCCAATTGACCGAGGTGGAGGATGCCTTTCGCACCAGCAAATCCGATTTGAGCCTACGCCCCGTCTATCACCAGCTTGAACACCGGGTGCAGGCCCACATCCTGGTCTGTTTCATCGCGTTGGCCATGTGGAGGAGCTTTGAGATGTGGGTGCAGGGCGCAGGGATGGGTCATTGCGGACGGCAAGTCCTTAAGGAACTCGATACCATCCGGTCCATGGACGTGGTTCTGCCGGTTCGCGACAAAGCCGACGTCCGGCTGCGATTGGTGTCCAAGCCTGAAAAACTGGCCGCCGATCTGCTGGCCCGTCTGCAGCTGAAGTTCCCAAACCGCCCCAAAATTGTGCAAAATGTAGTGGAGAAAAACGGCACCTGAACATCGAGTTCCTTATGGTTTTTGCAGTTTTACCCCCCTCATCTGTCGAACTTGGGGTAGGGCGAACCGTTCCCGGTGAGCCGGGCTTTCTGCTTTGCCAATGAGCCTGTACCCAATCGCAGATGAGTCCAGGGGCACACAGGACCCAATTCTAGAATTAATTGGCTGACCCCTTTTCAATTCTAGAATTAATTGGCTGACCCCTTTTCTTTCGGTTTGACGGGGTGGGGGGGGTAGGATAGCGTGATACAATTGCAATGAGGAGAATGAAAATGATGAAGCGATATGCGGGGATGGGATTGGGGATGGTGCTGGCGGCGACGGCGCAGGCCTGGGCGCCGATCGGTCACTCGATGGTGGGCGACATAGCGGAGAGTTTGTTGACGCCGCGGGCCCGGGCGGCGGTTGCCGAAATCCTGGGCGACCAGAAGATGAGCGACTACGAGGTGGGGAGTTGGGCGGACATCATCCGGGGCACCCGGGAGTATGAAGAGCGCTATCCGCGCAACGGGAGCTGGCACTTCGTGGAGTTCGACGTGACGCTGCGCTACCATGACCAGTTCGAGCTGAAGCTGCCGGGAGACGGCAACGACATCGTGTCGCAGATCCGCCGCTGGCGGGATGAATTGAAGTCCGGCGTCCTCGAGGGAGAGGCGCGGCTGGACGGGCTGCGGTTCCTGGTGCATTTCGTGGGCGATCTTCACCAGCCGCTGCATTGCGCCTTCCGTTACGGAGATATGGGCGGGAACATGTTGCCGGTGGAGGCGTTCCAGGGGCGGCACTATTCCTATGATGCGGACACGCCGATGGATTATGCCTCCAACGTGCACAGTGTGTGGGACGATGCGATGGTCAATGAACTGTTGGCCGGGCAGGACTGGCGGAAGGTGTCGCGCCAGTTGCAGGCGGAGATCACGCCCAGCCAGATGCGCTGGTGGAGCAGCGATGATCCGATGATCTGGGCGGTGGACAGCTACTGGCGCGCGCGCAAGGATGTGTACCGCTGGGCGGATGGCACGGCGCTGCCGTACAAGTGGGCGCGGCCGGGGATGACGCTGACGAGCGACAACTACATCGATGCGAAGCTGCCGATTGTGCGGGAGCAGTTGCAGAAAGGCGGGGTGCGGTTGGCGCATGCGCTGAACATGGCGTTTGATCCGGATTATGCGGGGCCGTCGAAGGAAGGGGAAAAGGGGGAGGAGTAAGTGGGGGCGGGGGCGTGAGGGTCAGGGGAGTTTGACGCCGGTGCGGTAGATGGCGGTGGGGAGGGAGTTGGTGACGCGGAGGGTGACGGCGGAGCCGTTGGCGTTGCCGGGGACGTTGAGGCCGATGCGCTGCCAGGTGACGGGGCCGACGAGGTTGGTGGACCGCCAGACATCGTAGCGTCGGTTGGGAGAAGTGGGAACGGGGGAGGGAAGTTCCATGACGCCGGTTTGGGTGGTGTCGGCAGAGAGGATCAGGTTGACGAGGTGGGAGGCGGCGCTGGTGGGGATCGTATCGGCGATGTATTCCTCGAGATTGTTCATCCAGTCGCCGTCGGGATTGGCGGTGGCGACGGCGCCGGTGAAGGAGCCGAAGTGGGCGATTTCCCATTCGTTGGGGATGCCGTCGCGGTCGGTGTCGCCGCCGGTGTGGTAGGCGAGGCGGAAGGTATTGGTGGTGACGGTGGTGCGGGTGTTGCCCTGGGCATCGCGGGTTTCGAAGACGAAGACATAATTCGTGTGCATGTCCTGGAAGCCGACGGTGAAGGGAACGGTCTGGTGGGCGGGGGTGTTGGGGCGGTTGGTGGCGATGGTCTGGACGAGGAGGTTGGAGTAGCGGGCGGGGGCGATGGAGATGGTGTGGGCGAGATTGGTGATGTAGGTGTTGTTGTCCCAGAAGTCCTGGTAGCGGAAGGCGAGGGAGAGGGCGCTGCCCTGGTCGTAGGTGACGGAGACGGAGGGGGCGCCGGAGAGAGGGGAGTCGGCGTGGAAGGGCGGGACGTCGTCGCCGCCGTGGCCGTGCAGGAGGTGGAGGTCGAGGAACTGAAGTTCGTCGCGATCGAGTTCGCCGGAGGGGGTGAGGGTGGCGTGTCCGGTTTGGAGGGCAGAGCGGATCTGGGCGAAGGTGTGGTGGCCGTAGTCGAGGAAGGGGTGGTTGACGGCGATGTTGATTTTCTTGGCGCGGCCTTTGACGTCGAGGCTTTCGCCGGCGACGCCGAGGGCGGCCATGAGGGCGGGGTCGCCGTAGCGCGGGGTGCCGTCGACGATGGTGAGGAGGACGGAAGGGGGGCGGGCGCGGATGAGGGCCATGTAGGGATCGGCGGGGTCGCCTTCGATGACGGCGAGTCCGGCGTTGTAGCCAGGGGCGATTTTACCGTAGCGGGCTTCGATGCCGGCGCATTTGGCGTTATTGACCGTGACCATCTCGGTCAGTTCGCGGGGGGTGAAGGCGTTGGAGAAAACCGTGGTGTTGAGTTCCCAGGCGTAGCCGAGTTCCTCGAGGATGTTGTAGCAGCCGCTGGGGGTCCAGTCGGGGGAGAGGCCGATGACGACGCCGGCGTCCTTGGCGGCCTTGACGTTGGCGGTGCCGGCGTAGAGTTTCATGTTGGACATGGGCGACCAGATGAGCTTGGCGCCAACGGCGGCCATCTGGGCGAAGTCGGCGGGCTGGAGGGCGGCGCCGTGGATGATGGCGGTGGTTTCGTTGAGCATGCCCCAGTCGCGCCAGGTGGCGAACTGGGCGCGGGCGGTGGCGTCGACGCCTTCGCAGAGGTGGATCATGGAGGCATTGACGGCGCCGCCGGCGATTTGGGCGAGGAGGGTGGCGCGGGCTGTGGACGTTGATCGCCACGGAAAGATGTTCGCGTAGATGCGCGAGGGGAACTGTTCGATGTTATAGAGAATGACGGCGGGGTGACTGTGTTCGGGGTCGGAGTTGCTCTGGCCCTGGATGGCGACGCAGCCGGCCATGAGTTCGAGGCATTCGCCGTACTTGGTGATGAGGTCTTGGGTGGCATCGCTGACGGCGGTGCGCAGAGAGGTGCGCTTGGATTTCCAGGCGTCGTATTCGGAATCGCTCTCGCCCCATTCGTCGCGGTGGCCGAAGGGAAAGTTGTTGAACATGAGGGTGGGAAAGGAATTATACGCGGGGTGGTTGTGGACGTCGAGGAGGCCGGGGTAGATAATCCCGCCGGTGTCGACGTTGGGGATGCCGGGAATGGCGATGTTGGTGACGGCGACGATGAGGTCGTCGCGGACGTGGACGGTCCAGTTGGTGCGGGGGCCGTCGGGGGTGATGACGAGGCCGCGCAGGGCGTACTCGAACAGGGGGCGGCCGACGATGTCCCCGTCGTTGCGGGGGGAGACGAAGACGGTGGCGTTGGTGACGTAGGCGATGCCCTGGATGGCGGCGAGCCGTGCGTTGTTGGTCCAGACGTAGCGAAGAGGGACGCGGCTGCCGACGAGGAAGGGGGTGCCGTCGGTGGCCTGCCAGTAGACGCGCTGGCTGTTGACGTTGACGTTGTTGACGGTGGCGTTGGTGATGCGGACGTAGACCCCTTCGTAGGCTTCGGTGGCGAGCTGGTTGCCGCGGATCGTGACGGGCGCAACGGAGAGGCCGGTGGCCAGGGTGGTGTAGTTGGAAACGGCCGAGAGCATGGTCATCGAGCCGGTTTCCTGCACGAGGGCTTCGAGGGCGACATGGTCGCCATGCTCGGGACGGTGGAAGATGTCGGCGACATAGATGCCGCTCCAGGGGCCGCCGGCGGGATCGGCGAGGGCGTAGCCGGAGGGGTCGGAATAGGTGGCGATGCCGGAGACGGTGACGCGGCTGCTGGCGTAGGGGGAGGTGCCGCCGGCGCTGTACTGGATGTTGGAGATGGTGAGGGAAGCGCCGACGGTCTGGCCGGAGAACGTGATGGCCTGGGTGGGCGTGGAGGGATCGTTGGAGATCAGACGGAAGACGGCGGAGTGGGAGGCGCCGGTGACGGCGCCGGGCGTGTAGACCACGCGAATATTGGTTGAGACTCCGGGGGCGAGGGAGGCGGGGAGGGGGCCGGCGGAGAATTTGGCGGTGTCGCCGCTGACGGGCGACAGAGAGGTTAAGTGGAGCGTGAGGGTGGCGCCGGAGTTGGCGAGGGCGAGGGTCTGGGTGGCGGCGGCGCCGGGAGACAGGGTGCCGAAGAGCAGCGTGGCGGGGGCGACGAGGTTGGGGTCTTCGGAAGCGCCTTCGATGACAACATCGTCGAACGCGCAGTTGACGACTTTGGTGAAGGTGAAGCGGAGCTGGGTGGCGAGGGGATGGAGCGTGACGGTGTAGGTGCCGTCGTCCTGGGCGATGGACTTGGTGTCGAGGAGGGACCAGCTTGCGCCGACGAGGCCTTCGACGGCGAGAGTGCTGCCGGCGCCGCCGTTGCCGTAGGCCCAGAACTGGAGGCTGGTGGCGCCGGCGGGGAAGACGGGTGTCGTCAGGGTCTGGCCGGTGCCGGAGAACTTGAAGGCGGGCGGCGCGATGCCGACATAGGGCTCGCCGGTGTAATCCAGGTCGGAGGACTTGCTGCTGGTCCATCCGGCGGGGGGGGTGGTGTCCGTCAGGGTGGCAAAATCCTCTGCAAGGATCGGTGTGGCGTGGGCGGGGGAGGGAAGCAGCATCAGGCCGCCAAGCATCAGGGTGGAACCAATGAGGAGTCGGACGGCCCGGGAGGCGGCGGGGATCGGTTGGATGTTCATTCAGACCTTTGGGCGGAGTGTCAATCTATCCATACGGGTGGGGTAGGGGCAAGGCAAAGCGGGTGGGATTGGGTCAACCGTTTCGGTTTGGTTTGGTTCGTTTGGGTTGCGGTCGGTTGTTGGCACGGACCTGATTCACCCACGGGGTAAACCCGTGGGGGTCTTGGGCCGTGAGGTCGGACCTGGTTGGCCGGGGTAAACCCGTGGGGGTCTTGGGCCTGTCAGCGGAGGAACTGATTCACCCACGGCCGTGGGGGTTTGGGGCCGGGGGCGGGTCCGAAGAGGCGGCGGGCGAAAACGCGCGGTGATTTTACTTGTCATTTTACTTGCATCATAGAGCGGTTTACCTGATTTTACCCGTTCAAATCCGGTACAACAGGAGCGGAGCATGAAACGCAAAACCATCAAGGATATCGCCAAGGAGAGCGGGTTTTCGCTCAGTACGGTCTCGCTGGTATTGAACAACCATCCGCGGATCAGCCAAGCGACGCGCGACCGGGTGATGGCGGTGGTGAAGAAGTACAATTTCTACCCGAACAGTTCGGCGCGGGGGCTGGCCTCGAAATCGAGCCGGACGCTGAGCGTGGTGGTGCCGAATCTGACGCGGGTATTTTCGGACATCTACCTGGGGGAGATCATCTCGGGCATCTACGAGCGGGCGGCGTCGCAGGGCTACAAGATTCTGTTGGATATCGCGACGGACCAGTTCGTGAAGTCGCAAGAGTACATGAAGCTGCTGGCGAGCCGTCGAGCGGATGGGATGATGTTCATTGCTTCGGACATCCATGCGGAGTATCTGGGGGCGTTTGAGGGCAGTCCGTTCAAGTTTCTGCTGGTGAACCATCTGTTTCCGGGGAAGAAGCTGAACTATATCAGCGTGGACTACGCGGCATCGGCCCGGTTGGCGGCGGAGCACCTGCTGGGGCTGGGTCATCGGAAGATCGGGCTGATTGCGGGAACGAACACGCATACGGGCCTGTTGTTCCGCGATGAATTTCTGCGGGTGGCCAAGACGTGGCCCGGTGGCGAGGCCAAGGTGATCTGGGTGGACGGCGGCGAGGAATGGAGCCAGCGCGGGGGGTATGCGGCGACGGCCAAGCTGATGTCGAAGGCGCCGGCGTTGACGGCGGTGATGGCGGCGAACGACCGGATGGCGCTGGGGGCCATGCGGTGGATGGTGGACAACCGGCGGGACGTGCCCGAGGAGGTATCGGTGATGGGGGTGGACGACATCCAGATTTCGGCCTTTGTGAATCCGGGGCTGTCGACGATCCGGCATGACCTGTATCAGTTGGGAATCGAGTCGTGCAACCGGATCCTGCAACTCATCAAGGGCGAGATCGCCGAGTGCAGCGATTTGCTGCCGACGTCGCTGGTGGTGCGGGGATCCACGGGACGACTATCCAGCGAGGGATAAGGGCCAGGGGGCAGGGGCCAGGGGACAGGGGGCAGTAGTCAGGGGACAGGGGGCAGGAGCCGACTGCGAAAGGCACGAAAGCGTACCGCAAAAAGGAAGGGGCAAGCCGCCAACTTCGCTTACCCGTCCGTGGCGGGACAAGTGCGAATGGGATCGATTCGTAGATGGCCCGGCGGGCGCGTCGGATCGGAAAGTGGCAGCCAGAAAAGCCAGCTACGGATTTCGCGGATTGCACGGATCGGAACCATGGGTGATTCTCGACATTCGTGTGATTTGCCCCAGCGGGGGACAGAAACGCATTATCCTTGACAGAATATAACAAAAACGTCATTCTATTTAGATAAGAATTACAAATATGTATTATTTTTGGTAAAAGTCCATTTGGCAAAAATCTTATTACAGTATGATGAGAAGAGAGTTACAGCGATTCGGATTCGTTGCCGAAGCCACTTGGCACGCGGGCTGCATGAGTAAACCGTCATCACAAAATTGAATGATGACTCGATTCAAGCAACAAAACAGTCGGTTTAGAACCAATCCGGAACCGAGCAGAAAGAGGAACGAGATGAGCAATGCGAGATTAAACGCGATCGCGGCGGTAACGAATTACCGGGGCACGGGGCAGACGTTGGACTACTCCAAGACACCGACGAACGAGATCTTTGGGGTGAACGTGTTTGACGATCGCGAAATGCAGGCGCGGCTGCCGAAGGCGGTCTACAAGGCGCTGCGTCGGACAATCGACCAGGGGGAAAAGCTGGACACTTCGATTGCCGACGCGGTGGCGATTGCGATGCGGGACTGGGCGATAGAAAAGGGCGCGACGCATTATGCGCACGTGTTCTATCCGCTGACGGGGCTGACGGCGGAGAAGCACGACAGCTTCCTGGAGCCGGACGGCAAGGGCGGGGCGCTGGCGGAATTTTCGTCGAAGCAGCTCATCAAGGGCGAGCCGGATGCGTCGAGTTTTCCCTCGGGAGGAATTCGGGCGACGTTTGAAGCGCGCGGGTACACGGCCTGGGACGTCACCAGCCCGGCATATATCCTGGAAAACCCCAACGGCACCACGCTGTGCATTCCGACGGCGTTCTGTTCCTGGACGGGCGAGGCGCTGGACAAGAAAACGCCGCTGTTGCGATCGATGCAGGCGTTGAATACGCAGGCCCGGCGGTTGTTGAAGATCTTTGGCAACTCCGATCCGGAGCGGGTCTATGCCACGGCGGGCTGCGAACAGGAGTATTTCCTGGTGGACCGCAATTTCTTTTTTGCGCGGCCGGACCTGATCAGCGCCGGGCGCACGCTCTTTGGCGCGAAGCCGCCCAAGGGCCAGGAGATGGAGGACCAGTATTTCGGGGCGATCCCCGAGCGGGTACTGGCGTTCATGCTGGAGGTGGAGCGCGAATTGTACAAGTTGGGCGTGCCGGTCAAGACCCGCCACAACGAGGTGGCGCCGGGACAGTACGAAATCGCACCGGTCTACGAGAACGCCAACGTGGCGGCGGACCACCAGTACCTGACGATGACGGTGCTGCAGCGGGTGGCGCGCAAGTACGGCATGGCGTGCCTGCTGCACGAAAAACCCTTTGCGGGCATCAATGGATCGGGCAAGCACCTGAACTGGGCCATGGGGACCAAGAGCGCCAACCTGCTGGAGCCCGGCGACACGCCGCACAGCAACATGCAGTTCCTGGCCCTGTGTGCGGGCGTGATCCGCGCGGTCGACAAGTATGCGCCGCTGCTCCGGGCTTCGATCGCCCATGCGGGCAACGACCACCGGCTCGGCGCCAACGAAGCGCCGCCGGCCATCATCTCCATCTTTCTGGGCGAGCAGTTGACGGAGGTGTTGGAGAACATCGCCAAGGGCGGCACGGGCAAGGCGAAGAAGCCGGGCGTGTTGACGGTCGGGGTGGACACGTTGCCGCCGCTGCCGAAAGATGCGGGCGACCGCAACCGCACCAGCCCGTTCGCCTTCACGGGAAACAAGTTTGAATTCCGCGCAGTGGGCTCCAGCCAGTCGGTTGCCGGACCGCTGGTGATCTTGAACACGATCATGGCCGATTCGCTGGAATACATTGCGGACCAGTTGGAGGCCGCCAAGCCCAAGACGACGGCGGCTCTCGGCGCGGCCGTCCAGAAGGTCATCCAGAAGATCATGAAGGATCACGGACGGGTGATCTTCAACGGCGACAACTATTGCGCGGCCTGGCACAAGGAAGCCGCCAAGCGGGGGCTGCCCAACGCCCGCAACACGGCGGACGCGATTCCGGCGGCGCAGAACGCGGACAGCGATAAGGTGCTGGAGCGCTTCGGGGTGCTGACGAAGCGGGAGTTCCACAGCCGCAACGAAATCTACCTGGAGAAGTACGTCAAGGAAGTGATGACGGAGGCCCGGCTGACGCTGGAGATCGCCAAGACGATGATCTTCCCCGCGGCGGTAGCCTACCAGCAGCAGTTGGCGGACACCTCGCTGGCGCTGAAGGCGCTGGAGAAGCCCCACTGCACGTCGGTATTGGACGAACTAAGCGAACAGGTGACGGCGTTTCAGGCCCAGATGGAGACCCTGCGCCAGGCGATTGCGCACGAAGGCAACGGCGACGTTGTCGCGCATGCGCGATTCTGCCGGGATGAGATCCTGCCGGCGATGCTGAGCGTGCGGGAGGTGGCCGACCAGCTCGAGTCGATTGTCTCCGACGAGTTCTGGCCGCTGCCGACGTACCAGGAAATGCTGTTCATCAAGTAGTCACGACAGGGCTTTGCGGGCCGGGGTGCGGTTGCCTGACCGGGCGGGCGCCCCGGCCTTCGGGCCGGGAAAGGCGCGGAGCGACATGGTCAACGCGACGACAACATCCAAGCCGGGCGGCCGGGCGAGCGCGACGGACCGGCATACGCGGGAACTTGATCTGCTGGGCGAAGTCAGCCGTTTGCTGGACCACAGCGTGGATTTGCGGGACGTGGCCGGACCGATTCTCGAGGCGCTCTCGACCCAGATCGGCTTGCGCTATGCCACGTTGACGCTGCTGAACCGGCAGGCGGGGGAGATCCTGATTGAGGCCTCCCACGGGCTGTCGGTGCAGCAGGCCCGACAGGGGCGCTATCGATTGGGCGAGGGCGTGACGGGCCAGGTGGTGCAGGGGGGCAAGCCGATCGTGATCCCGCGCACCAGCGAGAGCCCGGAGTTTCTCGACAAGACCCAGCGGGGCAAACGGCCGGACACGTCGTTTATCTGCGTACCGATCAAGGTTGAAAAAGAAGTCTTGGGGACCCTGAGCGCCGACCGGTCGTATGACCCGATGGCCGATCTGCGTCAGGACGTTCGGCTGTTGACGATTGTGGCCTCGATGGTGGCCCAGGCCGTGCGGCTGCGGAGGACCTTGCAGGAAGAGCAGGCGCGGCTGGCCGAGGAAAATGCACGGCTGAAGGAAGAGCTGAAGGAGCGCTTCCGGCCGGCGAACATCGTGGGCAATTCCCACGAGATGCAGATTGTCTACGACCAGATTGCCCAGGTATCGAAGAGCACCACGTCGGTCCTCATTGAAGGGGAGACGGGCACGGGCAAGGAACTGGTGGCGCATGCGATCCACTACAACAGCAGCCGGGCCGAGAAGCCGTTCATCAAGGCGCATTGCGCGGCGCTGCCGGAGAGCGTGATTGAAAGCGAGCTGTTTGGGCATGAGAAGGGCGCGTTCACGGGGGCGATGGCCGAGCGCAAGGGGCGGTTCGAACTGGCCCACGGCGGGTCGCTGCTGCTCGATGAGATCGGCGACATTCCGCCCTCGATCCAGATCAAGCTGTTGCGCGTGTTGCAGGAGCGCGAATTCGAGCGGGTGGGCGGGACGAAGACCATCAAGGTGGACGTCCGCGTGATTGCGGCGACGAACAAGGACCTGCCGGCGCTGGTGCAGCAGGGGAAGTTTCGTGAAGACCTGTTCTTCCGGCTGCATGTGTTTCCGATCTACGTGCCGCCTCTGCGCAAGCGCAAGGCGGACATTGTGCTGCTGGCGGATCACTTCCTGCAGAAATATGCGCAGACCAACGGCAAGGATGTCCGGCGGCTGTCGAGCGCGGTGATCGACATGTTGATGAGCTATCACTGGCCGGGGAACGTGCGCGAGTTGGAGAACTGCATTGAGCGCGCGGTGCTGGTGGCGGAAGGGGATGTGGTGCATCCGTACCACCTGCCGCCTACGCTGCAGACGGCGGAGGCCAGCGGCGTGGTGATGGCCGACGACCTGAAATCGCGGGTCGGCGCCTATGAGCGGGATCTGATCCGGGATGCGCTGAAATCGACGCGGGGCAACGTGGCGGCGGCGGCGCGCGGGTTGGGAACGACGGCCCGGATCCTGGGCTACAAGATCAAGGCCTACGGGATCGATCCGCGGCCGTATGGGTAGGGGGAGGGCCGAGAGGGGGCAGGGGTCAGAGGTCAGTAGTCGGAGGCCAGTGCACCAGTGCCATGGCAAGGGGCCGCGATCAACGAGCGCAGATACCGGGCCCCTTCGGGCTACGACGATCCTGGCGCTGGTCTCCTGAAAAACGGATCAACAGCCGGGGGGGGCGCTTGATTGACCGGGCGGTCAGAAGCGGAAGATCAGGCCGGCCTGGACGGAGAATCCGCTGAGGTCGATATCCAGATCGGAAAGGGAGCTGCGAAGGTCGCGGTCGGCGAGATCGACTGCACTTCGGGCGCCGGGTCCGCCCGAAGGATCCCGGTCACGGTCGCTTCTCCGGTCGCTTCTCCGGACTTCGCGGAGGGAGGATTCCACATGGGTGTATTTGGCCTCGAGGAAGAGCGCCGCATAGCGGGTCATGTGAAAGCGGAGGCCGAAGAGTCCGAAGACTCCGAATTCATTGTCCATTTTGAGGTCGTAGGTTTCCCGCCAGCGCCTTCGCTCAAACGTGATCTCCCCGTCGAACAGATAGTAGCCGCCGCCGCCGCCGCCGTAGAGGCTGAAGCGCTCGCCGAGGGGGAGAATCGCGATCAAGCCGGCTTCGAGCGGCAGGGCCACCACGGTGGCCGTGGTTTCATACCAGCCCGAATCTTCGACATAGAGGTCCTCGGAGTCGCCCGCGCCGTGGATTCCGGTTCGAAGCTGGAGCGCCAGATAATCGACCAACTGGAATTCACCGATGAGGCCAACCCCCCAAAAGCCCTTGGTATCGAAATCGTCCAGGTCCTTGGCGTTCCAGTAGGAAAGGCCGGTGGCGAGGCTGAAGCGGGACGGGGTGCGCGGTCCGCGAACATACGGGGGCGGGCTGGAATCGGCGGGCTCTTCGGCCAGCGCAAGGGGGA
>CAYNSH010000086.1:0-13097 GCA_964399775.1 uncultured Verrucomicrobiota bacterium
GGGGGTGAGGGGCAGCATGGAAGAGTTAGGGGACATCCGCCTTCGCCAAGGCTAAGGCGGACAAGGAGGACAGAGGACAGAGACCAGAGGCCAGAGGACAGAGGACGGAGGGCAGGCAGACCGAGATCCGAGATCCGAGGTCCGATGTCCGGGAAACCTGCAACCGGCAACCGGCAACCGGCAACCGGCAACCGCCGTTCACCTCCTGGACTTTGCCCAGCGCCGGGGGAAGGCAGCGGTGTTGAACGACCTGATGGCCAAGGTGACGCAACCCATCCTGGTGATGATGGATGCCCGACAGCGGGTGGAGGCCGGTGCCATATCCAAGTTGTTGGAGAACTTTGCGGATCCGCAAGTGGGCGTGGTCTCCGGGGCGCTGGTATACGAGACGGCCGATGGCGCCGCCCAAAAAGGGGCGGAGTCGTATTGGGGCTACGAGAAATTCATCCGCGGCAATGAGGGCCGACTTTGGGCGGTGCCAGGGGCGACAGGTGCACTGTACGCCATTCGCCGCGAACTGTGTGCCCTCATCCCGGAGAATACCCTGGTGGATGACGTAATGATCCCCATGCGGGCCGTGATGAAAGGTTATCGGTGTCTTTTCGATCCATCGGCGAGGGTTTTAGATTTGCCCTCAACGGACCATGCCCGGGAAGCCGTCCGCAAGCGCCGAACCCTGGCGGGGATCTGGCAGTTGATGCGGATGGAACCCCGCTTGTTCCTACCCTGGGCCAATCCGATCTGGTTTCAGTGGATGTCGCACAAGTTTTTGCGGCTATGGACCCCCTTTCTGGTGGCAACAGCCGTGGCGGCAGGATTCTTGTCCAGTTCCCGGCCTGCCAGCCTTGTAGCTTGGGGACTGTTGGGGTTGATTGGAGTGAGCGGACTGGCCCATGCCGCCGCGCGAAAAAGCCGTTCACGGCTCCTCGGGCTGTTGGGGGCTTTCTGGGGTGTGAACCGGGCGTTGATGGGGGCGGCGGTGGATGCCTGGACCGGTCGATTCGAGCCACGATGGGAAAGGTGAGCCGTGGGCTTTCACCCGATGGAAAAGGATGAACCATGAACCAGTATAGCAAGATTGGTTTGTATGCGGTGATGCTGGCAGGTCTGGCCGTGGGGCTATTGCTGACGGTTAGGAGCGCAGCTCGAGGTTGGACGCTTCACGGCTGGTCGGATGCTTCGCGGCAGTGGGTCGTATGTCAGTATGTTCGTGAGGGGATCAATCCCTACGAAGTAGCCCAGCGGCTTCTCCGGGACACGTTTGGACCCGCCACCGGCCCGGATCGGGTGCGATTGGGAACGACGCGAATCTATTCGATCTCCAGCGCTCAATGGACGCCGAAAACCCCGGGAATCCTGCCGGGGCACCCACCGCCAGAAGCCACCTACCCGCTATCCTCGCTATCGATGTTGCTTCCCACGATCGGCTTTCTTCCAGAACATCTCCTGCTCCCGGTCTATACCAGCGCTAACCTTGTTTTCCTGGTCCTGCTGATCTGGCAGTTCGGGAATTGGTTGATGGCCAATACGGGGTGGACGCGTCTTCAGGCCTGGGGGATGGGGGCCATGGTTTGCCTGCTTTGGCCTCCCCTGCAATATGTGATTCAGAATGGCCAGGCAGGAATTCTATCGGTGCTGTGTGCATGGTTGGCCGTGCACCGAATCGATCATAAGCCGGTTTGGGCTGGATACTTGTTTCTCCTGGCCATGATCAAGCCCTCCATGGCCGTGCTGTTTTTCATTATCCCCTTGGTCAAATGGAGGTGGACCCCCATTGGGATTGCATTTGTCTCCGGGCTTGTGCTGACCGTACTGCCGTCCTTCTGGCTGGGCGAATGGCCGTGGGTCATGCTGGCGCAATGGCTGGATCTGTGCAGATATGTGTTGCAGGGTGCCTTTACGGTGCAGGAAATCCTGAATGCCCTAGGCTGGGAGAACACCGTGCTGGGAAGCGCGGTGGTGATGACGATTTGGGGTGGGGTCCTGATGTGGTGCGTCATACACCGCCGAGCCAGTACGGCATCCTTGTTTGCCCTGCTGGCCCTTGCCAATTTGGCTTGGACCTACCATGAGCGGCACGACTTCGTCCTGCTGGCGTTTTTGCCGGTTTGGTTCATTCGGCAGGCGATAGACCCGCGGCGACGCATTTCCGCATGGGCCGGACTCCTTCTATGTCTGGTGCTGGGCATGGCGCTCTCGGATACCTTTTACGTACCCGCTCTGCCGTGGGCTCATGCCATCCGATGGGCCGGGCGGCTATCGCTGCTGGGGTTGTGGTGGGTCGTGGCCATGGATGTCCGGGATTCTCATGCGCACGCATGCGTACCCCCCGCGGCCTGACGACCATTCATTCTTTCCCGGCCCCCCCGCGACCTTATAGAAGCGCTATAACTTTGGACTAGCGGGGGAGTGGGCTCGGTGGCATCGCCATCCTTGCCACTCTTCAGGACGGGGCTGCGGACGATGTGTCCAACTTGCGGCCCGCCTGACCGAACAATCGCTCGTTGCGGTTGAATCGGGCATGGACGGCCAGTTGGACCGAGCTTTTCAACACACCCAGGCCGTAGGTTACGGATCGCCTAAAACTGATCGATGATGCCTCGGCAAAGTATTTGGTCGGGCAGGAGAGTTCGCCGATGCGGTATCCAAAGGCCGCCAGTTGACACAGCATCTGGTTGTCAAAAACAAAATCGTTGGAGTTCTCCTCGAGCGGTAGCGATTCGAGAACGGCGCGGGAAAAGGCCCGGTAACCGGTATGATACTCTGATAATTTGAGGCCGGTGAGGAGGTTTTGAAAAGCGGTCAGAAGACGGTTGGCCACGTATTTGTAGACGGGCATGCCGCCGGTAAGCGCGCCGCTCCCGAGGATCCGCGAGCCGAGGACGGCATCGTAGATCCCAGTGGCAATCATGTGGGCCATGGCCGGCACAAGGCGGGGATCGTACTGATAATCCGGGTGAACCATGACGACGATATCGGCCCCCCGGGCTAACGCGATCCGGTAGCAACTTTTCTGGTTGCCGCCATAGCCTTGGTTCTGCTCGTGCTGATGAACCACCAGGCCCAATTCTTGCGCTTTGGCCACCGTCTCATCGCGACTGCAATCGTCGACAAGGATGATTTCATCCACCACGTGCCGATCGATGGCCGCAACGGTGCGCTCCACCGTCTGGGCCGCGTTGTAGGCCGGCATTACAACTGTGACTTTCAGGTTATGGATCATGGTCAGGTTTCTTGGCTTTTTCAGGTGCGTTGATGGAAAGTTGGATGATCCTTATACCCCAAGGCGGTTGAGAACCACAAGCAAATGGTCTTGGTTTTCCAGCTTCGATGGCTGATACTATGGCCTATGTTCATGAAAACGACTGTCTATACGCCCGACTCCTCCCTGGTGAATCCGTTTGTCATGCTGAAGAGCATGTTCGCGGACCTTTGGGCGGGGCGCGAACTGGCCTGGCGCCTAACCGTTCGGGACATCAGTGCCCAGTATCGGCAGACGTTTCTGGGCATTCTGTGGGCCCTGATCCTGCCGCTGTCGAATACGCTGGTCTGGCTGTACCTGAACGGATCGGGCATTGTCGTTCTGCAGAAAACCGACATCCCGTTTCCGGTGTACGTCTTCGCGGGGACAATGCTGTGGGCGATGTTCATGGATTCGATCAACGCCCCGATGGGGCAGACCAATGCGGCCCGCGGCATGCTGACCAAACTGAACTTCCCTCGCGAGGCGCTATTGCTGGCGGGGGTGTACAAGACGCTGTTCAATACCGGGATCAAAATTGGAATGTTGTTTTGCGTACTGCCGTTCTTCAAGGTGAATCCCGGCTGGGGATTGGCGCTGTTCCCGCTGGGGATTCTGTCGCTGATCCTGGTCGGAACGGCGATCGGCTTGTTCATCACGCCGGTGGGGATGCTCTATACGGATGTGGGGCGGGCCCTGCCGCTGGTGATGCAGTTTCTGATGTATGCCACGCCCGTGGTCTTTGCCATGCCGGAGTCCGGCCTGGCGGCCAAGGTATTCATGCTGAACCCGCTCACGCCACTGATTCTCACCGCGCGCAACTGGCTGACGGGGGGAACCCCGGAATATCTCGGATATTTCTTGCTGGTGAATGCGGCCGCGTTTGTCCTGCTGCTGGTGTCGTGGATCGGGTACCGGCTGTCGCTGCCGATTCTGGTCGAAAGGATGTAGTCGGTTCCTCGGCATGGAAACCCGTTTTCCACAGCATGGAAAAAGTCAGCCCGGATTTTCCACACCATGGAAAATGTCCGCCGGAGTTTTCCGCGGCCTGGAAAACGGGTTTCCACGACATGGGAAGTACGCACGGCCAGCTGCGAAGGGAATGGGATGAACCCGGCTGGTCAGAAAACCGCGGTTGTCGTCGGCGCCGGGTTTTACGGGTCCGTCATGGCGGAGCGATTTGCCAATGAATTGGATTGGCGGGTTCTCTTGCTGGAAAAGAGAAATCACCTTGGCGGCAATTCCTGGTCGTGTCCTGATTCGGAAACCGGCATTGAGGTTCACCCCTATGGGCCGCATATTTTTCACACCGCGAATTCGCGAGTATGGGCCTATCTGAACCAGTTCACGGAATTCAACAACTACCGCCATACGGTTTGGGCCCGGCGTCGGGGCCGGATCTATCCGCTCCCGTTCGGTCTGGCGGCGATCAACCTGCTGCTCGGGACAGCGATGTCACCGGAAGAGGCCCGGTCATGGATCGCGGAGGAAGTCGGGAAGACAGGGATCACGGATCCGCAGAATCTTGAAGAGAAGGCGCTTTCACTGGTCGGGCGCCCCTTGTACGAGGCGTTCGTTAAAGAATACACTGAAAAACACTGGGGCCGGAAAGCCGCGGAATTGCCGGCCTATATCATCACGCGCCTCCCAATTCGTTTTACCTACAACCTCGGCTACTACAACGATCCATATCAGGGCATTCCCCGGGATGGCTACGGGGCGATGTTCCAGCGAATGCTGAAGCATCCGAACATTGAGATCCGGCTAAAAACCGATTTTTTCGATGTCCGGGGGGAATTGCCTCCGCACGAGCTGCTCATCTATTCCGGTCCCATCGACCAGTTTTTCGATTACAAGCATGGCCGGATGGGTTGGCGCTCCGTCCGGTTCGAAAAGCTTGTATTTGAGCAGGAGGATTTCCAGGGCACGTCCGTGATGAACGAGTGCGACGGCGACGTGCCCTATACCCGGACCCACGAGTTCAAGCATTTCACGCCCGAGCTGAAATTCGAAAAGACGATGGTGGTCCGTGAATTTTCCTACGACCCGCAACCGGGCGACGATGTGTACTATCCGGTGCGAACCGACGCCGATCTGGCCATCCGCGCCCAATACGCAGCGGAGGCCGAAGCCACGGATCATGCGCATGTTGTCTTTGGCGGCCGGCTGGGGGCCTATGCCTATCTCGACATGGAAAACACGGTCAGCACGGCGCTGGAGAAATTCGACGAGATCAAAGGCGGGTTTTGATCAGGTGCTCTCCGGGTCGATATACTGTTCCGCGATGGACAAGGCATCTGTCGATGGAGGGCTGGCGGATTCGGATGGCTTGGATTTGAGAGCTAATAACAGTTTTTTGATGCGAAAAGCAGCCCGGACGGTGTTGGACTGCTTGAGTTCTTGATATTGTCGCGCGCGATGGTCCATCGCGCTCAGTTTGTTCAATAACAACGGCAGGAACCTGCCGGCATCCGGCTGAATGGCGTTATCCCCGAGAACCATTCCCAAATACCGCATTAAGTGAATAGGGCGGTAGTTCAATCCGGCATGCTCATACGCTTTGAAGATGGCGGCGGGCGGGCATTTATTGTCAATCGAATAGGGGCGGTTGTGGAAGTCAGTGAATTCATGCGTGGCAATGATTCCTGCCGGACTGAGGCAATCGAATACATGGCGAAGGACATCCTGTGCGGACTCGAATAAATCCACATCCAGCCACAGCAAACAGAGCGGATGCTGAAAGCCTTTCAAGGAGTCGCCAAAGAAACCCTTGATCAGCACCGCGGGTTCAAGACGGCCGATCGTGGCAAGGCTTGCCCGTACGCTTTCCACGGAGGCGGCGTAATCACCTTTGGAAAAAAATGCTTGGTCAATTCTCGTCGCGGGCAGTCCCTCGAAACTATCGGCCACAAACAGCTTGCGGTTGAGCCGCGCGCAGGCATGGCTGAGTACGCACGTGGAGTAGCCGTGGGATGCGCCACATTCCAAAACATCCCCCGCCACATCAAATGAATCCATGACATACAAATGGTTGACGAGAAACATCATTTCAATCGGCCCAATATGCCGAAGATGCCCCTTTTTTCCAAATGTGCCTGGAGGCGAGCGCCAATCATAGATTTCGGCAATCGATTGCGCCAGCTCGTACATCACTTTCAGAAATGAAATGTATCGGATTACGGATTGGATTGTGCTGGCTTCTTGCGAGAATAGCCAAGTAGAAAATTGGGCGGGGCCGAGCTTGAGCAAGGTGTTCCCGCAATCGCTGAGGATGTCCCGCGGTAGAGCTTTTTCGAGGTCAATTTCGTGAGCGACTGGCAGAGGGGGCATGTAGACTCCGTATGGATCGGGAAAGGTTGAAGTGGCGCTTGAGAATGGCGGGAAGCTGCGGCGTGATGCGCCGTAACCGGGCAAGCAGGCGCCCGGGAGAAGATCGCGCCCATGCGGATGTGGGCAGATTGGCCGCGCGGATGTCTTCCAGCAGGGAAGAGCGATCCAGCCAGTCCTGCTGGTTGAAGAAGGTGTAATGGTGGACTACGGCATGGGCGGCGAGAACGGCGAGTTTATTGTGATCGACGATCCATTTGCCCCAGCCCACTTCGTCTTGCTCTTGCACCCCGCCGATTTCCTGCCAGTGGCGGTAGTCGTAGCAGATGCAGTTGATGCTGAACCGGTCGTGGAAGGGTAGCCATTTGTCAGCGGTTGCCGCCCGAACTCGGCGGTTGGCTTCTTCAAGATCCAGGAACTGTCGAATCATCCATTCGGCAAGGTGCGGGTAAAACCACACGGGACCGTCCGCGGCCGGAGTAAGATTGGCTTTAGGCAGATGGCGGAACTGGTCCCGGAGGGAGGGAAATGCGTTCAGCAATTGCCAGCAGCCCAAACCGTTGTTGGGGATCGTGGCGGTCACCAGCGAAAGATCTGCCCGGTTTCGGTGCGACTCGTAGGCTTCAGCCAGGATTTGATCCCAGTCGGAAGAAACGAACGTATCCTCGTCGATTTTGAAATACAGCGAGTTCGGATAGCGCTTCACACATTCATTCTGCAGGTTGGAGATGAACCAGCCCCGGCCGCGTGGTCCGGCGATGGTGTCCCATGGGATTTTGGGGTGCAGGGCTTGGATGCGGCGGATATAACGCAAATGGCGGCCGCGGACACCGTTCAACAGCAACACCACCCGGTCAAAACGATGAATCGACCCGCCTTGGATGAGCATATCCATGCACAGCTTGAAGCAGTCCAGCCGATGGCTGGTCAGGATCATAAGGATTTTCTTCATCGTTAAATAAATAACTGCTAGGATGCTACCACGATGAAGATTGAGCGCCAGACCAATTTAAACAGGATCTTCCGCGGCAAGCGGGTATGGCTGACCGGCGATACGGGGTTTAAAGGCTCATGGCTGGCATTCTGGCTGCACCGTCTGGGCGCGGAGGTCCTCGGCATCGGGCTGGAACCGGAGACGGTCGATGGCCCGTTCGTCCGCGCGGATCTCGCCGGTCTGATCCGCCACGAGACCGCCGACATCCGCGACTTGGATCGGATGGCGGACTTGGCACGGGAGTTTGCACCGGAGGTGGTCTTCCACCTCGCGGCGCAGGCGCTGGTGCGGCGGTCGTATACGGAGCCGGTGGAGACGCTCGACACCAACGTGCGAGGCACCGCCCACGTGCTGGACGCCATCCGTCGTGCGGGTTGCCCTTGCGCAGTGGTGGTGGTCACCAGCGACAAGTGCTACGAAAATCGCGAGGAGGATTACGCCTACCGCGAGGACGATCCGATGGGAGGCCACGATCCCTATAGCGCATCGAAGGGCTGCGAGGAACTGGTGGCCGCCTCCTACCGCGACGCCTTTTTCGCGCCCGACGGCATTGTCCATCTGGCGACGGCCCGCGCTGGCAATGTCATTGGGCCCGGCGACTGGGCGGCGGACCGAATCGTACCCGATGCCGTCCGGGCCATCCGCGCGGGCCGGCCTCTGTCCGTCCGCAATCCCCGCGCCGTGCGACCCTGGCAGCACGTGCTGGAACCGCTGGGCGGCTATCTGCGCCTTGGCCGGGCCCTGCTGGATCGGGGAGCCGACGTGGCCGAAGCCTGGAACTTCGGGCCTGACCCGGCGAGTGCCCGCACCGTCGGCGATTTGGCGGACCTGTTCTGCCAAACATGGGGTGACGGGGCGGCATGGCAGGCTGCGCCCGACGCCGCCAACCCGCACGAGGCGCACCTGTTGCAGTTGTCGATCGAGAAGGCCGGCGCGCGACTGGGTTGGCGCCCGAAATGGGATTTTGATATCACGGTCCGGCGCACCGCCACTGGCTACCGGTCCCTGCTGGCCGCGCCCGACGCGGACGCCGTTCGGCGCTTCATGGCGGACGAAATCGCAACATACGAAATCCAGTCCTGTTCCCGCAACGGCGCGGAGACGCAGAGGATGACAGCGAAGGGAAGTTGAACATGCACAACAAAGACAGTCCCATCATGATCCTGGCGGGCGGGCGCGGCACGCGCCTGATGGAGGAAACCCGCGACATTCCCAAGCCGATGGTCACCATCGGCGGCAAGCCCATTCTGCTGCACCTGATGCAGTTCTATAGCCGCTGGGGATTCCGGCGATTCATTCTTTGCCTGGGCTACAAGGGCGAGCTGATCAAGGAATACTTTCTCAATGTCCGCGAACGCACCTCGTCCGTGCGCCTGCACGCGGGCGGTCGAGTCGAATATGAACCCGGCCCCGCCGGCGACTGGGACATCACCCTGGCCGAGACCGGGGAACACAGCCTGACGGCCACGCGCATTCTGCGCGCCTCGAAATACGTGGAAGCGCCGCTTTTCGGGTTGACCTACGGCGACGGCCTGGCCGACATCGATCTTGACGCCGAACTCGCCTTCCATCGCGCGCACGGAAAACTCGGCACGATGACGGCTGTTCATCCGCCATCGCGCTTCGGCATGATGGAACTGGGGCCGGACGGCCAGGTCGTCGCTTTCCGGGAAAAAGAGAAACTTCACAACGACTACATCAACGGCGGGTTTTTCTTCTTCCAGAAGGAATTCATCGACCGCCTGCCGGGAAGCGAAAACACAAGCCTCGAAGCCGAACCCCTCACGCGGCTGGCCGCGGCGGGCGAACTGTACGCCTTTCGGCACGACGGCTTCTGGGGCTGCATGGATACCTTGCGCGACCGCGAAAACCTTGAAAGAATCTACGAATCCGGCCGCGCGCCCTGGGCTGGCTAGGGCTTTCAAGGCGTGTGAATTCCGGAAGAATCAATTCGTGGAGTGGAAAAGAACGGAATGAATTCAACCTGGTCTGCATTTTCGATCCCGGTTGTCGTTGTGACGGGGGCGGCGGGCTTTATTGGCCGGCGGGTGGTGGCGAAGCTGGTGGCAAGCGGTACGCCGCTGCTGGCAATCGACCGGGAGCCCGCTCCGGCGGATTACCCGGCGGGAGTTGAGTTCATCCAGGGGGATGCGGCGGATGTGCTGCCCGGCCTGAAGGGGCAGTTTGTGCTGGCCCATTTGGCCTGGTACATGGATCGGGGGAATCCGGATGCTCAGGCGGCCTCGGTCGAGGTGTTTCTCCAGGCGATCCGCAACCCCGGACTCCACGGCGTGGTAGGAATGGGCAGTGCGGAGGAATACGGCGAATTGGAGGGCTGCCTTCGCGAAGACATGGCGCCGGGTTCCCGGCTATCCGCCTACGGCTGGGCCAAGGTCGAGACCTGCCGTGCGCTGCGACTATGGACGGAGACACCGGGCCATAAGGCCGTCTGGCTGAGGCCATTTATTGCTTACGGGCCGGGTCAGGTGGGCAATATGGCCATCCCCTATGCCATCCGGTGCGCGCGCGAGGGGGCATCGGCTGATTTTTCGGAAGGTTTGCAGTGGCGGGATTTCGTGCATGTGGATGACGTCGCCGCGGGCATCGTGCGTGCGGCCAAGGTGCTGCCGGATCTGAACCGGGGCTTTACCCTGTGCAATCTGGGGTGCGGCACTCCGGTCAGGCTTCGGGATGTGCTGGAGCGGATTGCCAGGAAGACCGGTGCGGAAGAGCGATTCCATTTCGGCGCCCGCCCCATGCGGGTGGGCGAGCCGCGGGAGCAGTTCGCCGACCTGACCGCGGCTGACCATGTACTCGGCTGGAAGGCTGGCATCCCCTGGGAGCAGGGGATCGACGCTCTATGTACAGAGCCGGGAAATATTAACCACGTTAGATCTCATGCCTGAATCCAACGTGGTTGTATTGGGTGCCGGGCTGGCCGGGCTTGGATTCGCCCGGCATTTCCCCGGCGCGCGGGTGTTCGAGGCGGAGGCGGAGCCCGGTGGACATGCGCGGTCGCATGAGTTTGCAGGGGCCTGGTTCGACCGCGGGGCGCATATCTGCCACTCGCAAGACAAAACCTGGCTGAACTTGGTGACGGCGGGCGGGCCGTTGCATGAAATGAACAAGAGCGTGGTTCTGAACCACAAGGCGGGGCATTGGTTCGCCTATCCGGTCCAAAATCATCTGGCTGATCTGCTCCCGGCTGACCGCGATGCGGCTCTATGCGATTTTCTCAACGCCCAAGAGCGGTACGCCGGCCGCGAACCGCGGAATTACGAAGAGTGGTGCCGTTTTCAATATGGCGACTTTCTGCTGGAAAACTTTTACCGGCTCTATACCGCGAAGTACTGGCACGTGCCGATGGCGGATCTGGCGACAGACTGGCTGGGCGGGCGCTTGTTGCCGTCGCAGGTGGAAACGATTCTCGCCGGCGCCAAAGGTGATCAGGATGAGAAACAAGCGGTTTTCCGTACCTTTCGATATCCCCGCAGCGGCGGGTTTCAGGCGCTGATTTCGCATCTGTTCCGCGATCTGGACATCCATCTGAACCGGCGGGCTGTGAGCGTGGATGTAGCTCGCCGGCGTGTGACCTTCGCCGATGGAACCGATGAGGACTATCGCCGGCTGGTGTCCACCATCCCGCTGCCGGCCCTGGTGGACATGATCCCGGATGCCCCGGCGGATGTTTGCGAGGCTGCCGGCAAACTGCGCGCACTGCGGCAGTATTGCGTCAATGTTGTGGTGAAGCGCGAAACGCTCAGTCCGGCCCACTGGTTTTACGTCTATGATCCGGACATCGCGGTTTCACGAGTGTCGTTCCCGTTCGCGTTGTCCGGCGACGCCCGTGGTCGTACGGCGGTCCAGGCGGAGGTGTTCCTGCCCTTCGATGCTTGTCCGGACGAGGAATCGTTGCGCGGCCGGGCGGTGGAGGACATGGCCCGGGTACTCTCGTTTGCGACCGAGGAAGTAGTCGCAGCCGAAATCTGCTCGTATCCGTATTCCTATGTAGTTTCAGACCTGGTGCGCGCCGATGCGGTTCGTTTTATCCGCGCCTGGTTGCGCGGCCAGGGCATTGAGACCGCCGGTCTCTTTGGCGAATGGCACTATGTCTGGTCCGACCGGGCCTTTGCCCAGGGGCGGAATCTGGCCATCCAAATGATGCGGGACGAATGAAAGTCTCCTTTCTGGTCCCGGATCTGGGTTGGCCGATCGTGGGCATCGCCGCTCGGATAGCCAAATACATTGCCGATCGGCATGACGTGGAAATCGTCGGACCCAGCCTCTGGGGGGGGGCGAATGCCATGTATTCCGGCGAGTTTGAATTCCGCCGCGTGGATTGCCCCAAAATCTATCGCTTTCCGAACTATTTTGGTGAGATTCGAAAAATATCCGACGCACTTCAGGGTGACGTGGTCGTCGCGATGAAGGCGTTTGCCGGCACCCTTCCGGCCGCTTTGCGGGCCAAGCGAGAGCGTGGCTGCCGTGTTGTCGCGTATTTGGACGAATGGGACGGGGCGGTTTCGGCTTCCTGGGATTTTGGAACGAGGGTCAAACAATGGGCTGCGGATTGGGCTCATCCCTGCAATAATGTGTATGTCCCCTGGGTCGAGCGTCTGCTGCCCAAGTGCGACCTGCGGCTGGTCACGACACGTTTCTTGGAACGCAAGTTCAATGGACAGGTATTTCCGATTGGCGTAGACACCGACCGGTTTTGTCCCCAGCCGCCCGAAAAAGTGGAGGCCCTGAAACAGCAGTTGGGTTTGGGCGATAAGAAACTGGTTGTTTTCGGCGGCGTGGTGCGTCCCCACAAGGGGCTTGAGCTATTCGCAGAAGCCTTGGCCCAGCTTGAACGAACGGACGTGGCGTTGGTGATTCTGGGCCCCTTGAATGAGCATGCACGGGAGATGATGCAGAATCCTGTCTATGGGGGGCTGTTACGATGTCCGGCCGAAGACGCGGCCACCACGCGGCGTATCCATGAGGACATGCCGTTGTATTTGAGTATGGGCGATATATTGATCGTGCCCTTGGCGGACACCGTGTTGGCGCAAAGCCAAATGCCCTGCAAGGTGTTTGAAGCGATGGCGATGGCAAAGCCGATTGTTGCCAGTGCGGTTTCGGATCTGCCAGAAGTATTGGGGGGATGCGGGATTCTAGTGAAGGCGGGATCGGTGGTGGCTGCCCGTAATGCCATGGCTGGTCTTTTGGCCGATCCATCCAGGTTAGGCGACATGGCTTCTCGTGCGCGAGCGCGTTGCATGGAGCGCTATAGTTCCCACGCAAGCCGCCAGGCTTTATTGTCCTTCCTCGAGCGATGGCATTGAACCGGAGGAGAGAGCGTCGGCCGACCTCGGCCGTATCTGCATGCATATAATGTTTAATTAAACATTGTACCAACATCTACGGGAATTCAACAATTTCTTAAAGAATATTAAGATTAACATGAAACAGCCTGATCAAATGTTTAATTAAACATTGTAACTGCTCAGGTAGCCGCCCCAGGGCGGGCGGCAACCTGAGAGGGGTTGGGGG
>CAYNSH010000087.1:0-13022 GCA_964399775.1 uncultured Verrucomicrobiota bacterium
TCGTTCCCCTATTCGTGTCATTCGTTTAATTCGTGGTTGGCTGTTCCGGCTGCTTTCCTGCTCGATTCCCATTCCAAGGCTTCCGCCTTCCATCCGCAGCTTACGGGACGGGGGCGTCCCGGCTCCATCGCGGCAGGTGCCGTTACAAGCCGTCCCGCCCGGGCGCGGGCGGTTCCGGCTTGGGCCACAGATGGGTGTGAGTGTGTTGATAGCGATCGAACTCGCTGAAAACGCACCCGCAGTATTGCTGATGGTAGAGCATGTGGACGAGCCTGGGGTCGGGTTCGACATCGCGCCAGTCGCGATAGAGAAACTCGAGTCCGTGGGCCACGGCCGCGGCATCCCCCGCGGAACGAATCAGGACGTGATCCTGATGGCGGCTGGTGACCAGGGTGGAGGTGAAGACATGGCAACCGGACTCGCGCGCCACCTGCGCGGCGCGGCCGAGGCGCAGCGCATAGCAGCGCATGCAGCGCTCCGGCACGGCCTCGGCCCCGTGAATCGCCCGACAGAATTCCACCAGGCCATACTGGTCATCGACGATCAGCGGCAGCTTGGCCCGCTCGGCCAGCATCTTGACGGCCTTGAGGCGTCGTCGCCATTCGAGCAGGGGGTGGATATTCGGATTGCCCCAGAAGACGATCGGCGCAGAGGGCGACGGTTCCGCCGCCAGGCCGGCGAGCAGCTTGGCCAGGCAATGGGCGCAGCAGGCATGGATGAGCACGGTGGACACCGCCTCAGCCTTTCTTGCGATAGACCCGGATGTCCTCCGGGCCGAGGCACATCAGCAGCAGTGCGCCGGGCGATGCCGTGGAATCGAACAGACGCAGGAAGAAATCTTCTTCGCCGGGCCAGGGGTAGACATAGACCGCGTCGCGCTTGGCGGCGGTGACCACCGTCGCCGGCGCATCCGCGGGATTGTAACTGCCATGGATGAAACGGGCCGGGGAATCATAGCGGCGCGCCAGGGATTTGGCCTCCTCCACCAGGGTCGAATCGATCTCCACGCCCATGGCCTCCAGGCCCCAAAAGGAAGCCAGCATGCCGACCATTCCCTGACCGCTGCCCCACTCCAGAAACGATGCGCCGGCCTTCAGCCACCCGGATCGCAACAGCCAGCCCAAGACCTGATAGGCGTACCGGCCATCGCCGGGCACGAACGAGCCGCCCTTCCCGGCGAGGTCCCAATAGGCCTCGGCACGATCTTCGGCATCGCGAATGAAGAAATCCACATAGCGCGGGACGGGAAAATCGCCGACGGAGGCCGGCACCTCGAGCCGTTCAAGACCGTCGGGCGTGGCAGAGAAGGGACGCACGTGGAGTTAGATCGGAACCCGCAATCCGCCGGCGATCTGGGTGGCCGTATCCGGTGAGGCCAGGCGGCGAACCAGCGCCAGCGCAAAGGCAAACGCCGTGCCGGGCGCCTGGCTGGTCACCATATTTCCATCCTCCGCCACCGGTTGATCGACCCAGGTCCCATCGGCGAATTCATCGCGTACCGATGGATTGCTGGTGAAGGTGCGCCCGGAGAGCACCCCGGCATCGCGCAACACCATCGGCCCGGCGCAAATCGCCGCCACAACCTTGCCGGCCTGCAGAAAATCCCGGACGGCCTGAAGGACGCTTTCATCCTGACGCAGGATCTCCGTGCCCCCGATGCCGCCGGGAATGACGATGGCATCGAACCGGCTGGCTTCGCCGGGGTCCCAGGCGCCATCGGGAGCAATCCGCACCCCGCGCGAGGTGGTGATCATTCTCGTATCCTCCCCCACCCCGGCCACGAATACGCTGATCCCCGCGCGCCGCAACACATCCACGCAGATGACCGCTTCCATTTCTTCGGAACCGTCGGCCACCCACACGCACACATTCTTTTTCATTTGGTCGCTCCTATCCATTCCGGGCTCCGGTCCGCACGACCTCGACCCGCATCCACAACCTACCATACTCGCAGACGGGGTCCAAGGCGGAACGCGGGCGGGGATAAGCCAGGGGGGAAGTCCGAAGTCCGAGATCCGAAGTCCGAAAACAATTCAGCTACGGATGATCAGGATTGTACGGATTCGATCCGGGGGGGCTATGGTTCGGATCCGTGTGATCCGTATATTCCGTAGCTGGCTGTTCCGGCTGTGTTCCTGCTGGATTCCCGTTCCGAGCCGGCGGCCTCCGATGCGCCGCGCCCAGCGGGCGCGGCTACAGCTTGCGGGACGAGGGCGTCCCGGCTCCATGTTCCAGCTGCCAGCCCTTTCGTGCATTTAGCGATTTTTACGCCACAGGCGGGCAGGCGTCATTGGCTGTTCGTCCCCCCCTCGTTCCCCTATTCGTGTCATTCGTTTAATTCGTGGTTGGCTGTTCCGGCGGCTTTCCTGTTCGAAATTACTCAGGGGAGATCCGAAGTCCGAAAACAATTCAGCTACGGATGAACAGGATTGTACGGATTCGATCCGGGGGGGCTATGGTTCGAATCCGTGCGATCCGTATATTCCGTAGCTGGCTGTTCCGGCTGTGTTCCTGCTGGATTCTCGTTCCCAGGCGGTGGCCTCCGATCGGCCGCGCCCAGCGGGCGCGGCTACAGCTTGCGGGACGAGGGCGTCCCGGCTCCATGTCCCAGCTGCCAGCCCTGCATTTAGCGATTTTTACGCCACAGGCGGGCAAGCGCAGTGGGCCGGTCGGGATCCGGTGCGTTGTGCTGGGACCAAGAGGCATGGTAGGGTTCTTCCGGGATGGACAACGGCCCGATACCACTGGACCTGCTGCCGCAGCCGGCGACCTTGCGCCGGCGGCCGGGGGGATTCCCGCTGCCCGTGCCCGTCACCGTGCGGACTCCGGATCCATGCGATCCGCGCCTGTGCACGGTGCTGCACGCGTTGTTTCCGGGACTTCATGGCATCGCGCACCATCAGGCGGATGCCGCGCTGGAACTGACGACCGTCTCCGGCAAGCCCGGTTCCTACCGGCTGACGATCGGCCCTGGCGGCATTCGCCTGGCGGCGCCGGATGCGGCCGGTCACTTCCATGGCCTGCAAACCCTGCGCCAGATCCTGGCGCAGGCCCCCGCAACCCTGCCTTGCCTGGACATCGAGGATGCCCCCGCGTTTGCCCTGCGCGGCTACTACCTCGACATTAGCCGCGGGCGGGTGCCGCGGCTGGACATGCTGAAGCGCCGCATCCGCTTGCTAGCCGCGCTGAAGATCAATCACCTCCAGCTCTATTTCGAGCATCCGTTCCGCTTCCGGTTCGATTCGGATATCGCCGGCGATGGCGATGCCTACGACGCCGACGACCTGCGCGAGCTCGACCGGTACTGCCGCGAGCATTTCATCGAACTGACGCCGTCGTTCACATGTTTTGGCCACATGGGGCGCATCCTGTCGCTGCCGCCATACCGGCACCTGGCGGAAGCGGAGTTTCCGGCGCCCTCCTGGGAGGACGCGACCTGGCGCCAGCGGCTGCACGGGGCCACCCTCTTCACGCGCGCCCCGGAATCCCAGGACCTGCTGCGAAGGATCCTGGATGAATTCCTGCCGTGCTTTTCTTCGACGCGGTTCAATCTATGCGGCGATGAGACGTATGACCTGGGCCGGCGCACACCCAAGGCGACCCCGGCCGACATCGCGCGGCAATACACCGACCACATCGGCTTTCTGCGCAACGAAGCCGCCCGCCACGGGAAATCCCTCATGCTGTGGGGCGACATGCTGCGGCAGCACCCAACGGCCATCGGCGACCTGCCCGAGGGATGCGAAGTGTTGGACTGGGCCTATTTCCCAAGCAACCGATTCGACCAGTGCGGCGAATTCATTTCGCGCGGGATCCCGACGGTGGTCTGCCCCTCCGTGCGGGGCTTTGGGCGCGTGTTTCCGGCGGTGGAGGAAGCCCGCACGGTCATTGCCGCCTACGCCCGCACGGGCCAAACGCATGGAGCGACGGGATTGTTGAACACCGACTGGGGCGACTACGGCCATTTCAACATGCCGCCCAGCGCGCTGCATGGCCTCGCGCTGGGCGCACACCTGGCATGGAACCCGACCAACGATGAGCGCGAGGGCTTCGACCGGGCCTTTGCGCGGATTCTGTTCGGCGCGGCAGACGCCGGACCCGCGGAGCTGTTCTCGCGGGCGGGCTCGGTTCCGAACGAGCTGGCCGCCTGGCCGTTTCCGCCGTTGCGGGGCATGGACCCGCCGGCCGACCCGGCCCTGGCGCGGGAAACCGCGGAAGAGTCGCAAGCCTGGATCGAGGGATTCGGCCGGTTGAATTCCACGGGATGGGCCGATGAAACCGATCAGGCCCAACTGGTGCTGGCCGCGCGATTTTTGCGCTACAGCGCCCGGGTCGTCGCCGGCGCAGGCGCCGCCGAAACCCGCCCCCTGCTGGATGAGTTGGAACAGGCCTATGCGCCGCTATGGTTCGCGGAAAGCCTTCCCCGGGGCCTGCGGGATATCTCCGAGCGCGGCTTTGCGCCGATGCGGCTCAGGCGTTGAGGCCGCTGGTCAGCTCGAAGACCGCCAGCAGCATGCTGATGGCCACAAACCCCACCGCCACCGCGATCAGCACCATCATCACGGGTTCGAGAACCGTGGTGAAGATCTTGACGGCACGGTCAAGCTCATTGTCGTAGCGCCGGCCAATGTGCTCGAGGGCGCCGGTCATATCGCCGGACTCCTCGCCCACGGCCAGCATATCCGTCAGCAGCCGGGGAAATACGCCATCCTGCGAGAGCGGGCGGGAGATGGTCGAGCCGTCGGTGACGCGATCCTTGGCGTCGTGGATGGCGTGGGCGATCTGGGTGTTGCCAACGGTGTTTTCAACAATCGACAGCGCCTGGAGCACGGGCACGCCATTGGCCAGCAGCGTGCCGAGAGTATGGGCGAAATTCGCGAAGGCATTGGCGCGGATAATGCCGCCGGCCGCCGGCACGCGCAGCAGGACGCGATCCTTCCATTCCGTGCCGGCCGGGGTCCTCAGGCCGCGGCGCACGGCGATGCCAAGCAACACCATGCCGATGGCAATGGCCCAGCCGTACTTGATCAGAATATCGCTGATGCCGATCAGGATGCGGGTGGGCAGCGGCAGCGCGCCTCCGAGTTCCTCGAACATGGCGGAGAAGCGCGGAATGACAAAAACCATCATGAACAACATCGCGCCGATGCCCACCAGCAGGACGATCAGCGGATAGACCATGGCCATGCCGACTTTCTCGCGGGCGGCCAGCACGCGCTCGTAATGCTTCACCAGGCGTTCGAGCACTTCGGCGAGTTGACCGCTGGCCTCGCCGGCCTTGACCATGCTGACATACAGCGACGGAAAACTGTCCGGCCATCGGGAGAGCGCGCCCGAGAGGCTCGCGCCGGCGACAATCTCGTCGCGCAAATCGGTGACGATGACATCCTGGGCCTTGCCAGTGCTGCGCAGGGCCAGCGAATGCAGGGCGCTCCCCAGCGTCATGCCCGAGGCCAGCAGGTCGGACAACTCGCTGGTCAGCAGAAGCAGATCGCCGGTTTTCATCTTCGGCCGACCGCGCAGGGTGTTTTCGAAGCGGAACCACTTCTTGGGCGACGCGGCCGGGGCCGCGGCGCCGGACGCACCGGTCTTGCGGGCGGAGGGCCTAGCCCCTGGCTTGGGCGGCGGTTTGGGCGGCGGCTTGCCGCCGGACTTGGCCGCGGGCTTGGATTTGTCGGCGGCGGGCGCAGAATCCTTGGCGGAGGATTCGCCAACGGAGATGGGCACGAGCCCCATGCGGGACAGTTGGGCCATCAGGGTACGCCTGTCGGGAGCCTCGAGGACGCCTTCCTGTCGTTCCCCCGTGCGGCGTTTGGCGATATAGCGAAACTGGGCCATGAGAAATCCGGGGGGCGGCGGCGCCTCAGCCTTCATCCTCCGAGGTGACGCGGATGATTTCTTCGAGGGTCGTGATGCCCGCCAGAACCTTGCGCCACCCGTCGAGGCGCAGGGTGCGCATCCCCTGGGCCAGGGCCTCGGTCTTGATGTCGGCCGCCGATTTGCGCTCCACGATCATTTGGCGGATGGTGTCGGAGACCGGCAGGATTTCGTAGATGCCGGTCCGTCCCGCGTAGCCCGTGCCGCGGCATTCCTCGCAGCCGGCCGGCTCGCAAATGGTGCCGGTGTCGAGCTTCTGGACGGGGAATGAAAGGGATTCCAGGAAAGCCGGATCGATTTTCCAGGGTCGCTTGCAGGCGGGGCACAGGCGGCGGATCAGGCGCTGGGCCACGAGGGCTTCGACGGAGCTGGCGACCAGAAATGGCTCGATGCCCATGTCCACCAGCCGGGTGATGCCGCCGGCGGAGTCGTTGGTGTGCAGCGTGCTGAATACCAGATGGCCGGTCAGGGCCGCGCGAATGGCAATGTCGGCGGTCTCCTGGTCGCGGATTTCACCGACCATGATGACGTCGGGATCCTGGCGCAGGATGTGGCGGAGGCCCACGGCGAAGGTCAGTCCGATTTCGGGGCGCATCTGGATCTGATTGATGCCGGCCATTTCGTATTCGATGGGGTCTTCCACGGTGAGGATGCGCTTGTCGACGGAATTGATGGTGTGCAGCCAGGCGTAGAGGCTGGTGGATTTGCCGGAGCCGGTGGGCCCGGTATTGAGCAGAATGCCGTGGGGCCGGTGAATGAGGCGCTTGAGCAAATCCTCGTCATCCTGGAACAGGCCGAGTTTGTCCATGCCATACATGCCGCTGGAACGCATGAGCAGGCGGAGGCTGACGCTTTCGCCATAGACGGTGGGCATGGTGGAAACGCGCACGTCGATTTCCTCCCCCTTGACGCGCAGGCTGATGCGGCCGTCCTGGGGCAGGCGCTTTTCAGCGATATCCATGCCGGCCATCACCTTGATGCGGCTGATGATGGCGGACTGGAAGCGCTTCATCTGGGGCGGCAGGGGCGTCGGATGCAAGACGCCATCGATGCGGTAGCGAATGCGCAAATCCGTTTCCATCGGCTCGATGTGGATGTCGGTACCGCGGTCGTGGTGGCATTCCCAGATGATCTGGTTGACGAATTTCACGACGCTCGCGTCCTGGTCGAGGTTGCTGAGGTCGCCAATGGCCGGGCCGAGGTCTTCGTCGAGATCGATTTGGTTGTCAGCGATGAGGCGATCGAGCGTGTCGGCGCCGACGCCGTAGAACTTTTTGGCGGCCTTTTCAATGTCGGCGGCCGGGCTGAGGGCGAACCGGACGCGGAGACCGGAGGCCAGCCGCAGGGCATCGGCCAGGCCGGGACGGAAGGGCTCGCTGGTGGCCACCCGCAGGGTGGCGCCTTCGATCTCCACCGGGATGACGTTGTATTGAAAAACCGCCTTGGTGGGCACCTTCTCGAGGATTTCGCCGGCGATGGGTTTGTCGCCCACGCGCACGAAGGGGACCTGCATCGCTTGGGCCAGCGCGGCCAGGAACGCGTCCTCGCGCGCATATTCCAGTTCGACCACGATGGCGGTCAACACGCCCTCGCTTTCGCGCTGGCGGATGGCCAATTCCTCGATCTGCGGGGCCGAGAACAGCCCCGTGGCTTCGAGGAGCGCGGTCAACCGGCTGGACGTGGCGACAGGCATGCCGCGCGCCCTAAACGGGTTTCTCCGCGCGCGCTTCGGCCAGCAGTTCGACGGCCCGGTCCAACGCCTCCTGCAGCGCCTCGAGTTCCACCGCCATTTGCGCATAGCGCGACGTGTTGACGGTGCGCATCTGTTCGAGATAGGCGCGGCGCTCGCGCAGGCTCTCCCGCTCGGCGATCAGTTGATCGATCTGGTCATTGGCCATGGCCAGCGCCGCATCGAGTTGGCGGATGGTTTCCTCCGGGGCTTCGCCATTGGCCAGCGGCGGGCGGGGAACCGTGGCGACCGGCGCTTCCGGAGTCTGGGCGTCCGGAATGGGAACCGCCACCGGCTTGCCGCAATCGGCGCACGAAACCATCAGGCCGGCGCCGGCCGCCTCGATGGCCATGCTCTTGCCACAATGGGGGCATTCGAAGAGAATGTCGCCCTCGCGGATTTCGGTGGCGTCGTCGACGGGGATGGGTTCTTCGTTCATGGGACGTCTCCTTTAGAGATCGCTGGCGGGCGGGGGCGCGGCAAACATGGAGGGGCGCGGATCTTCGACCTTGACCCGGCGGGACCACAGGCTCCGGGGGGCGTTGTCGCGCGGAGCGCGCGGCGCGGCCTGCGGCTCGGGCCGCTCTTCGGGTTCCGCGGGGACGGCCGGATCGAAGGAGAAGGGCGCCGAGGGCGTGGGCTCGGCCGGGAGGGGCAGCGGCTCGGCCGGCTCGAGGGAATCTGCGGGCGAATCATCGACGTTGGCATCCATTTCGGCCAGGCCGCTCATCATGCGCTCGACTTCGCGCCCGAAGTTCTCCGGGTCCATGGCATCCGGGGTGGGCCGGGGCATGGGCTCTTCCGGCCGAATCAGCGCCACGGGCGGAGGCGGGGTCTCCTGGTCGGGATCGGAGGTGACGAGGCGGGCGCCGCGCCGGGAACTGCGGGTGGTTTCGCGCTCGAGTTCACGCAGGCGGGCGGGCGAAAACGGCGCCAGGGAGCTGTCGGACCAGCCGCGGTACCAATCCTCGGCGGCGACATTGGAGGCGCCATGCAGCCGTTCGGTCTCCAGGCGCGCCTCTTCGGGGCTCATCAACACATAGGGCGTGATCAACACGAGCAGTTCGGTGCGCTTGCGCGTCTTGTCCTCGCTGCGGAACAGCGCGCCGATCAGCGGGATGCTGCCCAGGATGGGAATGCGCGTCTGCGAGGACAGGTAGTCGGTCTGCACCAGGCCACCCAGCACGATTGTCGAGCGACTGGGCACGGAAATCGACGCGGTCATTTCGCGCTTGTTGATCGAGGTCATGCGGCCGCTGGTGCCGACATCGACGGAGTCGCCAATGGTGTCGGCGGCCTGGGTGATGTCCAGCGTGACGTAGCGGTTGGGGTTGATGCGCGGCTTGACCTTCAACTGGATGCCGACATCCTTGTACTCGTAGCTGGCGCGGTAGGTTCCGCCATACTCGGTATCGCCGGTGCGGATCGGGATCTGCTGGCCGCTCATGATGGAGGCCTCGGTGTTGTCGGTCGTGAGAATGACCGGCGTGGCCAGCACGCGGCCTTCGCCGGAGGTGGCCAGCATGTTGAGGACCATGTCGATGTTGAGATCGGCGAAGGTGAAGAAGTAGTTCAGGCCGGACCCGCCCCCGAAGGCGCGGGTGATGGTGTCGCCCGCCGCGGTGGAGAGGCTGTTTTCACCAAAACTGCCGCCCCAGGACGCCACGGGCTCGCGCACGCTGACGCCGCCGGCGGTGCGCTGGCTGTAAGCGGTCATGGATTTCTGCAACCAGTTCACGCCATAGGCGGTGTTGTTGTTGAGATTGACCTCCAGGATGACGGTTTCGATCAAGACCTGGGCCAGCATGATGTCGACCTTCTTGACGACCTCTTCGAGGGCGGCGATGTCGCTCTTGGTCCCCATCAGCAGGAGGGTGTTGGTGCGCTGGTCGGCCAGGATCTTGGTGTTGGGCGAGAGCTGGCCAATGCGACTGGCGGCTTCGTCCCCGGCGGCCGTGCGGACCCGGTCGGCGGCGGCCGCGCGTTGACGAACGAAATCCTCGAGCGCACGCGCCCGGCCGTCGGCCGGGGTGTCGCCGCCGGTCGGCAGGGTCGTGGGCGATTCGGATTTGGCCACGCCGACAAAATCGTTGAGCAGGCTGGCGATGTCTTCGGCATCGGCATATTCCAGGGCCAGCACCTGCACGATGACTTCGGGATCGACCGGGCGGTCGAGGACGGCCACGATCTTGTCGAAGAAGACGAAGTTGGCCGGACGGGAGATGACGATGATGATATTGGTGCGCTCGTCGGTGAGCACCTTGACCTTGCCCTGCACCAGGCCACGTTCGGCCATCTGGGCCTCGATGGAGGCCGGAGACTCCGGCGGGGCATCGGGGGCCGGCTGGCGGGCGCGGATCATGCTGGGCGGTCGGCGGAGGGGCGGCGCCACGGTTTGTGCCACTTGGGGGACTTCCTCGCGCTTCTCGCTGTCGCTGACCAGTTCGTTCAGGCGGGCGGCGATATCGGAGGCTTTGGCGTGCTGGATTTCATAGACGCGGGTTTCCACGCGCGTCTCGGTGGGCTGGTCGACCAGCTCCAGGATGTCGAAGATGCGGCGCAGGTTGGCAGAGGTTTCGGTGATGAGCAGGCTGCTGATGCGGTCGAACCGCTGGACCTTGCCATAGCCGTGCAGCATGGGCTGGACAATGTTCATGGCGTCTTCCACGTCGATGTATTTCAACCCCACGAGCTGGCTGACCAGCGCATCGCTTTCGGGGTGGCCGCCGTCGGGCGAATCCCGCTGGATCACCATGCCCTCCGCAGGGGCGGTCTCCGTCTTGACGACCCGGTAGAAGCGCGTGCCCAGCGGCACCAGGGTGATGTTTTGCATGGTCAGCAGGCTGTCCATGGCCTGGATCAATTCGGCGCGGGTCAGGGGGCTGTGCCCCTTGAACGTGAAGGTGCCCGCAATGCCCGGCGCCTTGATCATGGTCCGTCCGGTCAACTCGGAGTAGCGGTCGAGCAGGACATCCAGCGGGGCTTCACGGATGTTCAGCGTAAAGGCCTCTTCGCCATCCGCGCCAATGCTGGATTCGATTTCAATCGTGGGATCGATCGATGCGCCGGGCGCGCCCGGGACACCCGGGGCGGCGGGCGGACGGGTGGCCTGCAGGCGCGCGATGCGGTCGGCACGGGGATCCCTGGGGGCGGCCTGTTGCGCGAATGCCGGCGCGGGGATCGAGGCCAACAGAAACGAGGCGGAGAGCACCCACGTCAGGCCGCGAATGAAAGGAGTTGGGCGAGATGGCGTCATGATCGGTCCATTAGGGTTGTACCGCCTCCGGCTCGGGCGCGGGTTCGGCGGGGGAGGTCTCCGATTCGCCGGGATCCCGGCGGTAGGCGTAATCCATGGTGAAATTGCCGCGCAGCCGGCCGGGCGCCTCGCCGCGACCGGTCGCGGGTTGCACGGTCAACTGGCGCACATCCGAAATGGCGCCCTGGGTCTGCTGGGCGTGCAGGAATCGGACCAGCGCATCGAGATCCCCCTCCCAGTAGCAGGTGATCGAGGTCTCGAACAGATCGCCGGCTTCCCGTTCGGCATCCACTTCGCGGCGGGTCAGCACCAGGTTGTGCTGGCCGGCCATGCGCTCGAGCGCCAGCAGCAAGTCGGCCTCGACCTTGCGGCCGGGCGGATACGAAGGCAGGCCCTGGCGGAATTCCGACAGGCGCGCTTCGACGGTTGGACGACTGTCGAGCAGCACATTCGCGCTGTCGAGCCGGGCCTGGAGATCTTCCTGCTGCTCGCGGAATTCGCTCCATTCCTGGACGCTGGGCTCCAGGGCCAGGTAGGTGCCGGCCAGGATGATGATCACCAGCGTGATGAAGATCAGGTTGAGTTCGCGGGCGGCGATTTTCATGGCGCCCCCTCCCCCACGCCCGGCAGGCGGATGGTGACCCCGAACTGGTTGCGAGGACCCTGGGGCGTGTTGCGGGTGCTGACCCCTTCGGGCCTGACCTCGGGGAACAGGTCCGTGCCTTCCAGGGAGCTGATGAGGGCATAGACCTTGTTGGCGTCGTCGGCCTCGCCGCGCAAGGCCAGGGTGCTGCCCTTGCGATAGATGAACGAGGTCAAGTCGACGCCTGGCGGCAGCAGTTCGGAAACCACCCGCAGGGATTCGAGGGCGGAGTGGGTGCGATCGGCGTACTGGGTGAACTCCAGGACCTTGGCGCGCAGGCGGCGGACCTCCAGGGCGGGACCTTCCACCGCCTCCACCTCGGCCCGCAGCCGGGCCAGCCGACCGCGGTTCAGGTTCAGCAGCGTGATGAAGATGCCCAGGGCAAGCAGCCACACCACCAGGAAGGCCGTGGCGGCCCGCAGCATGCGGCGACGAAGCGAACGCGCGGCATCCGCATCACGCCAGGCATCCGGGGCCAAATCCATGGCCAGGGGAGTCGCCCGGTGGGCCAGCCGATGGGCCACGCCCTCGGAAAGAGGCGCCAGATCCGCCAGCGGATGGGTGAAAAGGATTTCGAGACCCAGTGCGGCCAGCAGGTCGCCCGCCCATTCCATCGCCAACGTGGGCGGGTGGTAGATATGCACGGAGGGAGCCCCGGTGCCGCCCCATTCCGTCTCGAGCGAGGTCATGGAATATCCCGTTTCTTCCGCGCAGTCGGCGACCCATTCTCGAAGGGCGCCATCCTCGCCGGGCCGGGGCGGCAGCGCGCGGAACAGCAGGGGTTCGCCATCGCGCGACATGATCAAATCCACGGCGGTGGTCGTCACGCGAATAAATATCTGGGACCCGTGCGCGGGCACCCGATCGGCGGCTTTCAGCGTCCACCACCAGGCCAGCGCTTCCACATCCACCACGTCCGGAAGGGCGCCCGCCTCCTGGAAGATCCGTCCGGATTCATCCACGGTGTCGCGGCGGACCGCGGCCATGACCACCAGCGACGAGGTTTCCGTGGCCTCGACCACCTCGGCGCCCAGGGCCATGGCTTCGACGGGGAAAGGCGAATACTTATCGGTCTGCAGCTCCGCCATGCCGCGCAGTTCCCCGGGGTCGGTGCTGGGCAGCAGCGCGGCGCGCAGCAGGACTTGTTCCGAGGGCAGGGCCACGGACAGCCGCCCCTTGAAGCGCTTCATGTAGGGCTTGAGGGCCACCGCAAGGTCGAGGGGAGCTGGTTCCCCGCTGACGGGATCCGGCCCCAGATCCGCCTCGCCGTGATCGTGAACCTCCCACGATTCCTTGGCACGACGGAGCACCGTCCATTCCAAACGGTGCTGCCGCAGGCATACGCCGGTACGCCATGCCATGCCCATATTAAATTAACCTCGACATGATTAGACCCGCATCCTACCCGCCCCCGCGCTCTCAATCAACCGGATTCCACGCCAAGACAAGGCGTCAAATCGAACGGTGGATTGACAAAGTAAGCGCGCCCCCTCCCCGGGAGGGAGGGGGCGTTTAGT
>CAYNSH010000088.1:0-12818 GCA_964399775.1 uncultured Verrucomicrobiota bacterium
ATCTGCGCCGTTGCGGTTCGCAGTGAGTTGGCGATATTTACAACGGATTTGGATTTCGGGCAGTACAAGAAATGTCTGCCGATCAACCTTTACGAGATCAAGAGCAGGGCCGAACAATCGCCTGCACGTTATCGTCGCTCTGCTCCGAAACGGTGAGGCTCATGCGTGACGTTGCCTTGACAGATGCATATGAATGACGCCAAAAGATGCCGCCAACAGATGCCGTTGACGCGCCCGCCTTAATGACGTACGTTATCGCGTGCGAATAGGAAACCTCACCATGGTCACGATTACCGCCACCCAAGCCCGCCAGACCCTCTACAACCTTGTGGATGAGGTCTCGCGATCGCACGAGCCTGTACAGATCGCCGGCAAGCGGAACTCTGCCGTACTGATTTCGGAAGACGACTGGCGCTCGATCCAGGAAACCCTCTATCTCACCTCCATCCCGGACATGAAGAAATCCATCGTACGGGGATTGAAAACGCCTGTTGAGAAATGCCACAAGGAACTCGGTTGGTGAGCTGGCAACTAGTCTATACAACGCAGGCCCGACGCGACGCAAAGAAACTCCTGCAGTCGGGCCTGAAACCCCAGGCTGAACGGCTACTTGAAATTATCAAGGTCAACCCCTACCACACGCCTCCGCCTTATGAGAAATTGGTGGGCGACCTAGCTGGCGCCTGCTCGCGCCGCATCAATATCCAACACCGGCTGATCTATCAGGTTCTCAACGACATCAAGACCGTGAAAGTCATCCGGATGTGGACCCATTACGAATGAACGCGCACATGCGATTGCAGGCTATCGGCGCCAAAGCGCGCCTCCAGCCTGACCCCGGACGTTCGGCAAAGACAACTACAAATTGACAGGAAATAGACAGGAGCGGTCGGTCATGACCTATTACATTACCAAAACAACCCATGCCACGTATGAGAACACGCTAACGAGAGTGACCGCCCTCTTGAAGGAAGCGGGATTTGGAATCATCACCGAGATTGACGTCAAAGAGACGCTGAAGAACAAACTGGGCGTAGATTTCAGGAAATACAAAATCCTGGGCGCCTGCAATCCTGCGTTTGCCCACAAAGCCCTTGAGGCAGAGAGCAAGATTGGGACGATGCTTCCATGCAATGTTATCGTCCAAGAACTATCTCCCGTTGAGACGGAAGTGTCCGCGATCAATCCGCTTGTCTCCATGCAAGCCGTTGGAAACCCATCGTTGAGTGAGATCGCAAAGCAAATTGCTGGCAAACTTCAGACGGTTGTGGAGAACACGTGAAATGCCGAACAAGCGGGTCCAAGGGTACCCGCCACAAGGTGTCGGGTCCGCTGACCCGTGACGTTCGATTCGTAAGCATATTTGATTTGCGCCTCCGTATGACAATGCATACAGTGTATCACAGATGATTACACGAGGTGACCTATGAGTGCAGCCCTATCTATTCGCCTCCCTGAGCCGCTGGCGAAGGAACTGAATCAAATTGCGGAGGAAACAGAGCGTTCCCGCTCGTTCCACATCCAGAAGGCGCTGGAGAACTACATCGAGGACTTTGCGGATGTCCAGATCGCCATCGATCGCCTACGCGACCCTCGGGATCCTGTGGTTTCCAGCCGCGACCTGAGGAAGTCTCTTGGCCTTTAACATCCAATACAAGAAGAGCGTCGCAAAAGATTTGGCGCGCATCGTCAAGACCGAAGCGCGCCAACTTCTTGATAAGATTGAAAAGGAATTGTCTTCCCACCCGGACCGCTATCCGGTTCTTCAGGGGCCGTTGGCCGGACTGCGCAAGATGCGCATGGGCGACTATCGTGGGATCTATGCCATCCTGGACACCGATGTCCTGATTCTGCGCATTGGGAATCGGCGAAAGGTCAGATAAAGAACATCGAACAAGGCGTTGCCGCATGGCCCACAAGGTGCGCCGTCCGGTGAACGCTGACGTTCACTTCTTTGACACCCACACGATATGTGATACTCTAGTGGCACTATGAAAACCGAGCTGGTTACCACGCTTAAGCGACAGGCCACACGCTTGATTGCAGAACTTCGGGAAGACCCTTCCCCTGTGTTGATTACGGAGCATGGACGTCCGGCGGCCTATCTTGTTAATGTCGCCAGCTACGAGGATCAGCAGGCGCGCATGCAAATTCTGGAAGGGATTGCCCGTGGCGAGCGTGCGTTTCAACAAGGTCGTATCCTAACCCACAAACAGGCCCAAAAGCGGATGCGGCGATGGCTCGCCTGATCTGGACCGAGCCGGCTATAGCCGACCTAGAGGCTATCGCCGACTACCTTGCCCTCGACAAGCCGGATGCCTCCACTCGGTATGTCCATCAGGTATTCGCGGCAGTCGAACGGCTGATGCGATTTCCCAAATCCGGCGCCCGAGTGCCGGAGATACCTCACTTGTCCTATCGGCAGGTTGTCGTGCCGCCTTGCCGGATATTTTACCGGCTCGAGGGGGAGGATATCCTGATTGTATTCGTTATGCGCGGGGAACCGCGGTTGCAGGAGATCGATTTGCCCGAAAGAGAATAGGAATTGAACAATGCGCTGCAGAGCGCCACCAGTGGCCGCGATGCACACCCTCCCGCACGCTGCACACCTATCGACTACAGCCCGTGGGCTGATCCAAACTCCTGACGTTAGGCCTGCAGATACATGATGCCAGAAGTCGCAATACTCTTCATCGCTGCATTTGCCGCTGCGGCCATATCGGGCGCGGCCGGCTTTGGGGGCGCTCTTCTTCTGTTGCCGCTGCTCGTGGCAACTGTTGGCGTGACACAGGCTGTTCCTCTTCTGACCATCGCACAACTAATCGGCAATCTCTCAAGAACTGGATTCAGCTTCACACAGATTCACTGGAAACCGGTAGGCTTTTTTCTACTGGGGGCTATCCCGCTCAGCGTTTTGGGGGCCTTGTCATTCGTACAGCTACCGAAAGAATTGGTCACACGCGCGATTGGTGCCGCCATCCTGATATTCGTTGCACTGATCCATTTCGGTCGATTGAAACTCAAGGGTGGCCCTACTCTGTTGGTAGCGGGCGGAGGGGTGGTCGGATTCCTGTCGGGCTTGGTCGGCAGCTCTGGGCCTCTTGGCGCCGCCATCTTCCTGTCGCTCGGTTTGCCGCCAATGGCCTACATTGCAAGCGAGGCGACGACCGCGCTTGTAATGCACGGCGTAAAGACGGTGGTCTATCAGCGATTCATTACCCTTGATCGTGAATTCTGGTCCATCGCTGTGCTCATGGGCGTCGCGATGATTGCCGGAACATGGGCCGCTAAACGAGTCGTCGAGCGCATGCCTAAGAAGACATTTCAACGGGTTGTAGCGATTCTCTTGATCACTATCGCCAGTTACATGGTGATTCACGGATAACATACTTAGATTTTGGCTTCCGCTGTGTGCGCGGCTACTGATTTGAATGAACCCAAGAGCGTTGCAACGGAGTTGGCGCGCATCGGAAAACTTGAGGAGAGAAAGGGCCCCTGCCCGTATCGCCGGACATGAGTCGGGGAAACCGCCTGTACGAGAGCCGGGTACTGATTGACGCGGAAGGAGTGCGGGTGGTGATGTTCGAGCAATCCCGCAAACCCGAACGGCGGGTGACCCAAGCCATCGTGAGAGCCTTGGAGCAGGAGTTTTCGGCGTTTCTCAGAAATCCCCCTTCAGCCCTTGCCCAGTCCCGTGGCCGTTCCCGCGAGGTGGCAAACCGCTTCGCAGGGAAGGACGGTTTTTCCTTTCCATTGCTGCCCGGCATGCCGCCCGGGATCTATGCCCTGCACGTCTTCTCCTGCTCCATCGCCAGGTAGCGGTACAGCCGCCGGTAGTATCCGTCCTGGCGCAGGAGGTCCTGGTGCCGCCCCTGGGCCACCAGTCGTCCCTGCTGCAGCACCAGGATCCGGTCGGCATGGCGGATGGTGGAGAGCCGGTGGGCAATGACGATTCCCGTGCGGCCGGCCATCACCCGGCGCAGCGCGTCCTGGATCAGGGCTTCTGTTTCGCTGTCCACGTTGGCGGTGGCTTCGTCCAGGATCAGGATGGGGTCGCGGTTCTGCGCCATCACACGCGCCAGCGCCAGCAGTTGCTTCTGCCCCGCCGACAACCCGGCGCCCCGCTCGTTGAGGCGCGTGTCGTACCCGTGGGGCAGTTTCCGGATGAAGCGGTCCGCATTGACGTGGCGGGCCGCCGACTCGATGGCTTCACGGGGCAGGCCGGAATCCATCAGCCCGATGTTGTCCGCCACCGTGGAGGAAAAGAGGAAAGGCTCTTGGCGGACGGTCCCGAACCGCCGGCGCAGTTCCTGCTGGCGCACGGTCCGGACATCCACGCCCCCGATCAAGATGCGGCCCTGTTCGACGTCGTAGAACCGCATCAACAGGTTGATCAGCGTCGTCTTGCCGGAGCCGGTCGCCCCGACCACGGCGACGGTCTCGCCAGGCTCGATCCGGAAGGACACATCCCGCAGCACGGAGTTGTCGTTGGCGTAGGCGAACGTCACGTTTTCGAACTCGATCGGTCCCTCCGTCGCGGGCAGGGCCACGGGCGCGTTCGGATCGGGCACCTCCCGGGGTACTTCCAGCAGGGCAAAGATGCGTTCGCAGGCCGCCAGCGCCTGCTGCATGGTTCCGGCCCGGTTGGACAATCCATCCAGCGGCCGGAAGAAATCGCGCACATAGGTCAGGAAAGCGATCAGCACCCCCAGGGTCACTGTCCCCCGGTCCGCCAGGATAAGCGCCCCGCCCACCCCCAGCACCAGGATGGCCGATACCGCCTGGGTGAATTCCAGCACCGGAAAGTAGAAGCTAAACCAGCGCACTTCCATGAAACAGGCGTCGCGCATGAGCCGGTTCAGGCGGGCGAAGCGTTCGCGGATGGTGTCTTCGCGGCCGAACAACTGGATGGTTGTCATTCCGGCCAGCGCCTCCTGCGCTTGAGTATTCAGCGCGGATTGCGCCCGGCGGATTTCGCGGTTGGCCGCCCGCACCCGCTGGTTGGAAAACACGAAGGCCACCACCAAGACGGGAATGATGCTGAACAGCGCCAGCGACAGCACCGGACTGATGTAGAGCATGAAGACGAAGACGCCCAGCAGCTGGAACACGTCCGCCACCGCGCCCACCACGCCATCGGTCACAAAGCTCTGGACGCTGTCGACGTCCGTCGTGACCCGCGTCATCAGCCGCCCGACCGGGGTGACATCGAAATAGCGCAGATGCAGGCCGACGGCCTTGCGGAACACATCGCGTCGAATGTCCCGGACAATCCGCTGGCCCATCCGGGCGGTCAGCACCGTCTGCAGATAGCGCAGCAGGAGGCTGAAAGCGCTCACGGCGAAAAACAGGCCCGCCGTGTGCAGCAACCCCTCCAGGCGCGCATCAACCGGCAGGGCCGCATGGCCGATCCATCGATCCACGGCGTTGCGGATCAGCACGGGCGGATAGTTCATGCCCAGCCCCGCCGCAATCGTCAGCAGCAGAATCGCCACCATTCGTCCCCGGTACGGCCACGCGTAGGCGAGCAGCCGCCGCATCAGGTGCTGCGCCTCGCCCTTCCCCGGCTTGGGTGTTGTGGGGTTCATGTTCCTTGCCAAGGGGTCAGGCCTTGCGGAATGCTTATGGGCTTAAGCCGTAAGCAAGGCCTGACCCCGTCGATGTCGATAGCCGCGGCCAACTGTTGCATCTCGTGCAGGCGGCGGTAGTAACCGGGCAGCCGCGCCAGATCCCCGTGGGAGCCTTGCTGGACGATGCGCCCGTCCGCCACCACCACGATCCAATCCATGGCCGACAGCGTGCTGATCCGGTGGCTGACCAGCAGCGTCGTGCGCGTGGAAAAGACGCCCTGGAGCTTGCCGAGGATCGCCGCTTCGGTTTCCGCATCCACCGACGCGAGCACATCATCGAGGATGAGGAGGCGCGGATCCCGCGACAATGCCCGGCCGATGGACGTGCGCTGACGCTGCCCGCCGGAGAGCGTGACGCCGCGCTCCCCCACGCGCGTCTCATACTGCCGAGGCATCTGCTCGACGTCGGCATGCAGATGCGCCAGGTCCGCGGCGGTCAGGATGTCCTGTTCCGTGGCCCCCGGGGAGCCAAACGAAATATTGTTGGCCAGCGTATCGGAAAACAGCATGGGCTCCTGCTCGGCCATGCCGATTCCGCCGCGCAATTCGGCCAGCGGAATTTCCCTGACGTCGCGCCCGCCGATCCGGACGGCCCCGGAGGTCACGTCCTGCAATCGCGGCAGGAGCGACACCAGGACCGTTTTGCCGCTACCCGTCGGCCCGGTAATCCCCACCCGCGCCCCCGCCGGGATCGACAGGCAGATGTCGTCCAGCAGCGTCGTTTCCCCCGCCTTCAGCGTGACATGGTCGAACTCGATGTCCATGCCATTGTCCGCTCGCGCCGTCGCGGCCTTCACCGGGTCCGAGATCGCCGGCTTGCGCTCCAGCACATCGCGGACGCGCTCCCAGCTTCCCCAGGCGCGTTGCATCAGGCCCAGCACCCACCCCAGCGACAACAGCGGCCACTGCATGTAGAGCAGGTACTGGGTAAATTGCACCAGCTCGCCCAGGGTCAACCGCTCCTGGATCACCATGCGCCCGCCCGCCAGCAGCACCAGCACCGAACTCAGGGCGAACCAGAATCCCGCCAGCGGCCGGAGGCCCTCCTGCACAACCGCCAGCCGGAGATTCCGGCCCATCAGGGATTCGTTCCGCCGCCGGAACAAATCCAGCCAGCGCGGCTCCAGGCCGAACGACTGGATGGTCTGGATGCCGGTAAAGGTCTCCTGGTTGAAGCTGGCCATTTCGGACAGCTCCTCCTGGGCCGCCAGGTGCCCCCGTTTGCTGCGGTTGGCGAACCAGGCAAAGCTGCCCACCATCAGCGGCACCAACAGCAGGATCATTCCGGCCAGCGCCGCGTTCAGGCGGAACATGACCCCGAATGCCAGCACGAAAACAAACACCATGCGGCTGTTCTGCATGAGCCCCTGTCCGACGCCCATCCCGACGGACCGCACATCCGTTGAGAGCCGGTTCATGAGGTCGCCGGTATGCTGCTCCCGGAAAAACCCGCGCTCCAGCCCGGTGAGATGGTTGAACAAGTCGCGCCGGATGTCCGCTTCGACCTGATGGCCGACACGCAGCGGAATCTGGCGCATCCCGTAGGACAGCAGCGTTGCAACGGCCGTGGCCCCCGCATAGAGTCCCAGCCAGCGCAAGAGGTCCGAACGTTCGAGATCCCCCGCGGTCAAGCCATCGATCACGAATCGGGAAATATAGGGGATTCCGATATTGAGCCCCACGGTCAACAGCGACAGCAGAACGCCCCACGCGATGGCGCGGGCATGCGGCGCCACATAGCGGCGCAATCGGATCGGTTCGGGTTGGCGACGGAACAGTTTCAAGGCGGCCACGATACACCCCCCGCGCGCCATTGACCACCCCCTGCCCCACGCCCGACCCGGCGCCGGGACGCCCTCGGGGCGCATTTCACCTCTGGCGGGGGCTCCGTCGGGGCCGGGGCTGTTCCTGCCGCCGCCGGGCGGACGGTTTCGGCTTCCCCTGAACCCTGCCCTCTAAACCCTGTCCCCTGGCTAAATGAACAGCGTGGGCCCGCTTTCCTTGGCGCGGGCGATGAAGGTGGCGACGCCGGCGACTTCGTCCACCTCGATCAGTTCATCGCGGGTGATACCCATGACGCCCATAGCCATGTCGCAGGCGATGAACTTCACGCCCATGGCCCGCGCGTTTTCGAGCATCTCCGGCAGCGAGGCGACGTTCTGGCTGGCCATGACATATTTCATCATGGCCGTGCCCATCCCCGCCATGTGCATCTTGGAAAGAGCCAGCTTGCGCGCGCCCTTCGGGAGCATCCACCCGAACATCGTGTTGATGAGGCTCTTCTTCACCTGCGGTCCCGGATTCCGCCGCAGCACGCTCAGTCCCCAGAACGTGAAAAAGATGCTGACCTGCATGCCGGCGGCGGCCATGCCCGTGGCGATGATCAGGGCCGCCAGCGCCTTGTCGAGATCATTGCTGAACAGCACCATGGCGCCCGCGTTGGCGCTACCGGCCACGGCGCAGGGCCCCGGCTGACCCTTGCGGACCACCGCTTCGAGGTGCGTGCCCTTCTGTTCCAGTTTCAGCACGGTATGGCCGCTGCACTTGGCCCAGTTGGTGAGATCCGGGGCAAAGAGGGGATTCGCCAGTACCTTGATGGTGGCGCCGAGGCCGAGGCCGTCGAGTTCCTTCTTGATGCGAACCACGGGGCCGGGGCATTGCAGGGCGCGGACATCCACCACCACGGACGGCTCGCCCGGCTCCGACTCCAGGCGCGGGCCGCCTTCGCTGCCGGTCGTGGACAGCGCAATTTCGTCGTCCGACGGCACCCAGTGCTCCGGCTGGAACTGCTTCCAGGTCAAGTAGCCGCCGGAGAGGTTGGCCGCATCGTAGCCCAGTTGCTTGAGGATGCGCTCGGCCACATAGCCGCGCAGACCCACTTGACAGAAGATCACGATGGGTTTGTCCTTCGGCAGCTCGAACGCCCGCGCGCGCAGCTTGTGCAGCGGGATGTTCACGGCGTCCTTGAGGGTGCCCTGCGCCACTTCGGCGGGCTCGCGCACATCCAGCAGGACGGCGCCTTCGGGCAGCGCATCGGCATGGACCAGGGTGGTCGTGCCATCAAGCGCATTGGTCGCGATCATGCCGGCCACGGTGATGGGATCCTTGGCCGAACTGAACGGGGGGGCATAGCACAGTTCCATCTCCGCGAGTTGGCGCACCGTCATGCCCGCGCGCATGGCGGTCGCCAGGACATCGGCCCGCTTGTCGGCACCTACCGCGCCGATGACCTGCCCGCCATAGATTTTTCCGTCGTCGCCGAAGAGCAGCTTGATGTGCAGCGGGGTGGCGCCCGGGTAGTAGCCCGCATGCGATCCAGCGTGCAGATAGGCCTTGCGATAGGGCTTATCCATCGTCTTCAGGCGGGCCTCGGTGTGGCCGCAGCTCGCCGCCGTGAGCTTGCCGACCTTCACCACCGAGGCGCCGAAGGTCCCCTCGTAGCGGCGGTCGCGGCCCAGGACGTTGTCCGCCACGATGCGCCCCTGCCGGTTTGCCGGCCCGGCCAGCGGCACGGCCGTCGGTTCGCCAAACACCGGGTCGATCACCGATACCGCGTCGCCCAGCGCAAAGATATCCGGATCGGTGGTGCGCATGTGCGCATCCGTCACGATATGCCCACGGGGGCCCGTCTCCAGGCCGGCCGCCTTCGCCAGCTCCGAATTGGGCTTCACGCCGACGCACATCACGACCACATCCGCCACCCACGATCGCCCGTCCTTGACCGTGGCGCGCACGCCCCCCTCGTCCGCCGGCGCGAACGCCGACACCGCCGCGCCGAGTTCGACCACGATCCCGGCCAGCCGCAGCTCTTCGGCCAGCAGCGAGCTCATTTCCTCGTCCATGGTCGGCAGGAGCTGCCGGCCCATTTCCAGCAGCGTCACCTCCAGCCCCCGATGGCGCAGGCTTTCCGCCAGCTCCATCCCCACGAAACCGCCGCCCACCACGACGACGCGCCGGGCGCCCTGATCCAGCTTCTTGGCAATGCGATCCATATCTTCGAGGGTCCACAGCGGCAGCACGTCGGGCCGGTCCATTCCAGGCAGGTCCAGGTGGATCGGCGACGAGCCGGTCGCGATCACCAGTTTGTCGTAGCGCTCTTCGGATTCCTCTCCCGTCTGGCGATTCAGCACGCGGACCATTTTTTTCGCCCGATCGATGGCGATGACTTCATGATTCACCCGGACATGCACATTGAAGCGCGCGCGGAAGTCGGCCGGGGTCATCACCAGCAGCCAGTCGCGCTCGGGGATGATTTTCCCGAGGTGATAGGGCAGGCCGCAGTTGGCGTAGGAGATATGGGGCCCCTTCTCCAGCAGTACAATTTCGGCCTTCTCGTCCATGCGCCGGAGCCGCGCCGCCGTACTGGCCCCGCCCGCCACGCCGCCAATGATGATCGTCTTCATACGGAATTCTTTCGTGCAACAGTGGTGAATGCGAAGAAGGCTACCATGTTTGGCGGCATCCGCAAATCCCCGGATCGCATCGCCTGAAGCCGACCGGGTCCATTTTCCACGGCATGGAAAACATCGGGCGCGATTTTCCACGGCATGGAAAACTTTTGGCCGATGTTTCCACAGCATGGAAAATACTTTTCCACGGCGTGGAAACGTTTTCCATGCCATGGAAACCGTGCGCCGGGTTCGTTGGAATAGCATTGAAATACGTGGCGGGATGACGCCATTATTCCGGCATGGATGACCGATTCGAGAGCGGCGCGAAAGACACCGGCGCCAAGACCATCCGCCTGACCCGCGCAGAGCTGTACGCGCTGCGGATGTCGCAACCGCGGCGCCGGCGGCGGATCTTCATCTGGGTCAGCCTGCTGGTGGCGGCGGCGCTGGGTGGAACCCTGTGGCACTTCCAGGAGTTCTGGCTGCCGTACTGGCAATCGGCCACGGAAGCGGCCCCAACGGAATCCGCGCGGTCGGACGGAGCGGCGACGGCGGCCGAGGCCACTCCGGATCGGTTCGAGGAGCCGGACGAAATGGGCTTCATGTCGGCCACGGTTTGGGATGATCCGGAATTCCGCGAGGGCGTGCGGCTGTTCAACCAGGCGCTGGACCGGTTCCGGCGATTCGAGCTGGATCCCACCAAAACGGATCTGGTTCCGGAGATCGATGAGCGCGCGCGCAAGGCCTTTGGCCTGTTCCGCGCCCGCCGCGGGGAGGCCCCGCCCTCCGTGCCGCTGGATGCCTATGCCTCGCGCAGCCGCCGGCTGCTGGAAGATCTGTCTGCGGCCGTCCGCGATGCCACTCCCCCGGCGGCGGCGGCGACCCCATCCGTGGCGTACGATGCCGAGGCGATCAAGGATCATCCCGACTTCCGCGAGGGGGCCCGCCTGTTCAATCAGGCGTTGGGCATGTTCAACCAATACAAGGCGGACCCGCAGCGCACGGAGCTGCTAAAACCCACCGAGGATTTGGCGCAGGAAGCCGGAGAAAAGTTCGAAGCCCTGAAGCGGCAGGTTCCGGCCGCGGCCCATGCCGAAATCGACCGGCTGCTTCATCAAAGCTACGGCCTGGTGTCGGCCTCCCGTGGTGAGCAGCTTCGGACGGGAACCAGATCCTCCGAATCCTCCGCTGCATCGACCAGCCGGCGCGGAACCACCGGACCAACGCGCCGACCCGCCCTGCCGGCGTACCAGCAGCCTCCATAAAGGGGTCAGCCCGTAAAGGGGTCAGCCCGTGAATTGTAGCATTTTTGCTTCGCAGGAACCTGGCGGGCCCACCACCTTCTAGGCGTGGGAACCCACGATTGCCTCCCGTCTTCGCCGTGGCTTCGGCGGGGCGGCTCGGCCCACGATTGGCTCAGATTCGGGTGCCGGGAGGGATGACGGCATTCTTAGGAATGACGATCACATCGTCCTGCACGGTATACAGGTCGGTGGTGGTTTCGCTGGGCTTCCCGTCGGGCGTGATGTAGCAGCCATCGCCGATGCGGGCATTCTTGTCGATGATGGCGTTACGGATATAGCAGTCGCGCCCGATGCCGACGGGAACCTCGCTGGCCGGCCGGCTGGGGGGATCGTAGTAGTCGGCGCCCATCATCACGGTGTGCTCGAGGACGGTGCCTTCGCCGACCTTGGCGCGAACCCCGATGATGGAATGCAGGATGCGGTGGCCGGAGATGATGCAGCCTTCGCTGAGGAGGGCGCGGTTGAGGTCGCAGCAGTTGATCTTGGAGGGCGGCAGGTAGCGCATGTGGGTATAGATGGGCGCATTGGGCTGATAGAGGTTGAACTCCGGCACGGGTTCGGCCAATTCCAGGTTGGCCTCCCAGAACGCCCGCAGGGTTCCGATGTCGCGCCAGTAGCCTTCGAAGAGGTAGCGATAGACCGCGCGTTCGGGGATGGAGGAAGGAATGATGTTTTTGCCGAAATCCTTCTGGTCGCCTTCCAAGATCTCCAGCAGCACCTGGGTGTTGAAGACGTAGATACCCATGCTGGCGAGATAGCGTTCCGGTCCGTCGCCGATTTCGCGCAACTCGTCCAGCACGGGGGTGTCGCCGGGCTTTTCCACAAACCGCACAATGCGGCCCTGGGCATCGGCCTGCATGATGCCCAGCGAGCCTGCTTCATTCCGCGGCACCGGCTTGGTGCAGATGGTGATGTCGGCCTGGCGGCTTTTGTGTTCTTCGATCACCTTGGCGAAGTCCATGCGATAGAGTTGGTCGCCGGACAGAATCAGGACATAGGAGGGCTTGTAATCGAGCAGGTAGCGCAGGCTCTGGCGCACCGCGTCGGCGGTGCCCTGGAACCACGCCTCGCTGCCGGGGGTCTGCTGGGCGGCCAGAATGCGCACGTAGCCGCGGTGAAAGGGATCGAACACATACGTGTTCTGTACGTGCTGATGGAGCGACACGCTGTTGAACTGCGTGAGGACGTTGATGCGCCGGATGCCGCTGTTGATGCAGTTGCTGACCGGGATGTCCACCAACCGGTATTTGCCCGCGACGGGAACCGCCGGCTTGCAGCGGTCGCGCGTCAGGGGTTGCAGCCGCTTGCCTTCGCCTCCGCCCATGATCACACCCACCACGCTCATCTTGCACCTCTTTTCCTGGCGGCGGGATCCAACCCGCCGGCTACTGTCGCAGTATCCGGAGCCGGGCCAACTGATTCAAGCAGAAACCGCACGGAGCACGGCTGCGTCAAGAAAGCGTAAGCGACGGGAAGCGGCGCAAGAAGAGCGG
>CAYNSH010000089.1:0-12576 GCA_964399775.1 uncultured Verrucomicrobiota bacterium
GGGAAAATTCCTTCAGGTGCCCGCCCGCCGCGGGCGGGTACCTGAGTAGTTACGATTCTCCAATAGTTCATGATCGGATAATACAATATCGGACTATCCTGTCAAGCGTTGTCATGGGCGGGTTTGGGCAGGATCCGGAAAAAGAGATTTCCGACGGGCGGGAAACCGACTACAACTGGCCCCTTGCAATGGAACCTCTTTGGCCAGGACAGGTCGCCGCATGGTGCGGCGGGGAGTGGTTCCCGCGTGAACCGCGGGAGCCCCTGAGGGCGCTGTGCATCGACAGCCGCCGGGCCCGTCCGGGAAGTTTGTTCTTTGCGCTGCCGGGGGAACACGCGGATGGCCACGCCTACCTGTCGGAAGTGGCTGCCGCCGGGGGCCGCGCCGTGGTGCGCGCGGATGTTTCCCTGGACCGCCTGCCTTTGACTGGTTCATGCCTGCGGGTGGAGGACCCGCGGGCGGCCCTGGGGCGGCTGGCGGCGGCGTATCGGCGGGAGATGCCGGCGCGCGTGGTGGGCATTACCGGCAGCGTGGGCAAGACGACAACCAAGGAACTGGTGGCGGACCTGCTGGCCACCGTCGGCAAGACGGCGCGGACGTCCGGCAATTGCAACAACGAGATTGGCCTGCCGCTGAGCGTGGCGGGGCTGTCGCGCGATTGCGCCTTCGGCGTATTTGAGGCGGGCATCAGCCATCCGGGCGACATGATGCCATTGCGCGATGTCCTGATGCCGGACGTCGCGGTGGTGACGCGCATCGGCCCCGTGCACATTGAGTTTTTCGAGTCGGTCCGGGCCATTGCGGAAGAGAAGGCCGCCCTGGTGGACAAGCTGCCGGCGGACGGCTTCGCGGTGCTGGATCTCGACGATCCACATGTCGCCGTGCTGCGCGCGCGCTGTCCGGCGCCGGTCGTGACCTATTCCCTCCAGCGCCGCGAGGCGGACTACGCCGGCGAGGCGCAAGCCGACGGGATGCTGTGGGTGTGCGAGCGGGCCACGGGCGAAACCGCCACCCTGCCGCTGCCGCCGCCGGGCGGCTACATGGCCCAAAACACCCTGGCGGCGGTCGCCGTGGCGCGTCGATGCGGCGCGGCCTGGCCGGCGATCGCAACGGCCTTGTCCCGCACCCGCCCCGTCGGCATGCGCTGGGCGGTGGAGGACGTTCACGGATGGACCGCGATCAACGACGGCTACAACGCCAACCCGGTTAGCATGCCCGCCGCGCTGGATGCGTTTGCGGCCTGGCCGGCCCCGGGCCGGAAATTCCTTGCGCTGGGGCCGATGCTCGAACTGGGGCGGCTGGAAAAAAGCGAGCACGAGGCGCTGGGCCGGTTGGTGGCGGCGGGCCGCTGGGCCGGTGTGGCCGTGGTGCCGGTCGCGGACGGACCATCGGCCGCCGCCGCGCCTTCGCTGGTCGATGGCCTGGTCTCGGCGGGATTTGCCCGCAAATCGATCTGCGCCGCGCGCGATCCGGCCGAAGCCGCCGCCTGGTTGCGCGAACGCCTGCGCCCCGGCGACGCCCTTTTGCTCAAGGCCTCCCGCGGCCTCCGCATCGAAACCATCCTGGACCATCTTCAAAAGGAATCCTGACCCATGCTGTACTACCTGTCCCATTTGACCCACTGGGTTTCCGCGCTGAACGTCTTCCGCTACGTGACCTTCCGCGCCTTCATGGCCGCGGGCACGGCGTTTATCCTGTCGCTGCTGCTGGGGCGGTGGACGATTGCGCGCCTGCGGGCGCTGAAGATCGGCCAGGTGGTCCGGCAGGACGACGATGTGGATGCGATTGGTCACGGCGCCAAGGCCGGCACGCCCACCATGGGCGGGCTGCTGATCATCTTTACGACCCTGGCTGCCGCGCTGGCCTGGTGCCACCCCGCCAATGCGCAGGTCTGGCTGGTGGCGGCAACCATGTTATTCATGGGCGGGGTCGGGGTTGTGGATGATTGGCTCAAACTGAGCCGGAAGCACTCCGACGGGTTGAAGGAATGGCAGAAGCTGGCCTTGCAGGGATTCTGGGTGGTGGTGGCCTTTGTCGTGATCGAAGCCGTTCCCGGCACGCGCACCTATGCGCGGCAACTGATGGTTCCCTTTTTCAAGGAAGCGGTCGTGGCCGATCTGACGATTCCCGGGGCACTGGTCTTCATGTTCCTGGTGCTGGTGGGCACGACCAACGCGGTCAACCTGACGGATGGCCTGGACGGCCTGGCGGCGGGATGCGTGAATTCCGTTTCGGCGGCGTATCTGGTGATGGCCTACGTGGCCGGCAACGTGATATTCGCCAGCTACCTGCAGGTGCCCTCGGTGAGCGGCGCTCACGAGCTGGCGGTGTTCTGCGGGTGTCTGCTGGGCGCGGGGCTTGGATTTTTGTGGTGGAACGCCTATCCGGCGAAGATCTTCATGGGCGACACCGGCAGTCTGGCCCTCGGCGGCACCATTGCCATGATTGCCATCCTGATCAAGCAGGAGTTGACGTTGATGATCGTGGGCCTGGTGTTTGTGGCGGAGGCCGGCAGCGTGATGATTCAGCGGATGGCTTGCAAGATCCATCGCCGTCGAACCGGCCAGGCCCTCCTGCCGGAACGCCGGCCGTTCCGGATGACGCCGCTGCATCATCACTTTGAAATCCTGTCGAAAGAGCGGGCCCGGGCGGAGGGACGCCCGGAGCAGGCGGCGGAAAATTCGGTGACGATCCGGTTTTGGATTGTCTCGATCGTGTGCGCGCTGGTGGGGTTGGCGACGCTGAAATTGCGTTGAGGCGCCGATGCGGTCCTGGAAACGCGTACTGGTTTGCGGCCTGGGGGCGAGCGGCCGGGCGGCGGTCCGCTTGCTGGTCCGGGAAGGCGTTGACGTTCTGGCCGTGGACGAGCGTGACGGCCTGGATCAGCAGGCCGCACGGCTGGAATTGCAGGCCGCTAATTGTCCCGTGGTCCTGGGGGTGAAGCATCCTCCGCCCGGGGCGTTCGATGCCGCGGTGACGAGTCCGGGATTGTCGATCGGAGGCCCCTTCCTGTCGGAGGTGCGGCAGCGGGGCATACCCGTGGTCTCCGAGGTGGAAGTGGGCTGGAGCCGGTTCGGGGGCCGGACCATTGCCGTGACCGGCAGCAACGGGAAGAGCAGCGTGGTGAAGGCGTTGGCCGAATGCCTGCGGGCGTCGGGCCGGACGGCCGTGCCGTGCGGCAATTACGGTCGGCCGGTTTGCGACGTGGTATGGAATGAGCCCCAACCAGATTGGCTGGTGATCGAAGTGAGTTCCTTCCAACTGGAGACCTGCATCGAATTCCGGCCCGATATGGCGGTGCTGTTGAACCTCCAGCCCAACCATCTGGACCGGCACGGCTCCATGGAAGAATACGAGCGGCTGAAAGTCCGGATATTTGCGCAACAACGCGGAACGGATGTGGCCGTGATTCCGGCCGACTGGATGGCCCGCCACCAGGGATCGGTCGTCGGGGGAGGGCGCTGGGTCACCTTTGGGGCCGACCTCCAGGCAGACTATCGCTATGAACCCGGATTCCTTCGGGAACGCGGGGGGGGCGCGATCGAGATCGCCGGGTCATCTTTCGACAACCCCGTCCTGGGGCCCAACGCCGCGGCCTTGTACGGAGCCGCCCGTTCGGCGGGGATCGACGCGGACTGGATTCGCAACGCGCTGGTGAACTTCGAGCCCTTGCCGCACCGGGCGCAGGGGGTCGGCGTGTGGAATGGCGTAACCTATGTCGATGATTCCAAGGCCACCAACCTGGCGGCGATGATGGCCTCGATCCGGATGCAGTCGAAACCGGTCTGGCTGATTGCCGGGGGCCGGCCGAAGGAGTCGTGTTTCCAAGCCGCGCGCGGGCGGCTTCGCGAGCAGGTGCGCGGGGTGTTTCTGATCGGCGAGGCGGCGGCGGCGATGGCGGCGGAGTGGGGGGATGTGGTTTCCTGCGAGGAGTGCGGCACGCTGGAATGCGCGGTGGCGGCAGCCCGCCGGGCCGCCCGACCGGGGGAAGTGGTGTTGTTGGCGCCGGCCTGCACCGCGTTCGACCAGTTTCCTTCCTATGCCGCCCGAGGCGATCGCTTCCAGAATATCCTTGTCGAAAAGGATTGATCCGCGAGGCGGGTCGCGCCATACTCTGCGCCCATGACAGTGATCCAGAAACGAAAGAAGGAGTTTGTGCTATGAGGGTATCGATTGTCGCCGGTTTGATTGTAGCCGTCCACGTGGCCGTAATCGGCTCGGTGGTTTTGACGCAAGGATGCACGACCACGGATCGTGGAGAGGTTTCGACCCGTCCGCCCGTGGTGGAACCGGCTCCGCCGCCCGTGCTGCCCCCGCTGGCCCCCGTGGCGGCCACGCCCGTCATCTTCCCGCCCATCCTGCCTCCGGTGGAGCCGGCGCCGGTTCCGACCGAGGTGGCCTCCCAGAATATCTATGTGGTGAAAGCCGGCGACATGCTCTCGAAGATCGCGGCTGCCCATGGCGTGCGCGCGAGCGAGTTGGCCGAACTGAATAAAATTACCGATCCCAACCGCATTCGCGTGGGCCAGCGCTTGATTCTGCCGGATTATGCTCAGGCTTCCCAGTCGCCCCCGGCGGCCAAGCCGGCGGCGGCCGCCCCCCCCGCGGCCCGGCCCGCTCCCGTTGGCGCCGGCGAATCCTACGAAATCAAGCCCGGCGATTCGCTGTCCAAAATCGCCACCGCGCATGGCGTGACGGTTCGGGCCCTGATGGAGGCCAACCAGATAGCCGATGCCAACCGGATCCGCAGCGGCCAGAAGATTGTGATTCCCGCCAAGACGGCCAAGCCCAAGTCGGAAGCCGCGCCCGCCGCGACGACGGCCCCGGCCGAGCCCAAGGCCGAGCCGACGGCTCCGGCGGCCGAAGAGCGTTCGGCCCCGGTGGTGGCGCCCGCGCCCGCCCCTGCGACCGCCCCGGCCATACCCGAGGACTACGATGTGGAGCAGGAAGTCATGTTGAACTACCGCGTGCAGGAAGGCGATACCCTGGAATCCGTCGCGCGGTTGTTTGTGGTATTCGAAGACGAATTGCGGCGGGTCAACAACCTCCGCGAAGGCGAGGCGTTAACGCCCGGCAACAGCATCAAGATTCCACCCACGCAGCTCTAAGAGGGACGCGCCCCGTCGGGGCTGGTACCTGCACGCCCGGGCCGGAAGGACCGGGCGTTTTAAGTTGAGGAGCGATTTCTTGAGGGTTCGAACGGTCTTAATCCTGGTGGTGGGCGTCCTCTGCCTGTTTGGATTGGTCATGCTGGGCAGCACGAGCGGACCGCACGGCGAACGGCTGTTCGGGAATTCGAATTACTTTGTTCATCGCCAGATGATCTGGCTGGTGGCCGGCCTGCTGGCTGCGGTGGCCGGCGCGCGCACCGACTATCACCGCTGGCTGAAGATGGCCTGGCCGATCTATGTGGCCGCCCTGGTCCTGCTGGTGCTGGTGTATATTCCGGGCATCGGGTTGAACCTGAAGGGCAGCCATCGCTGGATCCGCCTGCCGATGGGTCTGACCTTCCAGCCGTCCGAACTGGCCAAATTCGCGGTCATCGTCATGATGGCGTCCTGGTTCGGAACGCGCCGTCGGGAGCGGGAGGGCTTCAAGCACGGCATTCTGCTGCCCGGGGCCATCCTGGGGGGCATGCTGCTGTTGATCGTGTTCGAGACCGACTTCGGGGCGACCATCCTGATCGGCGCGACGGGCGGGTTCATGATGTTTGTGGCCGGCGCGCCCTTCCTGTACCTGCTGCCGTTCGGCGTGGTGGCCGTAGGGGGCCTGGGTTGGATGATTTCGCAAAATCCGCAGCGCATGGCCCGGATCATGGCCTTTCTGGAACCCCAAAAATATGCCGGACGGGAGGCGTATCAATTGATCAACGCGCTCTATGCCTTCGTGTCCGGGGGCGCGCGGGGCGTCGGGCTGGGCGAGAGCCTGCAAAAGCACTTCTATTTGCCCGAAGCCCACACCGACTTCATCTTCGCCATCATCGGCGAAGAGTTGGGCATCGGGGCCTCCCTGAGCGTGGTGGCGCTCTACGTCACCTTCCTGCTGTGCGGCTTGCGCATCAGCGGCCGCGCGCCCGATACGGGCGGGCGGCTGATGGCCTGTGGCATCACCATGATTGTGTCCCTCCAGGCGGCGATCAACATCGGGGTGGTGACCGGCCGGTTGCCCACCAAGGGCCTGCCGCTGCCGTTCATCAGCTTCGGCGGCACCAGCCTGGTGGTGCTGCTGTTCATGGTTGGCGTGATGTTGAACATCGCCAGCCAGGGCCCGCTCGGGCCGCGCCGCCGTCGCTGAAAACGGAAAAAACGGTCCGGGGATCAGTCCGCTTTGCGTTTGCCGAGCTGGCGATCCACCATGTAGGTCGCGCCGACGCTGCCGGCGGTCAACCGCAAGGCGTCGAGGACGGCGTTGCAATTGGCTTCTTCTTCCACTTGCTCATCGATAAACCACTTCAGCATGCTCTGGGTGGCGTAATCCTTTTCCTCGATGGCCAGCGTCTGGAGGTCGTTGATCCAGGCGGTCACCTTGCGCTCGTGGGCGAGGGCGTCTTCAAACATTTCCTGGATGTTGCTCCAGGAGGTCTTCGGCGCCTCCATGGCGTCCAGGGCCACCTTCACGCCCTGGTCCTGAAGATACTTGGAGAACTTCAGCGCATGCTCCTGCTCCTCCTGGAACTGAAGAGTCATCCAGGTGGCGGTTCCGTTGAAGGCCTTGTCGGCGGCATCATTGGCCATCGCCAGATAGAGGAAGGCGGAGAAAAATTCGCGGTTGATTTGGGCATTGATGGCTTCGGCCATTTTCGTACTGATCATGATCGTCTCCTTGGGTGGGTTAGTCGCGGGCCACGGGCGCCCGCTGGTTTTGAATGCGCGCAATCTATCACAGGTTCCCCCGCCCGTCAAAAATGCGCCGGTTCGGAGGTCTCGGGCAAAACGGGTGATCCTTGCGCCGGGGGCAGGCCGGGGCGCGGATCGGAGCCCAAGCACTCGGATGACGCCAGGGAGAGGATTATGATAGGTTGGCCACCATGAATCATTCGCACTTTGATTGGACCCTGCGGGGCGGGCGGGTGGCGGACGGGCTGGGCGGCGAGCCGGTGCGGGGGGATGTCGGCATAACCGGCGACCGGATTGCGGCGGTGGGGGATTTGGCGGGGACCACGGCGGCAAACGAGATCGACGCCACCGGAATGCTGGTGTGTCCGGGATTCATCGACGTGCACACGCATTCGGATGCGTATCTGCTGATCGAACCGGGGGCGCCGTCGAAGATCCGGCAGGGGGTGACGACGGAGATCACGGGCAACTGCGGGGCCAGCGCGGCGCCGAGGTGGCCGGGCTACACCATGCCGTCGGACTGGCTGGAGCAGACCTATCCGGGCGACTGGCGGTCGGTGGCGGAGTATCGCGAGCTGCTGGCGGCGCAGAAGCCGGCGGTGAATTCGGCGATGTTGATCGGGCATCGGGCGATCCGCGCGGCGGTGATGGGGATCGAGGCGCGCGCGGCGACGGCGGATGAAATCGCGAAGATGTGCGAATTGCTGGAGCAGGCGCTGGAAGAGGGCGGCGCGGGGCTGAGCACGGGGCTGGTCTACGCGCCGGCGATGCATGCGCAGCCGGAGGAAATCACGGCGTTGGCGAAGGTGGTGGCGCGGCGTGGGGGAATCTATGCGACGCACATGCGCAGCGAGGGAGGTCAGCTGCTAGAGGCCATCGACGAAGCGCTGGACGTGGCGCGGGCGACGGGCGTGAGGCTGCAGATTTCTCATTTGAAGACGGCGGGACGCGCCAACTGGCACAAGCTGGATGCCGCGCTGGAAAAGATTCGCGTGGCGCAGGCGGAGGGCATCGAGGTGGCGTCCGACCGCTATCCCTACACCGCCTCCTGCACGGACCTGGACGTCATTTTACCGGAATGGGCGGCGCAGGGCGGGCGCGCGGCGATCCTGGCGCGCCTGCGCGATCCGGCGGAGCGGGCGAAGATCCGGGCCGAGATGGCGACGGCGCGCGACGAAAAGTATTGGGAGGCGGTCTGGATCGGCAGCACGCGGCATCCGGATAACTCGATCTTCGCGGGCAATCCCATCGCCGTGGCGGTGGAGGCGTGGAAGCTGCATCCGCTGGATGCGGCGCTGCGGTTCATGGAGACGGACGAGCTGTTCACGGGCGGCATCTTTTTCGGCATGAGTGAAGAGAACATGTGGCGGATATTGGCGGAGCCGTGGGTGATGATCGGCTCCGACGCGTCCATCCGGTCGCCGAGGGGGCCGTTGTCCAAGGATCATCCGCATCCGCGGGCCTACGGAACATTCGGGCGGTTCCTGCGCGCGGCGCTGGACGGCAAGAGCGTATCCGTTGGCGAGGCGGTGCGGAAGATGACGAGCCTGCCGGCGGAGTTTTTCCGGCTGAAGGACCGCGGGGTGCTGCGGGAAGGGGCGTACGCGGACGTGGTGGTGTTCGATCCGGCGACATTCCGGGATTTGGTGACGTTCGAGAAGCCGCACCAATTCTGCGAAGGCATTTCGGCGGTGTGGGTGAACGGCGTGCTGACGCTGCGCGATGGGCACGAAACCGGCGGGCGCGGCGGGCGGTATCTGACGGCTTGAACCGGGAAGCCGAAACCGGCAACAACCACGGATGAACATAAATAGCGGGAATTTGACGGGCGGTTTCGATGGAGGGCCGACCTCTGCGTCGGCCGGGATCGGGATCGGAAATGTGGACGACACGGAGGTCGTCCCTCCAGAAGGCAGGAATGCGGAACGGATTTCTGGAGGGCCCGCTTCCATCGAGGACCTCGCCCTTGGGCGGGCGCGGGCCGGATCGGAGGAATACCCGGCCGGGGTGGAATCCGTCCCGCCATGTGGCCAAGGCCCGGACGACACGGAGGTTGTTCCTCCAAGGGGGCGAATCGGAAAATGAGCCATGACTGACCGCATATTTACCACCCGCCGCCGTCCCGCGCACCATCCGCCCATCGAGCGCTTCAACGAACCGGTGATCGTGCTGGTGACGGTCTGCACAAAGGGCAGGATTCCCGTGCTGGCATGCGATGCCGTCCACCGGATTTGCATCGAGATTTGGCAGGGAGCGGATTTCTGGCGGGTGGGGCGTTACGTGATCATGCCGGACCACATCCATTTGTTTTGCGCGCCGGGACGCATCCCAATGCCAAATTTGCGGCAATGGGTGGAGTTTTGGAAAAGCCAAATAGCCCGGCGGGTTTCCTTGATTTCTGGAGGGCCGACCTCTGCGTCGGCCGTTCCGGAAAACCCGGACGGCGCGGAGGCCGTCCCACCAGAGAACCGAAGTCTGGACGGGGTGGAACCCGTCCCTCCAGATGGAGGAATGCGGATTCGTGGAGGGTCCGCTTTCACGCGGGCCGGATCGGGGGCAAAACCGGACGACACGGAGGTCGTCCCTTCAGGCAGCCGGAAACCCGTCAAACTATGGCAACGGGATTTTTGGGATACGCAAATTCGTTCGCGGACGCATTACGACGAGAAATGGTCCTATGTGCGGATGAATCCTGTGCGCCAAGGTTTGGCGCAGATACCGGACGAATGGCTATTCCAAGGCGAGGTGTTTCCGTTGGTTTGGCGTTGAAGCTGGAGGGAAGGCCTTCTGTTGGCTAATCCAGAAAACGGCCGAGAACCCGGACGGTGCTGCGGCCGTCCCTCCAGGGGGCGAGAACCGGACGGGACAGAGCCCGTCCCTCCAAGGAACCGAAAATGCGGCCGGGGTGGAATCCGTCCCTCCAACGGCGGAATGCGGAATGGATTTGAGGAGGGCCCGCCTCTGTGCGGGCCGGACCGGCGGGTTGACAAAGCGGTCCGGCGGTGGGATAGTCCCACCATGAGCACGATCATTGCCGACCAGAAAAAACGGGTGGTGTTGCCCAATGCCCGGCCAGGAGACGTTTTCGCCGTGAATCAGGAGCCCCCCGGACGCTGGACCTTGGTGCGCCTGTTGCCGGAAAAGCCCAAGCGTCGGCCATCCGCACATCAGGTCGCCGGCGCCATGCGCGCAAGCCCGCTGCACCCGACCCTTTCCTGGAATGAATTGAAGCGGGCCACGAGGGACTTGTGATCTTTCTCGATACAAACGTGCTGATCTACGCGTCCGATCCGGGATCGCCGTTCCATCGCTGGTCGGTTGAAACCATCGTCCGAAACGTGTCCGGGGACGGAGCGCTGATCAATCCCGTGGTCTTGGCCGAGATTTGCGTCGGCGAGGCCAAGCCGGAGGAAGCGGCGCAGACCATCCGCTCCTGGGGCATCGAAATCGTGGATATGCCGGCGGCTTGCGCGGACAACTGCGCCCGGGCCTATCGGGCATTTCGGGCAAGCCGGAACAAAACCAAGGGGCCGGCGGCGCCGGCGACCCCTCTGCCCGATTTTTTCATCGGTGCGCATGCCGAATTGCTCCGTCGGCCCTTGGCCACGGCCGATGTCGGGCGCTATCGCACGTATTTTCCGGATTTGAAGCTGCTGACGCCACCGAAAGCGTAGGAGAGGAACCCGTCAAGGCGCCGGGTCAACGCCCCGGCCTACAGCCGATCCGACATCCGGTGTTTCTGTAGCCCGAGGCGCTGACCCGGGTGGCGGTTCGGGTTTTTCAAGAATAGGATATTTCGCCAGGCGACTAGAGAGAAAGATGTCGGGAACAACCACGGATGAACACGGATCGACACGGAGTAAGAGCGGACCCGAGCGGGGATCCGTGTGCATCCGTGTCGAACCGTGGTGAAAAATCTCTCGTGCCGCCGCCGGGGGCGGTGGACCGGGCGTTTTTGAAGGGGGCGCTGGGGCCGGGGGGGGGCGGGGCGGTACAGGAGGTGGAGGACGGCGCGCGGGCGTGGCTGGCGCTGGCGTCGATGCGGGCGGCGAAGGGGCCGGTGGTGGTGGTGGTGGAGAGCTCCCTGGCGCTGGATTTGCTCTGCCAGGATCTGGCGACGCTGGGGGCGGGTGAACAGGTCGCCCGGCTGCCGGCGCTGAACGTGGAGAGCTCGCGGACGGTGACCGGGCAGGCGTCGCCCGACGTGAGCGGCGAACGGATGCGCACGTTGCAGCGGTGCCTGGCGTGGAAGGGGCGGGGGATCGTGGCGACGTGTATTCAGGCGCTGCTGGAAAAGGTGCCGTCGCCGGAGCGGATGAAGCGGCTGGGTGAGCGGCTGGCGAAGGGCAAGGACTACGATCTCGACCCGCTGTGCGAGCGCCTGGTGGCGGCGGGCTACGGGTTCGAATCCGAGGTGCTGGCGAAGGGGCAGGCGTCGCGCCGCGGCGGGTTGCTGGATGTCTGGCCGTTGACTGAGGACTGGCCCGTGCGGATGGAGTTTTTCGGCGACACGCTTGAAAGCCTGCGGCGGTTTGATCCGGCCGAACAGCGGTCGCGGGAGGAACTCGACGACTTGACGATTTCCCCGGCGACCGAAGAGGCCGAAGAGTCGGAGCTGGGCGAGGTGACGGACTATTTTCCGGATGACGCATCCTTCCTGTGGATCGATCCGGAGGCGCTCCTGCATCATTATGCGATGAGCCGGGAGTTGGCGGGGCGCGGGGGGCCAGATATTTCGATGGAGCGCGAATTCGTGAACTGGCGGCTGGGGCTTGGGAAACTGTTTGCGGGCGGCGGGCAGCTCGATGCGGGCGGAGGCATTGCAGGACGCGATCTGGGCGCGAAGCCCTGCGAGGGATTGGCCGCGCTGTCGGCGCGGGCGGTGCCGGCGGACGTGCTGGAGACCGAACGCGGGAAATGGCTGGACGCGTTGAAGGCCCGCGCGGCGAAGGGCTGGCGGATCGAGATGTTTTTTGCGACGGAGGCAGGCGCGCGGCGGTTCGAGGAAGTCCACGGGCGGCCGGAAGGCTTTGTTCTGAGGCCGGGCGCGCTGAGCGGCGGCTTCGAGCTGGCGCGGGCGAAGTGGATGGCGGTGGCCGAGGCGGATTTCTACGGCACGCGCAAGGCGCTGCCCGCGCGGCGCAAGACGGGGGGCGGTTCCGCAGCGCGCGACGCGACCGGCGAACGCCTCACGGACTGGACGGATTTGCGTCCCGGCGAACTCGTGGTTCACGTCGACCATGGCATTGGGAAATACCTCGGATTGTACGAAATCACGTTCGACGGCCAGTTGCAGGAGGCGCTGGCGGTGGAGTATGCCGAGGGGGCGCGGCTCTACGTGCCGACGAGCCAGACGCACCTCCTGAGCCGATATATCGGGGTGGGGCGCACCAAGCCCCCGCTGCACTCCATCGGCGGCAAGCGCTGGCTGAAGGAAAAGGTGGCCGCCGAGCGGGCGGCCAGCGACCTGGCCGCGCAAATGCTGGAGACCCAGGCGCGGCGCGCGGCGCTGGATGGGCATGCCTTTGCGCCGGATAGCGCCTGGCAGCACGACTTCGAACAGTCGTTCCCGTTTCTGGAGACCGACGACCAGTTGCGGGCGATTGCGGACGTCAAGCGCGACATGGAGTCGACGCGCCCGATGGACCGGCTGATTTGCGGCGATGTGGGCTATGGCAAGACCGAGGTGGCGATGCGTGCCACGTTCAAGGCGGTGGCGGACGGCAAGCAGGTGGCGGTG
>CAYNSH010000090.1:0-12497 GCA_964399775.1 uncultured Verrucomicrobiota bacterium
GTACGGGGCCAAGACACCCAAGGCAGCGAAGTAAGGCAGGAATGACCCATGAGAAGGCGTAAATCGGATCAGCATGAGTTTATCCCGGACGCTCGCTATGGCAGCGAACTGGTGACCCATCTTGTGAACATCATCATGAGCCGCGGCAAGAAGTCGACGGCGCAGCGCACGGTGTACGGCGCGCTGGACCAGATCAAGGAGCAGGTGGAAGACAAGGCGCCGATCGAGGTTTTCCAGGTGGCCTTGGACAACATCAAGCCCCGGGTGGAAGTGAAGAGCCGCCGCGTGGGCGGTGCGACCTACCAGGTGCCGATCGAGGTGCCGGCGCCTCGCCAGACCAGTCTGGCCCTGCGCTGGATCGTGGATTACAGTCGCGGACGCAAGGGGGTCTCGATGCAGCGGGCGCTGGCGCTGGAGATCCTGGAGGCCTACAAGAACCAGGGCAACGCGGTCAAGAAGCGCGACGACACCCACAAGATGGCGGCGGCCAACAAGGCCTTCGCTCATTATCGCTGGTAGAAAACAGCCCATTCCGGCTGACGCCCCGAAACGCGAGTTTCGGGGCTTTTTATGTGCCTTATGGTTCAGAGAGCCATATGATCTGTAACAATATGTAACATATTATCCAACGGTATCCGATGCCGACATGGTTGAAAGCAAAATGATCGCTCTATTCAACCGCACCGATTTGCGCCACCGGGACCTCGTGGATATTTTTCTGTTTTTCAATCGGCTTCGTCCGGATTCCTCCAGCCGGTTGATAGCGAAGTGCAAGACGCTGGGAATTTCCAAAACGTCCATCCGGGAGCGTTTGGACGATTTCCGGAACCACCAGGACTATCATGCCCGCGCGGTTCAAGAGGTGGTGGATACCCAGTTGGATGCGGTACCCGCCGCTCAGATCCAGGATGCCGGAGGGGGAGGAATCGTCATGGATGAAGTGCGCCGTGACGTGGCCCAGACCCTCGGGCGCGAACAGCGGGACATGACACGGAATAGGCGTGTGATCGACCAACCGCCATCATCCTGATTGGAAGGAACACGCCAAGGCCATCTTCGAGATTTCTGCGAAGCAGGGCCAACCGGAACCCGATGGGTGTTTCGATGGGGCGTTTTGATTTGCGCCGGGGGGAGGGGTGGGGTACAACGGTGGACCGACAGGAATGTTGACGATGTCTTCCAACTCCATCTATATCACCACGCCGATTTATTATGTGAACGACAAGCCGCACATCGGCCACGCCTATACGACGGTGCTGGCGGACGTGCTGGCGCGGGGGCACCGGCTGTTTGGCCGGGAGACGTGGTTTTTGACGGGCACGGACGAGCATGGCCAGAAGGTGCAGGAGGCGGCGGCCAAGCTGGGGATCGAGCCCCAGGAGCATGTCGACCGCACGGTGCAGCGGTTCATCGAAGCCTGGCAGCGGCTGGAAATCCGCAACGACGACTTCATCCGCACGACGGAGCCGCGCCACAAGCGGATCGTGCAGGAAATTTTGCAGGACCTGTTCGACCGGGGCGAAATCTATCTCGACGAATACAACGGGTGGTATTGCGTGTCGGACGAGCGGTTCTTCACGGACAAGGACCTGGCGGAAGGGCGCTGCCCGGAATGCGGGCGCGAGGTCCAGCGCGTTCAGGAGTCCAACTATTTCTTCCGCATGAGCCGCTACCAGGACTGGCTGGTGGAATACATCCAGTCGAATCCGGCGTTCATCCAGCCGGAGTCCCGCCGCAACGAGACGCTGGGCTTTCTGCGGAGGCCGCTGCAAGACCTGTGCATTTCGCGGCCGACGTCGCGGCTGTCCTGGGGCATCGAGCTGCCGTTCGACAAGGCGTACGTGACCTATGTGTGGTTCGACGCGCTGGTCAACTACATCAGCGCGGTCGGCTATCGTCGCGACGAGGCGCAGTTTGCGCGTTGGTGGCCGGCGATCCATCTGATCGGCAAGGACATCTTGACCACGCATACGGTCTACTGGCCCTGCATGCTGAAGGCGATGGGGCTGGAGATGCCGCGGACCATTTTCGCGCACGGCTGGTGGCTGTCGGGGGCGGCGAAGATGAGCAAGACCACGGGCAACGTGGTGAACCCCATGGACATGATGGAGCGCTACGGCGTGGATCCGTTCCGCTATTTCCTGATGTCGGAAATGGTGCTGGGGCAGGATGCCAACTTCACCGAAGACGCGTTTGTGCGGCGGTACAACGCGGATCTGGCGAACGACCTGGGCAACCTGCTCAACCGGGTGGTCAGCATGGTGGGCAAGTACTGCGGCGGGCGGCTGCCGGCGCCGGCGCCGGGCGCGTTTGCGAGCGGCCCCGCCGCCGAGTTGTTCAAGCAGGTGCAGGCCGCGAGCGACGGGTTGAAGAATTCCCTGGACCAGTTCACCCTCAGTGCCGGCATTGCCCAGGTGCTGGAGGCCATCCGGGCCACGAATCGTTTCTTGGAAGTGCAGCAGCCGTGGACGCAGGCCCGCGCAGAAGATCCGGGCCCGTTGCACACGACGCTCTATGCCGCGGCGGAGGCCCTCCGGGTCTGCGCCGGCCTGTTGATGCCGGTGATGCCCGGCAAAATGACCGAGCTGCGTGCTGCGCTCGGAATGGAGAATCCGATGAGTGTGAATCCCGATGAATTGTCCAAGCCCGAGGTATTGAAGCCCGACACGGCGGTGGGCGCGCCCGGGGCGCTGTTCCCGCGCATCGAGGCGCCCGTGCCCGGCCCGGCCGAAGTGAAGCCCGAAGCGGCGACGACCGCCGCGCCGGCCAAGGGGGTGGCGGCGAAGCCGGGGACCATCGACCATCCCGAGGGCGTGATCACCTACGACGATTTTGCCAAGATCCGCTTGCGCACGGCCAAGATCATGGGGGCGGAGCCGATCGAGGGGGCGATCAAGCTGCTGAAGCTCAACGTGCTGATGGGCGACGAGCGCCGCCAGATCGTGGCGGGCATTGCGCTGTACTACAAGCCGGAGGAGCTGATCGGCAAGACGGTGGTGGTGGTGTCGAACCTGGCGCCGATCAAGCTGCGCGGCGTGGAAAGCCAGGGCATGCTGCTGGCCGCCAGCAAGGGCGAGCGCATGCGGCTGGTCACCGTGGATGGCGACCTGTCCAGCGGCGCCGTCGTGAAATAGGTCAGTGGGCGGGCCCGCCGAGGATGTGGATCCATGGAATACAGCGCACACGAAATTGAATTCCGCCGCCAGCGCCTCGCCAACCTGGAGGCGCTGAAGGCGGCCGGCCACCGGCCCTATGGCCGAGCCTTCGAGCGGACAGGCTCGTTGGCGGACATCCGCGGCGGCTTTGCCGAAGGACGGCCGGTCCGCGCGGCGGGCCGGGTGGTGGCGGTCCGCGAGATGGGCAAGAGCACGTTTGCCCACCTGCAAGACGGCACGGACAAGTTCCAAATCTATGTGCAGAAAAACACGCTGGGCGAAGAATCGTTCGGCGCGTTCCGGCTGCTGGACATCGGGGACTTCATCGGGGTGGATGGCGAGCTGTTCACGACGCGCACGGGCGAGCCGTCGATCAAAATCCAGCGCTGGGAGCTGCTCTCGAAGGCGCTGCATCCGCTGCCGGAGAAGTGGCACGGGTTGCAGGATACGGAAATCCGCTATCGCCAGCGCTATCTGGACCTGATTGCCAATCCGGAGGTGCGCCGGGTGTTCGATCTGCGCAGCCGGTTGCTGTCGTATTTGCGGCGTTCGCTGGAGGCGCGCGGCTATCTTGAGGTCGAGACGCCGGTGTTGCAGGCGCTGGCGGGCGGGGCCATTGCCCAGCCGTTCGAGACCTTCTACAACGCCCTGGGCCAGGCGATGTATCTGCGCATCGCCCCGGAGCTGTACCTGAAGCGGCTGCTGGTGGGCGGCTATGACAAGGTGTTTGAGCTGGGCAAGAACTTCCGCAACGAGGGACTCGACCGCTCGCACAATCCGGAGTTCACGGCGCTGGAGATTTACGAAGCCTATGGCGACGTGCACACGATGATGCGGCTGGTGGAGGAGCTGGTCAGCGGCGCGGCCCAGGAGTTGTGCGGCTCGATGACGGTCGGCGCGGAGGGCCAGGGGCCGATCCACCTGGCGCCGCCCTGGCGGGTGGCGACCTATGCGGAGCTGGTGCGCGAATGCGCGGGGCCCGACTGGTCGGAGCGCCCGGTGGCGGCGGCGCGCGACTGGGCCCGGGCGCAGGGGCTCGATATCCCCGAGGAGGCGACCCATGCGCAGGTCACGCACGAGGTGTATGAGAAGCTGGTCGAGCGGACGTTGATCCAGCCGACCTTCGTGACGCGGCTGCCGGCGGCACTGGTCCCGCTGGCCAAGCGCTGCGAGGATGATCCGGGCTGCGCGGATGTCTTTGAGCTGGTGGTCCGCGGTCGCGAGCTGTGCCCGGGCTACACCGAACTGAATGATCCGATCGACCAGCGCGCCCGCCTGGACGAGCAGGCCGGCGGCGACGCCAGCCGGCTGGATGAGGATTTCCTGCTGGCGCTGGAGCACGGCATGCCGCCGGCCGGCGGCATGGGCATCGGCGTGGATCGCCTGGTCATGCTGCTCGGCGGTGCGGACAGCGTGCGCGACGTCATGCTCTTCCCGCAGATGAAGCATCGCGCGCCCCGGCCCGAGTCCCCGCAGGAACCCGCCGCCCCATGACCTTGCCCTTCTCGCTGTTTCTGGCGCTGAAGTATCTGAAGCCCAAACGCACCTTCCTGTCGGTGGTGACGGTGCTTTCGGTGATGGGGGTGCTGCTGGGCGTGGCGGTCCTCATCATCGTGCTGTCGGTCATGTCGGGATTCGACGAGATGTGGCGCACAAAGATCCTCGACTTCAATGCGCACCTGACGGTGTCGGTGCGCGGCGGGCTGGAGGGGCAGGAGGACGATCTATGCGATGCGATCGAATCGGCCCCCGGGGTGATCGGCGCGGCGCCGTTTCTGCAAAGCCTGGTGTTTATTCAGCGGCCCGACGGCCAGGTCGAGACTCCGCTGATTCGCGGCATTGATCCCGACCGCGAGCCGCGGGTGAGCCGCCTGCACGAAAGCATGGTGGCGGGCGAATTTTCGGTGGACGATGGCGCGGTGCTGATCGGCCGCGACCTGGCCAACCGCCTGGGCGTCGATGTCGGCGATACGCTGACGGTCTATTCGCCGGCGACGTTCCTGGCCGAGGATGAAATCCGCCTGCCGGCGGAGATGCGCATTGGCGGCATCTTTGAAATCGGCATGTGGGAATTCGACATGGGCTACCTGGTGGCCTCCCTGTGGGACACCCGCGAGTTCTGCGCCGGGGCGGGCATCGAAGCCATCCAGGTCATGACGGACAATCCCCACGCGGCGGGGATCGTGGCGGCCGATCTGCGCAGCCGGCTGGGGCCCGACGTGCGCATTGCCACCTGGATGGAAATGAACCAGCAGTTGTTCGCGGCCCTGCGGGTCGAAAAGAACATGATGTTTTTCCTGCTGATCTTCATCACGATCGTGGCGGCCTTCGGCATCACGAATACGCTGATCACGGTGACGGTGCAGAAGACGCGGGAAATCGGCCTGCTGCGCTCGCTGGGTTTTTCGTCCGGGGCGATCATGCGGGTGTTCTTCTGGCAGGGATGGGTGGAAGGGCTGCTGGGGACGACGCTGGGCATCGGCGGGGGACTGCTGGTGTTGAAGTACCGCAACGCGCTGCTGCGGGTCCTGAACGACCGGTTTGGAATGGAACTGCTGCCCAAGGAGCTGTACCACCTGGCGGAGATCCCGGCGCGAACCCTGCCGGGGGATGTCTGGATGGTGGCGGGATCGGTGCTGGTGATCTGCACGCTGGCGGCGGTGATTCCGGCGTGGCAGGCGGCGCGGTTGGATCCGGTGGGAGCCCTGCGCTATGAGTAGCCTGATGGAAGCCATCGAGGTCCACCGCGGGTTTACGGTGGGAGGGCGGCGGTTGGAGATCCTGCGGGGTGTTTCGCTGTCCGTGGCCGAGGGGGACGCGCTGGCCATTACCGGCATGAGCGGCGCGGGCAAGAGCACGCTGCTGCATGTCATGGGCGGGCTGGACCGGCCCACGGTTGGCCGCGTGCTATATCGCGGCCGGGACCTGTATGCCGCGGGGGATCGCGAACGCTCCGCCATTCGGGCCAACCAGATCGGCTTTGTGTTCCAAGCCTATCATCTGCTGCCGGAATTGACGGTGCTGGAGAATGTCCTGCTGCCGGGGCTGAGCGCGCATGGCGCCTTTTTGCGCGGCCGGCGCCTGCGCGAGCGCGCCGCCATGCTGCTGGGACGGGTCGGCCTGGCCGAACGGGCCCGGCATCGGCCCAACGAGCTCTCGGGCGGCGAACAGCAGCGGGTGGCGATTGCCCGCGCCTTGATGAATGGCCCCGAGCTGTTGCTGGCGGACGAGCCCACCGGCAATCTCGATTCCAAGACCGGCGAGGATGTCCTGCGCTACCTGTTTGAATTGACCGCCGACCAGGGGCTGACCCTGGTGCTGGTGACGCACAACGAAGCGGTGGCCGCCCGCTGCCGCCGACAGGTGGAGCTGCGCGACGGGCTGCCCGTCGGACCGGGGGCATCCACTTGACTCGGGCGGCATTCTCCGACGAACCGGTCGCCATGCCGTCGCGGCCCGCAGACGGGCGCGATCCCATGGCGGACCGCCCGTTGCGCGTGTTGTTCGTCAACCGCATGGCATGCCTTGAGCGGGGCGGGGGGGAGACCTTCGATTTGGAGATCGCCCGCCACCTGGCCCGGGCGGGTGCACAGGTGGGGTTCCTGAGCGGCGCACCGTTGTGGGGTCCACCGCCCATGCCCCTGGAAGGTGCGCGGGTCCTGCACACTCCCTGGCTGCGGCGTTTTCCCTGGGATAAGGTCAAGGGCGGCTGGCGAGTGCGGCAGGTGGAATTCGAGTGGTTTGAATGGCGCGCCGCCCGCTGGGTGGCGAGGCATGCCGGGGACGTTGACGTGGTGCAGGTGTGCGAACTGCCGAACCTGGTGCATTGGCTCAAGCAGCGCGCGAGCCGCCTGCCGGTGGTGATGCGGCTGACGGCGCCCAACTACCATGATCCCCGCGGCGGGGTGCAACAAGCCGACGCTCTGATCGCCAGCGGCACCAGCATCCAGAAATTGCGCGAGCGTGGACTGGTTGACGTGGTGGACATCCCCAACGCGGTGGATGCGGAACGGTTCCGTCCGCAGCCCTCCGATTTCCGGCCGCGCCATGGCATTCGCCGTGATGAATTCGTGGCGCTGTACGTGGCGCGGTTTCAGGCCTTCAAGAACCACGCCATGCTGATCGAGGCGTTCGCGAGGTTTGCCCAGGAACGGCCGGCCTCGCGGCTTGTCCTGGCCGGGAGCGGCCCCCTGCGCGAACGGGTCGAGCGCCAGGCGGCGGAACGGGGGGTGGCGGGCCAGGTGCTGTTTCTGGGCGAGGTGCCGTTTGCCGAGCTGCCGGCGGTCTATGCGGCGGCGGATGTCAAGGTGATCTCCAGCGACTACGAGTCCTTCTGTTTTGCGGCTATCGAAGGGATGTCCGCGGGCCTGCCGGTGTTGACCACCGACTGCGCCTGGGTGCCGCGGCTGGTGTCGGACGGCGCCGGGCTGGTGACGCCCGTCGGCGATGCCCGGGCCTTTGCCTCGGGGCTGCTGAAGCTGGCGGACAATCCCGCGCTGCGACAGCGCATGGGGGCCGCCGGCCGCCAACAGGTCCTCGAACGCCATACCTGGCCGGCCAGCGCGGACAAACTGATGCATCTCTACCGGGATGTGCTGTCGCGCTCCGGGCGTTGAGACGCCGGCCGCCGCGGGCGCACGGCGGACCGCTTTCACCCCCGACGGCGTCGGGTCGCCAAAGACATGAAGTCAAAGGCTTCTTGGAGCCGGGACGCCCCGTCCCGCAAACGTCCCCCATCCGCGGAACCGCCAGGCCGCCCGGCCGCGGGCCGCGGTTTTTGGGATTGCGGGGGAGTGGGGCATTGGGGAAACTGGGCCGGCATATGGAAGCAACGACGCAGATGAACGGCCAAACGACCCGGGGGCGCCGCTGGGGGCTTGCGCTCCTGGTGGTGGCGGTTGCCGCGAGTTGGCTGGCCTTGTCGGGCATGAACCTCTGGATGGGGGAGCTGAACCAGGACGAAGGCTGGTACCTCTATGCCGCCGGGCAGATTCGCGTGGGGCATCTGCCCTATCGGGATTTTGCCTTTACCCAGCCCCCGATGCTGCCCTTGGTCTACTCGTGGGGATATCACTGGATTGAACGTTTCGGCGTGGCCGGCGGGCGGGCGTTGACGTGGATGTTGAGCTCGCTGAGTTTGCTGATGACCCTGTGGCTGGCGGTGCGCCTGGGGCCGCGTGGAGCGCAGCGCTTCACCGCGGGCCTGTGTGTTCTGCTGGTGGCGGTCAATCTCTACCAGTCGTACTTCACGGTGGTGGTCAAGACCTATGCGCTGACGGGGCTGCTCCTGGTTTCGGGGCTGGTGATGTTGTCGTTCGTCAGCCGGGAGCGGGCCTTTCGGGCGGCCTTCACGGGCGGGCTGCTTCTGGCGTTGGCCACGGCCACGCGGATCTCCATGGGCGTGGCGCTGGGGCTGGGCTTTCTGTATGTGCTGGCTTTGCAGCACCGGCTGAAAGCGTGGGCATGGCTGGACTATGCCCTGGGGGCGGGGCTGGGCCTGGGGCTGACCTTTCTGCCGTTCCTGGCGCTGGGGGGCGATGGATTTTGGTTCGGGTTGTTTGAATACCACACCCTGCGCTCGGCGGGGACATGGCTGACTCGCGCGGCGTATCAAGCCGGCGCGCTGTCCCGCCTGGCGCATGCCTATTATCCGGCCGTGATCATCGGGATCCTGCTGCTGGCGGCGGCGGGATTTGGCCGCACGATTCGCGACGGTTCCCTCCGGTGCGCCGGGGGCGGCCCGGGAGACACCGCGGCGTCCCATGGCATCCCCCCCGGATTCGCGATCCTCCTGGTGCTGGTGCTGGTCGCGGTGGGCGCGGTGCATCTGCTGGCGCCCTTTCCCTACGACGACTACCAGGTGCCATTGTATCCGCTTCTGTGCGCCGGATTGTCGGGCTGCGCGGCGCGGGCGTGGATGCGGCTGGAAGCGCGGTACTTCGCGGCCCAGGATCCGGCCGTTCGCCACGATCGCCGCCTTGCGGTGTTGCTGTGCTTCTGGCTGCTGTGCGTTGTGCATGCCCTTTCATCGCCCCAGGCCCAGGGATGGTTTGTGGCGGGCCGGGACCGCATCTGGTGGCAGTTGCGCGAGCAAAGTCCCATGGGCCAACTCCGGAACATGGGGGGCTGGGTGCGCGAGCTCACCTTGGCGGAGGGCGGGACGGAACTCCTGACGCAAGACACCTATCTGGCCGTGGAGGCCGGTCTGCCGGTTCCGCGCGGCCTGGAGATGGGGCCGTTCAGCTACTATCCGGATTGGCCGCGCGAGCGCGCGGAGCGCATCGGGGTGATGAATCGCGACATGCTGGCCGACCTGCTGTCCGAGACCACCAACGCGCCGATCGCCGCGTTCAGCGGTTATGGCCTGGCCATCCGCTCGCCGGAAATCGAACCCATCCGCCGCGAAGATCGCCTGGACTTCGAGGCCATTCTCGACCACCGCTTTGACCGGGTGGAATCCGTGCCCGGATTCGGCCAGGCCGGGACCACGCTGGAGATCTGGCGGTTGAAGAAGTTCGAGGATTACCCGGGCCACGCGGCGGAAACGGCGGAGGAATGAAACTCTCGATCGTCGTACCGGCCTACAACGAGGAGGCCCGCATTGGGCGGATGCTCGGGGCCTATTTGCCGTACTTTCACGGGCGGTATGGGGAGGCGTTCGAGATCATCGTGTCGGTGAACGGCTCGACGGACTGCACGGAACCGATCGTGCGGGCGTTGCAGGCGGAGTGGCCGGCCCTGCGCATGATCGTCACGCCGGAATCCATAGGCAAGGGGGGGGCCATCATGGCGGGCGGGCGACTGGCGCGCGGGGAATGGATCGGGTTCGTCGATGCCGATGGGGCGACGCCGCCCGAGGCGTTCGACGACCTGTTGACGCAGATCGGCGATGCCGGGCTGATCATTGCGTCGCGCCGGCTGCCGGGTTCCGTGGTGGAGCCGCGCCAGCCGTGGCAGCGCCGCGGGGCCTCGCGGGTCTTCAACTGGCTGGTGCGCTTTCTGTTCAAGATCCACATCACCGACACGCAGTGCGGGGCCAAACTGATGTCGGCCGAGGCCTGGCGGGCGATCGTGCCGCATATCGGCTTGACCCGGTGGGCATTCGACGTGGACATGCTGTTCAAGACCCGCCGGGCCGGCTACGCCATTCGGGAAGTGCCGACGGTATGGCGGGATGTCGCCGGCTCGAAACTCAGGGTGGTGCGGGCTTCCTTCCAGATGTTGCTGGCGATTGGCCGGCTCCGGCTGCTGTATTCGCCCTTGTCCTGGGTGGTGACGGTGTATGATCGCCTGCTGGGCCGCGTGATTGAACTGGAGCCCAATTCCGGATGAAGCGCTGGTTCAGCGGTGGCGACGAATCCGGGCTGTACCGTCACGGCGCGCTGCTGATGGCGGGCACGCTGGCGGGGGCGGTGCTCAATGCCGGCTTCCACATGGTGGTGGGCCGGGAGCGGGTGCTGCCGAACGCGGAATATGGTTCGCTGGTGGCGATGCTGGGAATCATCCTGGTGGCCAGCACGCCGATGCTTGCGATTCAGAACACGCTGGCGCACTTCATTGCGACCCTGAACCGGGAAGGGCGCCAGGGCGAAATCCTGCCGCTGTTTGGACATTGGATTTGGCGGTTTGCGGTCGCTTCGGCGGTGATCGTGCTGGGGGCCTGGATGGGACGGGAGGGCCTGGCGGCGTTCTGGAATGTGGAGCCGGTGCTGATCATGACCACGGCGGTGGTGTTGGCGGGCAGTCTTTGGATGAGTTTGTTCTTTGGCTTCTTGCAGGGAGTGCAGGCGTTTGTCTGGCTGGCCTTCCTGCCGCAGGCGTGGGGGTTGACGCGCCTGGTGCTGGGCGCGGCCTTCGCCGTGTTGATTTCGGCGACGGCGACCGCCGCGGTGTCCGCGCAGGGCATCGGGGTTCTGGTCGTGCTGGCCCTGGGGATCGGCGCCACGGCATCGTTGCGGTTGCCGCGGGGCGGGACGGGTGGCCGCCCGCCCGGCACCTACCGCTATCTGGGTTCGGCGCTGCTGTGCCTGGGGGGATATGCGCTGTTGATGAACCTGGACACGGCGCTGGCCAAGCGGTACTTCGATGCCGAGACCGCCGGACATTTCGCGAAGGCGGCGACCATCGCCCGCACGGCCGTTTTTCTCCCGGTGCCGATCGCCACGGCGCTGTTTCCCAAGGTGACGTCATCCGGCTCACTGGACAATGCCAGTTGGCGGTTGCTGCTGCGCGCGCTGGGATTCGGCGGGCTGATCATTGTGGGCGGGGCAGGGATCTGCGTGGCGTGGCCCCAGTTGCCCTGGACGATCCTGTATGGAACCTGGTCGCCGGACCAGGCGCAATCCGCCGCGGCGCTGACGAGGGCCATGGTGCTGGCCATGGTCCCGCTGGCCCTGGTCTACCTGCTGCTCAATTTCGAAATGGCCCAGCGGCGTTTCCGCTGGGCGCTGGGCCTGGTGCCCTGCGGGTTGGCCTATGTCGGCGGTGTCGCGTTGTTCCACCGCCATCCGCTGCAATTGCCGGCGATCCTCGGGGCGCTGAATGGGATTGCGGCGATCCTGCTGTCGGTGGCGGTGCTGCGTCAGCGGCGGGCCGCGCCGGGCTGATCCGCCCTATCGTGGCGGGCGGGCGTTCTTGGGAATGGGCGGCGTCCCGGGCGGGAACACCACCACCTCCACGCGCTTTCGGCCCCAGTCGATGCCTTGCCGGTGGGTGTTGAAATAGAGGTCCAATTTGTGGCGACCCTTGATGGCGCCCCCTCGGTCTTCGACCACGCCATAGCCATAGCCGGGAATGTACATGACGGTCCCGAAAGGATAGTGGCGGGTGTCCGCGGCCAGGGTGCCCGGCTTGGCTCGGGTCCCGCTGGCCGTGATGCCGATCGCCTTGGGTTTGCCCCGGTTGGGGCCGCTGGCGATTACCGCCTGGCCACGCCAGTTGCGCTTCCAGCCGCAGCAGGTGCCGCATGAGCAATATCCGGTGACCTCCATCCGGACCAGCCGGCCGCGGATGATTCCGTCGCGTGCGGCGGCCTCGTCGCGGAAACTGACGCTGCAGCCGGCGACACATCCAACGAGCGCCACCCCCAACAGCCACGGCATCCAACGGCCGAGTGAGCGGGTCGCATCCTGGGTTGCCGCCGCTGCCATGATGCCGGGTCAGGGGAGGCAGGACTCCAGGGCATCGCGGACGAGGCGCCCGGAGGCCCACCGGCGATAGTCGGCCGTGGAGCGGATGTCGGCGATGGGCTTGACCGTTTCCTGGGCGAGGCGCTCGGCTTGGTCGATCAGCGCCGCAGTCAGTTTTTTCCCGGCGAGGAGTGCTTCCACCTCCCGCAGGCGT
>CAYNSH010000091.1:0-12469 GCA_964399775.1 uncultured Verrucomicrobiota bacterium
CGCGGCCGGTCCCGGCCCGGCTCCGCTGGGCCCCTGGCGGTTCCAGTCCGGCGATGAGTTGGCGTGGGCCGCGGCGGAATATGACGATGCGGACTGGTCCGTCCAGGAGCGCCCGCGCCTCTTTTCCACGCGCCGTCCGCCGCATCGCGGCTGGTACCGGTTGCGGTTCGATCTTTTGGGCCCGCGTCCCGACGGCGGCTGGGCGGTGCATCTGGGGCGTATCCAGACCGCCGACGAAGTGTTCCTGAACGGCCGGCGCATCGGCGGCGAAGGCCGCATCGGCCGGGATTTCGCCGATGCCTTGCAGAAGGAGCGCACGTACCTCTTACCGGATGACGCCCTTCTGTCCGCCGGCAATGTCCTGGCGGTGCGGGTGCAGAGCAGCGTGGCCATGGGCGGACTGTCCGGCGCGCCCGTGTTCGGCGCGCGCGACGAGCTGCTGGATGCCGCGCGGCGGCTTGCCCGGCGCCGCCGGCAACGGGAGATGTTCGTCGCCGGGCTGCTGGCCATGGCGCTCGTTTTCTGGGCGCTGCTGCACCGGCGCGGGCGGGAGGATGCGGAGTACCGCTGGCTGGGCCTGCTGCTGGCCCTGCTGGCCGCCACGTTTGTGCTGGAAAGCCTGTGGTTCCACGACGCCGTCCGACCGGGGCCCGCGCTGCAGCGCCTGTCCATCGGGTTGTTTATGCTGCTGCCCCTGCCGGTGTTTCAACTCGGCCGCACCTGGAGCGAATCGGCCCGCATCCGGCGCGCCCTGGCGGGACTGACCGTTGCCGTGCTGCTGCTGGCGGCGGCGTGGCTGGGGGTCGGCGGCCTCACCCTCTGCCACTGGATCGAGCCGATCTGGTTTACGCTGGCCCTGGCGGGCGGCGGGATGATTCTGTTCGCCTGCGCGCGCCATCCGGGCCGGCTGCGGGATCCCATCGCCGTGGCGGTCCTGGCCGGCCTGCTGTGGCTGGGGGCATGCAGCCTGGCCGAATATGTGTTGACGGCATGGGCACCGGACCGCCTGCCGTTCAGTATGCTGTTCCATGCCGGGTTCGCGGGACTGGTTCTGGCGCTGGCGGTCGCCCTGACCCTGCGCTACCGCCGCACCCACCGGCAACTGCGCGCGTTGTCCATGCAGCTTGTTTCCACGCAGGAAGCCGAACGCAAACGCCTGGCCACCGACCTGCACAACAGCGTTGCGCCATCGCTGGCCACCCTCAAGCTTGATCTTCAGCTTCTCCTGCGCAAGCACGGGCAGGACGAAGAAGGCCGCCCCATGGTCGAGACCCTTTCCCACTCCATCGAAGAGATCCGCACCCTCTCCCACGAGCTGCGGCCGGCCGTGGTCGATCAGGTCGGGCTGCCCGCAGCCCTCCGCGGCCTGGCCGAACGCCTTGCCCGCCGCCACAACTGGACCCTCGAGCTCGACCTGTCTGATGCGTTCGCGCGCCTGCCCTCCGAGATTGCCGTGTCGCTTTACCGCATGGCGCAGGAGGCGCTCTACAACGCCGCCCGCCACGCCGAAGCCCGCACCATCGGCCTCTCCCTGCGGTCCGTTCGCAACGGTCTTGAACTGCGCATCACCGACGACGGCCGGGGGTGCGATCCCGCCGCGGAAAACGGCGGGGGCCTCGGCTGGCTTACCCTGCGCGAACGCGCCGCCGCCCTCGGCGGCGTCTGTCGGATCCACTCGACGCCCGGCCACGGGTTGGAGGTTACGCTATGGATACCCCGGACCTGATCCGCCTGGTTGCCGCGGACGACCACCGTCTGTTTCTGGACGGCCTGCAGCGGCTGTTGGCCGAAGCCCCCGGGCTGCAGCTGGTCGCCGCCGCCGCCAACGGCGCCGAAGCCCTCGAGGCCGTCCGGCGCGAACGGCCGGACATCCTCCTGCTGGACATCGACATGCCCGGCCCCGACGGATTCGCGGTGGCCGACACCCTGCGCGCCGAAGGCCGCCCCGTGCGGATCATCCTGCTGACCATGCACGACGAGACCCCCTATCTGCTGGCCGCCTCCCGGCCCGACATCCAGGGATTCGTCCTCAAGGACGCGGCGTTCGAGGAACTGGTCGGCGCCATCCGCCTGGTGGCCGCCGGCGGCCGCTACATCAGCCCCGCCATCGATGCCCGGCCCTCGCCCCCATCCCCGCTTTCCCCGCGCGAGCGGGAAATCCTGGACTGCGCCGGACAGGGCCTGACCACGCAACAGACCGCCGACCGTCTCGGCATCGGTGCCAAGACCGTGGAAACCCACCGCGCCCACATTCTCCAGAAACTCGGCGTCGCCAACATTACCGAAGCCGTCCAGACCATGGCCCGCCTTTCGTGAAGCGGGAAGGCCATGCAGGAGCGGATTGGCAAGCTGACAGCCGAATGTAATACTTCGATAGTGTATATTTAGAGTCTGACCCCGACGACTTCCTACGGCAGCTCGACCTGCAGGCGATACAACTGCGCGGGGCCGTCTTCCAGCGGGACCATGGCGTCGGCTCCGCCGATGCCGGGGCGCGGTCCGCGGCCGGGCAAATTGCTCCAGACCGATTCGGGAACCGTCGGATTGCCCTGCAGCGTGTACAGGCGGCCGGTGGAGGAGTTGAACCGGATGGTATTGCCCAGCAACGGCGCCTCCGCCTCCGTCACCTTGAACACATCGCCGGGATCGTCGGGGTTGGTGTCGGCAATGTTTTCCTGCCGGTAGGTGGTCGGTTTGCCAGAAACGGCGCGGGCATCCACGTCAGCCCAGGTTTCGCCCCCTCCGGGGGAAATGCCGCGCGCGGCATACCACTCGAGATCGGCGCCGCCGGTGCTCAGAAATCCGGCGGTGACCGTCAAATCCGCCTGCACGTCGGCATCCGTGCGCGGATTGGCGGCGGAGCCGTCGCTCCAGCGGCGGAAGACCGCGCTGGCGTCGTCACCCTTGGCTTCGACGGGCGAGCCGCTGGTGCCCTTGGCCACCTGCTGGGTGGCCACGCCGTCGATCCAGCCGCCCGTCCCGGCGCGGTAGATCAGCGTATAGGTCGTCGCGCCGCCTGCCGTCGTCGTGCGCTGGAGCAGATTGCCGTTGGCGTCGTAGACGTAGGCGATGGTGGCCCCGCCGCCGTAGTCGGCTCCGGTCAACCGCCCCGCGTCGTCGTAGGCGTACTGGATCGTGGCGGCCCCGGCGGACCCAGCCATCCAGGCCAGGGCCAGCAGCCCAAAGAGTGGGATTCGGTATGTGTTCATGTCGTCACCTTTGCCTGTTGTGGGCGGCTCGGTCGAACCGCACCGCTCAATAGCTCTCCTCGTACGCCACTAGATCGTCGATTTGCCGGTCGAGATCGTGCAAGGCCTGGTGCGCCGCCAGGGTTTCCTGCTTGGCCTGTTGCAGTTGCTGCTGCTGAGAGCCCGGCAGTTCTGGGCTGTTCCGATTCAGATGGTTGAACAGCTCCTGATTCTTTGCCTTCAATTCATTGAACTTCTGCTGCGCCCGGCGACGGTCCGCCAGCAGCTGCGGCATCCGCGCCTCGGCCCACGCCTTGCGGTCTTTGCGGATCGCCTGGCGGATTTCCTGTTTGTTGGCCATCGGATTGCCCGGCGGCGGCAGAACGTAGGTCTTCGACAGCGACCCCTGCGAACGGTCCAGATGAGCGGCCACCATCTGGTCCCAGGCGGCCACGTTTGGCCCGAACAAGCCTTCCACGATGCCGGCGGCCGTTAAATCGCCCAGCGGCTGGCGGACCGGCCCCTGGGCCATCGGCCCAAAGGGATTCCCGCCCTGTACCTCGTACAGTTCGATGGGGGCGTCGGGATTCTTGACCGCCGGATTCTTCTCCTCCTGGTGGCATTCTTTTTCTTCTTGCGCCTTCTTTTCGCCGAACCCCCTCATCAATTCCGCAAGTTTCGCCGCTCTCTCCACTTTTTCCGCGTTATGCCGTTGAATCCACCGAATTTCGTTGGCCACCTGTTGAACGAATTCGAGGGGATCCATTCCCGGGAGGTTTGGAAGCAATCCTTGCCCCATGATCTCGAGGCCCAGCCCCACCAAGCCGGCCTGGGCCAGCGCGCCTTGAACGCCGGGCAACTGTGCGACCTGAATCGCGCTGAGTTGAAGTTGAAGCTTGGCGACGTCTTCGGGAGTCGGGTCTTCCCAGCCAAAGAAATTGTGCTCCTCCTCCCGTCCGCTCGGATCGATGAACCGCAGGGGATCGGCCCCGACGTACTGGTAGGGGTTCAGCGCCTTGGGATTGGCCAGTTGCGGCCAAAGCGGCTCCGGCGACAGGAAGCGCGCCGTGGCGGCGTCATAGTATCGCGCCCGCATCTGGTAGAGACCGTTGGATCCCTCCTGCCGCACGCCCCACGCGCCAGAAAAGGTGAAGGGCTGCGGGTTCGCGCCGGTGCGGGCGAGAATGCGCCCGAACGGGTCGTAGGCCCAGGCGTCCGTCAGCGCCCCGGAGTCATCCGTCAGCGCCAGCACGTTGCCGGCCTGGTCGAAGTGATGGAAGTACACCTTGTTGCCGTCGGCGGCGTCGATCATGTACAGGAGGCGGCCGTTGGGCGCATAGACGTAGTAGCGCAGAAACGCCCCGCTGGGCTCATCCTGTTCCGCCACCAGCGCGGGCAGCCGGAATGCCCGGTTGTGGAAGAAGCGGTTGGTCTGGACGGCGTCCGCGCGGCGGCGCAAATCGCCCAGCCCGTTGTACGACAGGGCGGCGCCGTTGACGCCCGTCAGGCGGGAGGCGCCGTCCCACGTCAGCGCCAGGCCGGGCGTGGCCGTCGCGCGCCCGCGCGCGTCGTAGGAATGGCCCGCAGTTGACACCTGCGCGGCTGCGTCGAACGTCCACACGTTGGTGTCCGCGGCCAAATGGGTCCGGGGCTGCAGCGGTGCAATCAGATCGGATTCCGTGAGGCGCCCGGACAGGTCGTAGCTCAGCGCCATGTCCACGTAGTCGCCCGACTGGAGGCGCACGAGGCGGTCGGCGTCGTCCCACGTATAGGTGACGGTTTCGCCGTTCGGCAGGGAAAGCGTGCGCAGGCGCCGGTCGGCGTCGTAGCCGAAATCGATCTGCGTGCCGGTCAGGCTGTCGGCGACGCGCGTGAGGCGTCCGTCGCCATCCGGCCCCGTGGCGTAGGTGTAGGTGACGGCGAACGCCCCGTTGTTGTAGGTGGCCGTGGCCAGCCGTCCGGCCGCATCATAGCTTGCGCCGAACACCACGCCGCCGCTGACGGTGGCGGTCACGCGCCCTTCGGCGTCATAGGTCAGGGCGACGTCCGCGGCATTGGTCAGCCGCCCCAGCGCGTCATAGTGGAACGGCAGATCCGGCCCGGCGGAATGCTGCACCCGCACGATCCGTCCGTTGGCGTCCCGCTCCAATGCCGCACTTTCGCCGGAGGCGAACCCGATGCCCACCACCTGCCCGCGGAGATCGTTGGTATACGTCGTCGCGCGGCCCAGCGGATCGGTCACCCCCAGCGGCCGGCCCATCGGGCTGTAGGCGAACTCCCATGCATTGCTGCCGCCGTCCGTCAGCCCGGCGACATTGCCCAGCGCATCGAGTTCGTATCCCACGGCGGTGCCGTCAGGCAGCGTCACGCCCGCCAGCCACCCGCGCGGATCGTAGGCGTAGGCCGTGGCGAGTCCCGCGGGATCGGTCGCCGCCGACAGCCGCCCGCGCACATCGTACGTGAAGACATTGGTGCGCCCCAGCGCATCGACCGTCCGTGCCACCCGCTGCAGCGCATCCGGCACGGCCGTAGTGATGCGCCCCGACGGCGTCACCATCTGCGTGACGACACCCGCGTGGTTATACGCCACCGTCCAGGTCGAGGTGCCCCGCGTGACGTTCGTCGCGCGTCCGAGGGCATCCCGCGCAACCGCCGTGCGCACGCCCGTGGGATCAATGGTCAGCGTAAGCTGGCCCGCCGCGTCGTATTCATAGGCCGTGCGCGCCCCGGTGCGATCCATGACGTTGGTCAGCCGGCCCGCCGCGTCGTAGGCCAGGTCCAGAACATGGCCGTCGGCATCCGTGATCCGCACCGGTCGCCCGTCGGCATCGTACGTCAATTGAGTGGCCGCGCCGGCCGGATCGGTGATCGCCGTCACCTCGTCGTGCTCGTTGTAGGCGTAGAGCCTGTTGGCGCCGTCCGGCAGCGCCACCTCCACGAGCCGCCGCGCGGCGTCGTAGCGGTTGGAAACGGTGCCGGTGTCGCTGTCGGCCGCGGTTTGCACCGTGCCGTCGAGGTTGTAGGCAAGGGTCGCCACGCCCCCGGCGGGATTGGTCACGGCCGTCACCGCCCCGCGCGCATCGAAGGCATAGGCCCAGGTGTTGCTGCCCTCGTCCGTTTCGGTGGCCACGCGCCCGGCCACGTCGTACGTGCGCTCGACGCGGGCCCCGTCCGCATGCTCGGTGCGGATGCGCCGCCCGGACGTGTCGTAGGAATAGCGCGTCGCCTCCCCGAGCGCGTTGGTGATGGCCGCCAGCCGGCCCATCGGCGTATGGCCGTAGGTCGTGGCGTGGCCGTCGAAATCGGTCGCGCGGATCCGGCGGCCGTCGCCGTCGTACTCGAACGACGCCCCGGCTCCGGCCGCGTTGGTGATGACCGTGAGGCGCCCCTCCGCGTCATAGGCGTAGCGGGTTTCACCGCCCACGGGATCGGTGATGGCTGCCACGCGCCCGGCCGCATCGTAGGCGATGGTGAACGCCTGCCCGAGCGGATTGGTGACCGCCACCGGCCGCCCCATGGCATCCACCGCCAGCGCCGTGGCGTGGCCCAGCGGCGACACCGCGCGCGTCACGTTGCCCTCGGCATCGTATTCCCAGCTTTCGGTGCGCGCGCCGCGCGTCCGGTTCGTCAGCCAGCCGCGCGCGTCGTAATTAAACGCATTGGTGCCCGCCGCATCGGCCACGGCGACCACTCGCCCCATGTCGTCGTAGGTGCTCGCCGACAGGAACCCCAGGTTGTCGAACCGGTTGGTCGTCCGGTCCATCAGGTCCACCTGCTCCTCCACGGCATATCCCAGCGGATCCGTCACGCCCACCCGGTTGCCGTTGTCGTCGTAGGCGAAGTCCATGGACTGGCCCGCGCGATCGGTAAACCTCGTCACCCGGTCCAAGTGGTCGTATGCCCACGCCTCGGTCGCGCCGTCGGGATAGGCCGCCCCAGTGCGCCGGCGCAAGGCGTCGTACGTGTAGGTTGTGACGCCGGTGTCGCTGTCGGTCGCGCTCGCCAGCGTGCCGTCGGCGTTGTAGGCGAAGGTTTGCACGCCGCCTCCCGGACGGACAATCGTCAGCGGCTGGCCGCGGTCGTTACAGGTAGTGGCCCACATCGCCCCGGCGCGGTCCACGTAGCCGGTCACATTCCCGCGCCCATCACGCTGGAATTGCTCCGTGGCGCCGCCCGGATGCGTCACTTCAGCCAGATCGCGGAAGGCAAACGTGACGAAATTCGTGCCCGTCGCACTGTTGGTGAACACCTGCTCCGTCCAGACGTAGGCCAACGTCGTCGTGCCACCGTCGCGGTGAACGATCTTCACCGGCTTGCGGCTCGCTTCTTCGTATTCAATGGACGTGACAAACCCCCGGCGATCGGTCACCGCTGTCGGCAGGTCGCGGTCGGTGTCGTATGCATACGCGAAGGCGTTGCCCGCCTGGTCGGCCAGGTTCGTCGCCCGGCGGTAGTTGGCGTAGGCATGCGTGAACGCGCCCTGCGGGTCCGTCACCGTCGTCGCGCCGTTGGTGCCGTAATCGAACGTGGAAACCGCCCCGTAGACGTCGGTCTGGGTCACCACCTGCCCGTTGGTGTTGTAGGTCTGCACATACGGGACGTTGCCCAGCGGATACTCCACCTCCGTCAGCAGCGCGCCCTGCCCGTTGCTGAACGAGTTGACCGGGTCGTAGCGGAATCGCTTCACGTGTCCCGCGGCATTGGTCAGGGAGGTGATCACCCCGTTGGCGTCATGCCCGAAACCTATGGTTCGCGTGCCGTCGCTCACCGCCAGCAGATTGCTCGACGCCGAATACGTGAACGCCAAATTGCGCCCGAGCCCGTCGCTGACGTTCGTCACCAACCCGCCCGCGCTGCGCGCCAGTTCGAGGCGGTTGCCGTTGCGGTCCTGAATCTCTCGCAGTCGATTGGTGCTGCCCCATGCCATGGGGGGCTGGTCGAAGCGGTACAGGAGTTCCGATTCCGGATCCATCATCCAGAAGCTGTGGCCGTCCGACCGGCCCTGATAGGCCACGCCCTCCTGGGCGAAGTTGAGCTGCCAGCCGCCGGTGCCGCCATACACCTCCGCGAAAAACACGACCTTGCCGCCGGGCAGCACCACCTGCAGACTGCGCTCGAAAAAACCGCTGTGGATGGCCCGCGACTCGAAGTTGTGCATCCAGCCCAGGCCCAGCGCGCTGCCGATCAGGTCGATGCCCGGGTCGTTCATCCCCCCCGCATACCAGCGGGTGAACGCCAGCGGCAGCGGCCCGCCCAGATCCAGATCGGTTTGGGGGAGAAGATAGTACTCGCCCGTCGCCGTGCTGACCGGCTCCTTCGAATCTCCTGTGCATTTGTTGCCGGCCTTCGTCTGGTTGCCGCCGCCAACGACCACATAGCAATCCACGGAGATGTGATAAGCCGGGTCATAGGGCGACTTGTCCGCCATCACGTAGTTCCCGATCCGCTGGCCCACAGACAGCGGCGAATTGAGCTGGACGGTGTAGGTCGCCTCGAACACGTCGCCCTGGTTGAACGTGCGGGTCCACGCCACGGCGGACGATGCCCCCCCGCCGCCGTCGGGCGCCGGAGCAACGCCCCCGTAGCTGGATGTCGCGCCGGAATCCCGCACGTCGACAATGTTGATGGCGCCGGCATCCGCGCCGGTGCGCTCCACGCGCAGGTGGTAGGTGATCGTCCCGCCGGCTTCTGCCGAGGTTTCCTCGGCCTTCTTCTCGATCTTCCAGCCGTTGGCCTCGTGCGGCGTCGCCCGCGCCGCCCCCGCACAGGCCCAAACCAGTCCCACCGCCAAGACCCACTTCGCCCAACCCGCTGTTCTCATGATGCGCCTCCTACGATCCCTCTCCGCCGGTTTTCCACGGTGTGGAAAAAAGTTTTCCACAGTGTGGAAAAAACCACGCAAAATTTTCCATGGTGTGGAAAATCGGTGCCGGCATTTTCCACAGCGTGGAATCCGGCAGCTGCCGGACCACGGCATGGAAAACCCACCGGCCTTGCTCTCCTCATGGCGTGCAACCTCGACGTTGATATTCGACACCCAACAGGCCGTATTTTACTCCCGCGCCTTCTTTCGCGTCCATCGGATTTTACTGGATTTTACGAAAGAAGGGGTCAGTCCCGTATTCTCGTAATCTGTAGCAGAGGTTGGACAGCGGGACGGCATAGAGGCGCCCCTGCGCGACAGCCGGATTCGTCACCCATATAGGCCAGACTCCAAACATGCAGGTCGGTAGAATTACTCGAATTCGGGACCCCTTTTCCTTATCGGAGTGAAGCACTCAGGGCAGGCGGACCCGGTACCGGAAGAAGCTTACGTCTTCGTTCAAGTTCCAATAGCTTTCCAGCAGTCCGCCGGTCCCGGCCAGGCTGCCCATCCGCTCGTTCCAGACCGAAGGTGTGGCCAGTTCCTGGGAATCGCCCAGCACATACCGCCGCGACACCGAGGTGGGAATCCCGATCATGAACCCCGCGCCCGAGCGGCGGATCTGCGCTTCCGGTGGCCGACTGTCGGCATCCGTCGGATCCGTGTCCGCCACGAACTCGTCCAGGTTCGAGCTGCCGTCGGCATCGGCATGGCCGGCCGGATCGCCGCCCGTGGCCGAGCCGAAATAGCGCTCTTCAAATCCGTCGGGCATCCCGTCGCGATCCGAATCGAGCATCAAATACGGTGAGAACTCCGAGGTGTTCCGCTGGACCACATCCACCGCGGTGGCCGTGATGAAATTCGGCAACGGACTGGGCAGGGGGTAGTCGTTGGTGAACCAGGCCATTCCCGCGGCATCGGTGTCGGCCGTGGCCTGGCCCAGATAGGTCTCGCCCTCGCCATACCCCGAGGCATCGCAATTCCAGTTGCCATACAGGTTGATCAGGTGGTGCGTTCCGGTAGCGGCGGACAACATGCCCGCAATGATCAGCCGGGATCCGTCGTTGGATACCGACGTCAGCACCGGGAAATTTTGCCGCCGGTTGGGGCCCAGGTCCGCATCCAGGGGATCGTTGGGCGTCACGCCGTCGGCTCCCAGATCAATGCCCAGGCCGACGTTGTCATAGATGCGGTTGATCCCGATCTGGTTGCCCACCGCCAAATCGCTGAACACCAGAATCCCCCTGTTCCCATTGTGGGCAATCGTGTTGGCATCTCCCGACCAGGACGTTCCAATCGTGTTGCTGGGCGAGTCGCTGATCCACACGCCCGCCCCCGCATTGCCCAGCGCCCCCTCTCCGGCCGCAGCCAGCCCGATCCGGGTGCCTCTCATCCAGGTGTTGCGGCAGCCCAAACCGCTCAGCACCACCCCGTTTCCGTTGTTGGCCGCTATCACGTTGTCCTCCCCCGCTCCACTGCCCCCGATGATGCTCCCCGGCGCATTGTAGATCATAATGCCGTGGGAGCCGTTGCCCATGGCCGCCGTCCCGTTGGCATCCGTCCCGATCCAGTTCCCTTGGATCATGTTCCCGCTGGAATCGGTATCGCCCACGCTCACCCCTTCCGCGAGATTGGCCGAAATGATGTTGTACGGCCCGTAGCCCCCGCCGCCGATCAGGTTGTCACGGGCGCCTTGGATCAGCTGCACGCCGTTTTGCTCGTTGGGCACGGGATCCCCCCAACGGCCCAGTCCGATCCAGTTGCCCCAAATGGCGTTGTTAAAGGCATTCGTCCCGGACAGCCGTACCCCCCAGCCATTGCCGGAAATGATGTTGCCTTGCTCCACCACCGTCCCCCCCACCGTATTCAATGCGCCGTTGATCAGGATTCCGATGGCATTGCGCCAACTGCCGGCGCCGGTCACATCCACGCCAATCACGTTTCCCAGCACCGTGTTGAATGTCGCCCATTCGCTCAGCCAAATGCCTTCCGACGTATATAGTGCACCCCGTTTTTTAGACAGTCCAATAAGGTAGAATTCAGGGGATCAAAACCGACCCTGAAAGGACGATGGACGATGAAGACGACGAGGCGGCGATACGACGCTCATTTCAAGGCCCACGTGGCCATGGATGCGATTCAAGGAATCAAGACGATGGCGGAATTGGCTAACGAGCACCACATTCATCCCGGACAAATCCAGGCTTGGAAGAAGCACCTCCAAGACGAGGCCGCCGCGTTGTTCCAGGATGGCCGGCACAAGAGCGGAGAAGCCGGCCGGGAAAACTTGCTGGAAGCGCTGTATGGCAAGATCGGCCGACTGGAGGTCGAGCTGGACTTCCTAAAAAAAAGGACTGCGGCCGGACCGTGGCGGAGAGTCGGGCCATGATCGACCGGGAACATCCAAGCCTCTCGCTGGGGCGGCAGTGCGAGTTGCTGGGGATCAGCCGTTCGGGGCTGTACGGGGCGCCCGGCGGCAACCGCGCCGGCGACGAAGCGCTGATGGCGGCGATCGACCGGATCTACACGGCCTGTCCGTTCTACGGGTATCGCCGGATCACCGTCGAGCTGGGCCGGCAGGGAACCCCGGTCAACCACAAGCGGGTCCTGCGCCTGATGCGGGCCATGGGCATCGCCTCGATCGCGCCGGGCCCACAGACCAGCGTGCCGCATCCGCGACACAAGAAATACCCGTATTTGCTGAGGAACGTGCCCATTCTGCGGCCGGACCAGGTCTGGTGCACGGACATCACCTACCTGCCCATGGCACGGGGGCACCTGTTTCTCGTGGCGATTCTGGACTGGTACAGCCGCCACGTGCTGTCGTGGCGGCTTTCGAACACCTGCGACGTCGGGTTCTGCCTGGACGCGCTGGCCGACGCGTTGGCGACGGGCCGCAAGCCCGAGATCTTCAACAGCGATCAGGGCGCGCAGTTCACCAGCGAGGAATTCACGGGACGGCTGCTGGAACAGGGGATCCGGATCAGCATGGATGGAAAGGGCCGGGCGTTAGACAACGTGATCGTCGAACGCTTTTGGCGCAACGTGAAGTACGAGCACGTCTATCTGCATGCGGCGGCCAACGGGCTGGAACTGTACCGGGGGCTGAAGAATTACATGAACTTCTACTGCCATCGGCGCATCCACGAATCGCTGGAGTACGCCATCCCCGCCGAAGTCTACGCGGCGAGAAAATCCGCATGAAGAAAACCATTTCCAGCTCCCGCCTTCCGCTTCGCCTTCAGCCCTTCGGGCTGCCCCTTCGGGGACAGGCTTCGCGGAAGGCGGGAGCTGGGGCGCAGCGGGCGGGCCCCCTTGCCTCACCCGTTGGCCAAAGCCCCGAGCAAGGCCAAACCAAGACCCCCGGATTCTACCTTATCCAAGACACTTTTTTGTCTAGCCAACGGGGTGCACCTCA
>CAYNSH010000092.1:0-11991 GCA_964399775.1 uncultured Verrucomicrobiota bacterium
TTTGGGGGGGATTCGGGCAGGCCTGCCTGCCCGCCGCAAGGAGGGAGCGTGCGGCCCTGCGAAACGCAGGACAGGCAGAGCTTGCCACGCCTGTGGCGTGGCCGCCGAGAGGCCCGAGGATCGAATCGCCCGCCCCCCCTTCCGAACCGCCCACGGCTTTGCGGCCCGCCTGCGGCGCTCCACTTCCCGACCCCAATATCCTGCTAGAAAAAATCAGTTTTGAACCGACCTTTTTGTGCCAATTCCGCAATTCGTCCAGATTCTCCGTCTGCGCGTCGTACTTCGCTTGACGCGATGCCGTTATGAAATCCACCAAAGTTTTGAACCGACCACCCACTTGTTCCCCATAATGGGCGATGGAATCGGCCAGCGCCGATTTCTCCAAGGTCAGTTTTTCCTTCATCGCGGTGAAATCGCCGCGCTCGATGTCGCCGTCGATGAACGCTTCCAGCAACCGATCCAGACGGGCGGAAATCCGGGCGAGGTCCGATTTCTGACGCTCCACCAAGCCAGCCTGCGCCGACTGATCCGCCTCGATCTAGCGATTCACCTCCGCCAGCATCAAGGCCGACGCCTCGTCGTCCGTGCTCTTCCGCGCATAGATGAAGTATTTCATTATCTTGGCCCCCGTTGCTGCGCTACAGGTTCTTCCAGATAATCCACTCCTTGAAGAATGGATTCACGAACTTGAACTCTCCGGAATACCGGTAGATCACTTTCAATTGGGCCAGACGATGCAACGATTTCTTGACCGAGGCTGGATTAGGTATTCCAACGCCCTGAAGGAATGCACCCGAAAACGCAGCGGTGCCGCCCAGTCGCGCCAAACCGACAAGACATCGCAATTGATGTGCCGTGAGCTGAACCATGATCGATTCATAGCCTTTTGACTCCCGAGAAAAGATTAAATGCATGGCGGACTGGATGGATGGCTTGGAGATATGAGCCTTCTCGTCCGTTGTGTCCCATAGGGCTCCACAAAACTGCTGCATATCGCCGGGAAGGCCGCCGGAGATGGCAAAGCCGGTGTCCAGGACATCGTCGTCGATCTTTCTCTTGCCCGAGGAAAACTTGCGCTGAAGGAACCCTTTGAATTCGCGGCGATCCAGCGCCCCGACTTCGATGGATATCGCCGATTTGAAAAAAGGGCTGTCGGGGTTGGTGAAAATGTCATTCATCTGGTTGCGAACGCTTCCTGCAAAAACATAGGGAATCTTGCCGTGGAACTGGATTTTGCTGCGCAAAACGGCGAGCGTTTCTTTCGACGAGCGCAGGTTGAGAATATCCTGGAACTCGTCGAACATCACAACCAAGGGCCTCTTGCGATGGATGCCCTCGATCAAATCAAGGATTCCATCGATTGAGTCCGGCTTGAGCGAGACCGAGGCATCCAGCGTAATCGACGGCTCGCCCGTCAAAGGATCAACCGAGACCGTGGGGCGCAGATGAGTTAGCGTACGGAGAATCCGATCCAGGAACCCGGACTGCCGTTCAAGAGAGATGATGGCCTTGACCATCCGCTTGCACAGATCATCCGCATCTTTGATTTCCAGCAGATCGATATATAGAATGGACCGATTTTTGATCTGCCGAACGGCTTCATGGACCAAAGAGGTCTTGCCCGTGCGCCGCTCTCCTTGCAGGACGATGTTTTGCCCCGCCTTGATGGCCTCGTCGACCTGCTTCATGAGCATCGGCCGGGGACAGAAATCCGCCGCGCTAACCACTTGGCCGTACTTGAATGGATTCATCCGCCTTCCCCTTCGTTATTGTGCTGATTAGCATAATGCTGTTTAGCACCATGTCAACCGCGTTTTCTTCCCCCCGCCCGCGGGGGGGGGGCGCGGGCGCGCGGGGCCGCGGCCGGGTGGGCCCCCCCGGGCCCCGGCCCCCCGCGGGGGGGGCCGGGGGGGGGGGGGGCCGGGGGGGGGGGGGGGGCGGAAAATGGAGCGCCTCAATCGGCCCGCAACGCCGTGGCCGTTCGGAAGGGGGCGGCGGGCGATTCGATCCTCGGGCCTCTCGGCGGCCACGCGGAGCCCGCGCCAGAACTCCTGCACGGTGCTCAGCCCAACCGGAGTCGATAGACCGGGATGGCCGCAACGATCGTAACCGCATAGGCCAGCGCAAAGGCCGGAAGCAGGGGCAGGCGGCTCACGGTGACGTGAAACGCCAGCGCGAATACCGAGCAGTTGATGACGGCACTGAAGAGAAGCGAGCGCCCCATGGCCCGGGCAAATTCAAGCCCCATGGTGCGGTTGGCGATGAACAGGGAGGACACAAAAACCACCGGCGCCGATGCCAGTACGCCACCAGCCACCGCCCCCCCGCGTTGCGATATCCCCACGGCGGCCGCAACCAGCGCTCCGCTCGCCAGGGCCCGCAACACCAACGCCAATGGCCCGGCAGCCGGGCCGGTTGCCGGCTGCGGTGCAAGAGCCAGTACGGTCCGGAACAGGATCCAACACACGGCAAAGACCACAACCCACGCGGCTACTGAGAACCCGAGTGGCGCGCCACCCGCCCAAACGATCGCGGTCTGCAACACCCCCCATGTCGCCAACGCCACGCCCATGCCCAGATGGAATCCGTGCCGCGAACCGATCGCGAAAACCAATACAAACAGACCATTGACGGCGAACGCCAGCGGCGCAACTTCGGCGGCCGTCCGGGCGGCCTCCACCCCGCCCGTCCAGGCCACGAACACCAAGGCCACCGCCAACGTCGAGGGCATGCCGCCAATGAATCCGCCCTGGCGGCTGCCGCGTCGCTCGGCCACCGCCGTGGTGGCCGCCACCCAAATCCCCCCGACGAGAAAACTGAGCGCCAACCTCAAGCCCTCATTCATGACGACGACCCCGCGTTCACCCGCCGGTTCATAACGACCATGCCTGGCTCAAGCCTGTATCTGTCGAAACCATGTTGCTTGGTCCTATACTCCACCCGTCATCCGCCGTACAGACAAACGCATGGTCGGGGACGTTCAATGCCCCTTGAGTTGAAGACACCGCGCCGTGTAGAGTGGCCGGCATGAACAGTTCTGATCCCCGCCAAGAGACGGTGTTTGGCCCGCGGTGGAGCCGTATTCACGGCGGATATTTCGCCGACCCGGCTGTGGCGGCGCCGCTGGTCGGCCAGGTGCTGGACGTCGCCGCCCGCGACCGACCGGATGTCCTGATCGATTTGGGCGGCGGGACCGGATTTCTCCTTTCCCGGTTGCGCGCGGCCGGACTGCCGGCGGGCACAAACCTGCTCGTGCTGGATGACTCGCCCGATCAACTCGCCCTCGCCCGCGCCGCGGGAATCAACGGGGTCCAAGGTTCCGTCGATTCGTTTGAACGATCCACGGTGGTCCCCGAGGGGGCCCGGGGATTGTTTGTGATGCGCTCGGTGTTGCACTATTTCGGCCCGGCGGGATTGCGCCCGGTGTTGCGCCATCTGCGCCGCCAAATCCGCCCGGGTGAATGGTTCGTCCACCAGACCGCTTCGTTTCAACACCGGCGCGATGCGGACTGCCTCAACGAACTCTATCGCCTGATGCGCTCCCCCAAGTGGTATCCGGATGTGGCCTTCTTGCGCGAGGGCCTGGAAGCCGAAGGCTGGCGGGTGGCCGATCTTGCGCCGGTCCCGCCCCTTCCCTTGACGAGCCAGGACCTGGCGGAACGCTATCATCTGACGCCAGGTGACCTGCAGCGCATTCTTGAGCGCCTGCCCACCGACCCGGCCGTGCCGCCCTCTGTCTTCGCTAAAACCCCCGACGCCTTCTGCGCCCACCTCCACTATCACCTCTTTATCTGTCACTCCGGCCGGGGTCAGACCTGGGGCTGACCCCGATGGGCGGGGGCCAGCCAGCGGGCCATCAGGTCCTTGCGGGCGGGATCCAGGCCGCTGGCGAACTTGAGATAAATCAGGGCTTCTTCGAAACCGTTGCGATGGCGCAGGCGGGTCGCGTACTTGCTCTGGCCGGAGGATTTGCGCATCTGGACTTGGATGCCCAGGATCCGCTCGACGTCATAGACCACCATCTTGGGAATCTGGGTCAGGTTGGTCTTGTCGCGCAGGGCCGTGTTGACGGCCTGCAAGGCGGCTTCGAATTCGGGAAGGCCATCGGCCACGAACTGGGCGGCCATGGCCTCCATGTAGGGTCCAAAGAGCAGCGCATGCTGCAGGGCGGGCATGGGCTTCAGGCCCGCTTCTTTCCAGACATCAAACTGCCGGAGCGCCTTTTTCAACCAGGTCATCCCGGCATGCCCGTCCGGGCCACGCAACCACTCGGAATAGGCCGGATAGATGGTCTGGAAAAGACCTTTCTGCCAGGAGCGGTCGAAGACTTCCCGGGCGCTGCCGCAGTTGAGGATCTTGAGCATCTCCTCCTGCATCCGCTCTCGCGAGGAGTTCTTCAATTCGCCGCAGTACCGCACGATGGCGTCGCGGGCCTGCGATTCGATCTCGAAATCAAGCTGCGCGGCAATGCGAACCGCCCGCACCATCCGGACCGGGTCCTCGCGGAAGCGGGTCTCGGGGTCGCCGATCACGCGCAGGATGCGCTGGTTCAAATCCTGAAGGCCGCCGACATAGTCGATGATGCGGCCATCGGCGATGTCGTAGAACAGGCCGTTGATGGTGAAATCGCGCCGCCGGGCATCTTCTTCGGGCGTGCCATAGACGTTGTCGCGGACAATGACACCGCCGCGGGTGGCGAAGGTGGGATCGGGAACATCGCTGCGGCGGCGCGAGGGCAAGGGGATGCCTTCGGCCTCCGGCGGCGGGGCATCGAAACGGGCGCGGAACGTGGCGGTTTCGATGATGACGTCGCGAAAGAACACGTGGGCCAGCTTGAAACGACGGCCAATGATCCGCGAATTGCGGAAGATCTTGCGGACCTCTTCCGGGCTGGCGTCGGTTGCGATGTCAAAATCCTTGGGGGTACGCCCCAACAACAAGTCGCGAACACCGCCGCCGCACAGGTAGGCCTTGTAGCCGGCCTCGTCCAGGCGGGTCAGCACCCGCAAGGCCTCGGGGGAGATCATGTCCCGCCGCAGGGCGTGCTCGGTTTTTTTCAGGACAATCGAAGAGTCCATCTCAAGCATGGCTTCCGCAGCATTTCTTGTACTTTTTGCCGCTGCCGCAGGGACAGGGGTCATTGCGACCGACCTTGGGCTCATCGCGCACCACGGTTTTCGGGGCCGACAAGGCCGCATTCATGGCCGCCTCGGCGCCGGGATCGGCGCGGCCCTCCCCCCGGTGCGCGGGCCCGGCGCCCGCGGCATGGCCGCCGGCCAGGGGGCCGAGATCGGCATGCTGGGTTTGGACCCGCGCATGCAGGCTTTGCAGGTCGCCCAGGAAGTTCTGATAGGCGCGCGGAGAGGTCGTGGCCCGGAAAATCCGCCCCGCAATTTCGCCCTTGATGCGATCCATCAGGTCGGCAAACAGGGTATAGGCCTCGTTCTTGTATTCCACCAGCGGGTCGCGCTGGCCATAGGCGCGCAGACCCACGCCCTGGCGAAGCGTATCCATGTTGCGCAGATACTCCTGCCACTGGGTATCCACCGCATGCAGCATGATGAAGCGCTCCATGTTGTTGAGTTGTGCGGGATCCTCCAGGGCGCACTTGTCGGCATAGGCCTTCTCGACGCTGGCAAAGACCGCCTTGGCGGTCGCCTCGGTATCGATGTTCCCGCCGCGGCCTTCCTTCCAGACCGCCTGATCGGGATGGAAGCCGATCGGGAACTGGCTGTTGACCCAGGTGGCGAAGGCCGTCAGGCTTTCTTCATCCCCCGTGAGATCTTCCGCGCGGTTGTAGATCACATCGTTGACGACATCCAGCAGGTTCTCGCGCACCTGGTCGGCGGCGACAATCTGGCTGCGGAAACCATAGATGATTTCGCGCTGCTTGTTCATGACGTCGTCGTATTCCAGCGTGCGCTTGCGAATGGAGAAGTTCTGCTGCTCGACCCGGCGCTGGGCGGTCTCGATCGATCGGTTCAGCCAGCGGTGTTCCAGAACCTCCCCCTCCTGGATGCCCAGTTTCTCCATGATGCCGGAAATGCGGTCGCTGCCGAACAGCCGCATCAGGTCGTCCTCGAGCGAGACAAAGAACCGCGTCATGCCCGGATCGCCCTGACGCGCGCAGCGGCCGCGGAGCTGGCGATCGATCCGCCGCGATTCATGGCGCTCGCTGCCGATGACATACAACCCGCAGGGCCGATCCTCAATCAGTTGCCGCAGCGTCTTGCCTTCGAACTTGTCGGTCAGCCGGGCCGGGCCGGTGATCACGTTGCGCTCCATCCAGACCACGCCGGGGCCGAGCTTGATGTCGGTGCCGCGCCCGGCCATGTTGGTGGCGATGGTGATGGCCCCGGGCTGGCCCGCATTGGCGACGATCTCCGCCTCGCGCTGGTGGTTCTTGGCGTTGAGCACATTGTGCGGAATGTTCACCCGGCGCAGCATGCGGCTGAGGATCTCCGACATGTCCACGGAGATGGTCCCCACCAGCACGGGCTGCTTGCGCTGGTAGCAATCGGAGATCTCCTCGATGATGGCGCTGAACTTCTCGCGCTGGGTCTTGTAGATCTGGTCGTTGCCATCCACCCGCCGTACGGGTCGGTTTGTCGGAATGACAACCACATCCATCTTGTAGATCTCGGCGAATTCGTCGGCTTCGGTTTCCGCGGTTCCCGTCATGCCCGCCAGCTTGCCATACAGCCGGAAGTAGTTCTGGATGGTGATGGTGGCCAGCGTCTGCGTCTCGCGCTCGATGCGCACGCCCTCCTTGGCCTCGATCGCCTGGTGGAGCCCGTCGCTCCAGCGACGCCCCGGCATCAGGCGGCCGGTGAATTCATCGACGATGATGACCTGGTTGTCCTGAATGACATACTGGACATCGCGCTCATAGACGCTATAGGCGCGAATGAGCTGGTCGACGGCATGAATCCGCTCGCTTTTATCCGCAAACTGGTTCTGCAGCTCCTGGCGTTTCTCGAACTTCTGCGAGTCGGTCAGGGCGGTATCCCCATCCAGGTCGGCGAGGGCCGACACCAGGTCGGGCACGACATAGTAGTCCGGATCCGCCGGATTCATCGCGTTGCAGCCCTTGTCCGTCAGGCTGGCGTCGTTGCTTTTTTCGTCGATCACAAAGAACAGCTCTTCGCGAAGCTCCCGGGCCTGCTCCTTGTTCATGTCCACCAACATCATGCCCTGGACCTTCTCGAGGAGCTTGCGGGTTTTGGGCTCTTCCAGCAAATGCAGGAGCTGCTTGTTCTTGGGCATGCCCTGGCTGACCTGGTAGAGCTTCAGCATGGCCGTGTCGTCGTCGTTGCCTTCGATCGCCGCCTTGGCGTCGGCCATCAGGCGGGTGCACAAGTCGCGCTGCTTGCGGACCATGCGCTCCACCGACGGCTTCACCAGTTGATACTGCTCGGTCGAGTACGGCGCCGGACCCGAAATGATCAGCGGCGTGCGCGCTTCATCGATCAGGATGGAATCCACCTCGTCGACAATCGCGTAATTCCATCCGCGCTGGACCATTTCCTGGGGGGTGTAGGCCATGCCCATGTCCCGCAGATAGTCAAAGCCGAATTCGGAATTGGTGCCATAGGTGATGTCGCAGGCGTACTGCTGGCGGCGCTCCTCCGGGCGCATCTGGTTCTGGATGCACCCCACCGTCAGCCCCAGGTGCCGGTAGACCGTTCCCATCCACGTTGCATCGCGCCGGGCCAGGTAATCGTTGACCGTCACCACATGCACGCCCAGGCCCGTCAACGCGTTGAGATAGACCGGCAGCGTCGCCACCAGGGTCTTGCCCTCCCCCGTCGCCATTTCCGCAATCCGCCCCTGGTGCAGAACCATCCCGCCGATCAGCTGCGTGTCGAACGGCACCATGTCCCAGGCTTGCATGTGGCCGCACACGTCGACTTCCGTCCCGCACAACCGGCGGCACGCGTTCTTCACGACGGCGAACGCTTCCAACATCAAATCGTCCAGCGTCTCGCCCTTGGCCAGCCGTTCCCGAAACTCGACCGTTTTGGACTGGAGGGCCTCATCCGACAACGATTGCAACTGCTCTTCCAACTCGTTGATCCGGGCCACGAGCGGACGCAGCTTTTTCAGGTCGCGCTCGTTTTTGGTCCCCACCAGTTTTTTAATGATCCACTGCATAAATCGTCTCGTTCCAAGCTCTCGGGCCTTTGGTGAAATAAACCCGCCGACTCTAGCCGCTGCCTGTCCCCCTGACAAGCACGGATGCACATACGGATGAACGCTTGGACTGGGTCCATCAGCCCGTTTAGCCGACCGAGCGGCACAGGTTCACTCTTTATAAAAACCGGTTAGTCCGGACATGGAAAGGCCAATAGTTTATTTTTGGGAAATCGACCCACATGAAACCAAATCATCATATATTTTCTTCGATTCATAGGAATAACAGCAAAATATGACATGAATTGATCCTGGCAATTGACCCAATATGTGGCCAACGGTCTTCACCGCAACCCGCGCGGCATCTTCGGCCGGATAGCCATATACCCCCGTACTGATGCAGGGAAAAGCCAGGGTCCGGATGCCATTTTGGCAGGCCAGTTCCAGCGATCGACGATAGCACCTGGCCAGCAAATCCTCCTCTCCATGTTCGCCCCCCCGCCAGACGGGTCCGACCGTGTGAATGACATATCGCGCCCGCAGACGATAGCCTCCGGTGATTTTGGCCTCCCCCGTCGGGCAGCCCCCAAGATTTCGACAGGCTTGCAGAAGCTCCGGGCCCGCCGCCCGGTGGATGGCGCCATCGACTCCACCACCGCCCAACAAGGTTTCATTGGCGGCATTCACGATCGCGTCCACCGCCAGCGTGGTGATGTCCGCCTGAACCACTTGCATCGTGCCGCTCATGTTTGCTTTCCACCTTTCGTGACGTCAGAACCAACCAACCGATTCCATTCCGCCTGTGGAGACTAGCGAACGCCCGGGGACCTCGCAACGCAAACCGACGCCCGATCCGAATGGATGGATATTTTAGGTTTTGTGAAAACGGTTTAACGATTTGTCAACTTCTCGCTTGCCCTGGTCCTTTCGATGGGGGAAGATGCCCCGCGATATGTCGACTCGTCGTTGCAGAATAGCCGTTGGCGCCGATCACGGTGGGTATGAATTGAAAGACCAGCTCGCCGGCTGGCTCCGCACCCAGGGCCACAACGTCACCGATGTCGGCACGAATTCCAAGGAGGCCGTCGACTACCCGGTATTCGCCGCCGCCGTGGCGCGCGCGGTGGCGGCGGGACGCTGCGACCTCGGCATCATGGTCGATGGCGCCGGCATCGGCTCGGCCATGACCGCCAACAAGATCCCCGGCGTCCGCGCCGCTGCCTGCTACAACGAGGCGCTCGCCAAGAATTCCCGCCAGCACAACGGCGCCAACGTCCTCACCCTCGGCTCCGGCCAAACCGATTTTGAAAAGGCGAAAGCCATCGCGGATGTCTTCATCGCCACCGAATGCACCGAAGAGAGGCACCTGCGGCGCGTTCAGATGATCCAGGACCTCGAAAGCGGCCGGGCCGGGACCCCCGTCATGACGGCCATTAAGGAGATGAAATTGGACTTGAGCCCCCAAGATGTCGCGCGCATCGCCGAGCGCGTGAAGCAAATCGTCGGCGGTGGAGCGGCCAGCACCGCGGGCGGCGCCAATCTTGCGCCTGCCCAGCTTGCCCGCATGATCGACCACACCATCCTCAAGCCCGAGGCCACCCAGGCCGAGGTCAAGAAGCTGTGCGAGGAAGCGATCAAATACAACTTCTTCAGTTGCTGCGTGAACGCCTCCTGGGTGCGCACCGTCGCCCAGGCCCTGCGCGGTTCGTCCGTCAAGGTTTGCGCCGTCGTCGGCTTCCCCCTCGGCGCCAACCCGGCCGAAATCAAGGCCCTGGAGGCCCGCCGCGCCATCCGCGAAGGCGCCAAGGAAATCGACATGGTCATCAATGTCGGCCTGGTCAAGTCCGGCGACTGGGATGCCGTCACGAAGGATATCCGCGCCGTGGCCGAGTCCTGCAAGGATGGCGGCGCGCTCCTCAAGGTGATCTTGGAGACGTGCCTGCTGACCAAGGACGAAATCGTCAAGGCCTGCGAGGCGTCCATGCGCGCCCGCGCCGACTACGTGAAGACCTCCACGGGCTTCAACAAGGGCGGCGCCACCGCCGAGGACATCGCGCTGATGGCCCGCACCGTCGCCCCCAAGCGCCTTGGCGTCAAGGCCTCCGGCGGCGTCCGCACCTATGCCGACGCCATGCTGATGATCCGCAACGGGGCCACCCGCGTCGGATCCTCCAACAGTGTGAAAATGATGGAAGAAGCGGCCGCCGCCACCGGCGCCAAATAACTAAGGAGCCCCCATGGCAGAACTCAGAACCTACGTATTCATCGACAGCCTGCAGCCGCAGTTCGCCTCGTTCCTGGCGACCGTGGCCCGCGGCTACCTGCCCGTCGCCGAGCAGGCCGCCCTGTTCGTGGAAATTTCCCCGGGCATCGCGATCAACCAGGTCACCGACGTGGCCCTCAAGTCCACTCGCGTCACCCCGGGCATGCAGATCGTCGAGCGCCTCTATGGCATGCTCGAGGTCCACTCGGATTCCCAGGCCGACGTCCGCCAGGCCGGCGCCGCCATCCTGAAGGATCTCGACCTCACCGAGGACCAGCGCATCAAACCCAAGGTCTATTCGTCCCAGGTCATCCGCAACATCGACGACCACCAGACGATGCTGATCAACCGCATGCGTCACGGCAACATGATCACCCGCGGGCAGTCGCTCTTCATCATGGAGGTCGCCCCCGCCGGCTATGCCGCGCTCGCCGCCAATGAAGCCGAAAAGGCCGCCAACATCAACGTGCTGGAGGTCATCACCTTCGGCTCCTTCGGCCGCATCTGGCTCGGAGGCGAGGAACGCGACATCGATGTCGCCTACCGCGCCGCCGAAGCCGCCATCGAGGCGGTCACCGGCCGCGCCGACAAGTAAACCGAGTGTAAAAAGAAAACCAAACAACAAGAGGTACGAAAATGGCAGATGCATTGGGAATGATTGAAACCCGCTCCTTCCCCGCGACGGTCGAAGCCGCGGATGCGATGGTCAAGGCCGCCAAGGTCGAGCTGGTCAGCTACGAGAAGACGGGCGGGGGCTTCAGCTCCGTGATCGTCCGCGGCGACGTCGCCGCCGTCAAGGCCGCCTGCGACGCTGGCCAGATCGCCGCCGGCCGCGTCGGCGAAGTGGTCGCCGTCCATGTGATCGCCCGCCCCCACGCCAACGTGGATGCGGCGCTCCCGCTGGGCCGCGCGCCCGCCAAAGGCGCCAAGTAAGGCGTCCCCCTTGCGGAAGCCGTCCGGCATCTGCCGGACGGCTTCCGCCACCCCTTTACAAATATGGTACGGGTTTTAACACCGCTTGGTCTTTCTGTAGTCGGTCCCGCCGGGGCCGGCCATTGGATCCTCAATTCCGCGCCCATCGGGCGCGGCTACAGCCAATCCACCTCGCGTCCCGGTTTTTTACAACCTTTTCCCCCATTCCATGGAGGGCAGCATGAATCTCGGTAAAGTTGTCGGCACTGTCGTTTCCACCCGCAAGGAGCCCGTTTTGGACGGCATCCGCTTCCTGCTTGTCCGCCTCGTCGATACCGACGGCAAGGACACCTCCTCGTTCGTCGTCGCCGCCGACGCCATGGGCGCCGGGCCCGGCGAAATGGTCCTCACCGCGGCCGGCTCCTCCGCCCGCCAGACCTCCATGACCAACAACAAGCCCGTCGACAACGTCATCATGGCCATCGTCGATACCTGGGAAGTCGACGGCAAAACCAAGTACACGAAGTGATGTTGACCGATATGGATATGTCTTCGGCCCCCCACGACCTGGGGGGGGGTCGAAATGCCGAGTTCGCCGCTGGTCTTCGGCCCCCCACGACCTTGCGTCGTGGGAGCCCAAGTTCGGCCCCCGAACCGACAGGTGCAGTCCATATCCTAACGTA
>CAYNSH010000093.1:0-11942 GCA_964399775.1 uncultured Verrucomicrobiota bacterium
CCTTCAGGGCGGGAGTCGATGCGGGTAGTTTCGCCCTTCGCTAAGGATTCGGGTGCCATGATGGTTCTCCTACAGAGGACTTGCACCTCATTGACAACGCGCCCATGCTGGGCGCACACAATCGGCCGCACCCTACACCGCATAAATGCGGCGAGGGTGAGCCCTGCCGTTCTCCTTGGAAAAGGATTGATTACGCCATAAAAAGGCATTACTGTGCCAAGCATGGTAACTACGCAACAAGTTGAGCAGATGTCCCGAACGGAGAAGCTTCAGGTTATGGAGGCTATTTGGACGGCTTTGTCGGCATCTGATGCCGAGATGGAATCGCCAGCGTGGCATGCAGATGCTCTCAGAGAAACAGAACAACGGCTTTCGCGCGGTGAAGAACGTATTGTGGATTGGGAAAGTGCCAAGAGGGAGCTGAGGAATCGTTTTGCATGAGGATCAAGGTATTATCCTCAGCTATCGATGACCTGCACACAGGAAGGTTATTCTACGAGAATCAGGCAGAGGGCGTTGGCGCGTACTTTTTTGACTCCGTTTTCTCCGACATCGACTCGCTCGCACTCTATGCCGGAATTCATCCGATTATTCACGGCTATTACCGAATGCTGTCCAAACGGTTTCCTTACGCGGTTTATTACAAGGTTGAGGACGATCTGGCCATCGTGTGGCGCGTGCTCGATCTACGGAGTAATCCTGGCAGAATTCGGTATGCGCTCAAGGAGGGGCGAATCGGGTCCCCGTGACTGACTGAGGTTTACTCAATCAGCCAAGGGTCCCACATTCATGACGCCCTGGCGTTACCACCAGACATGTCCGCCGCTGGCGAGATCGCGTCCGGTTGGGCGGACGGGTCCGCATCCGGCGGTAGTTGTGTGCGTCAAGTTCTGCAAATAGGTTTGGTGATTCCTGCGTTGGATTCCTAGCTGCTTGTTTGGAGCCTTGTGTTTTGGGTTATTCGGGAACACCCCGCCCCCCCCGGGGGGGGCGGCACCCCGCGTCAAACTGTCACGCCCTCTTTCTCTTTCTTCGTGAAGTTGAACAGCCGTTGGGGATCGACGTCGTCATCCCACCCAAGCCTTCCGTGAGTCAGCCCATACTCTCTGAGTACGCAGCTGATCTTGGATATGCTGGGTATTTGGGATACAGCCTCCTGTTCAATCAAGTATTGACGCAAAGCGGAGGCACCACACGCTCGACCCACGTTGTACAAGTGGATCCGTGCCAGCAGGATGATCTGATCCACGCGGTCACATTGATCCAAAATGAGATCGTGACGCGCGCTCATGCCACCCTCACCAGTTGCAGTTTCTTGTGCTCGCGCAACAACTCCATGTTCAGATAGCGGTGCTGTTCGATCCAGTCCTCATGGACCTCCACCGCCAAGGCTCGCATCAGCCGCAAACAGCTGGCGGGATTCGGAAAGATGCGCACAACGTGTGAGCGCCGCTTGAGCTCCTCATTGATCCGTTCGAGCATATTGGTCGACTTCAGATGCTTGTGATGGGCCAGCGGCCAGCGGTAGAAGGTGAAGGTCTCTTCGATGTTCTCCTCCACCCAGTTGCACAGCTTCGGATACCGCTGCGCCCATTTCGACAACCAGGCGCCCAGATCCCGGCGCGCTTCCTCCAGGCAACGACGGTCATACAGCCAGCGCAGTTCCATCAGGCAGTCGTCGTCGGCCTTCCGAGGCAGATGATCAAGCGCATTGCGCAGGAAATGCACATAGCAGCGCTGCCAGGCCGACTCCGGAAACACTTCCGCCACGGCCTTCTTCAGGCCGCTGTGGTCGTCGGTAATCGCCAGTTCCACGCCCCGAAGCCCACGCTGGCGAAGTCCGATCAGAAAGTCCTTCCAGCTGCTTTGACTTTCCCGTCCAGCCAATTCGACGCCCAACACCTCCCGGCGCCCCTCCCAGTTGATGCCGATCGCCACTAAGACGGCCTGGCTGCGGATCACTCCATCGAGGCGAACCTTCTCATAGCGGGCGTCCAAGATCAGGTACGGGTATTCCATCTCCAACTGGCGTTGCGCAAACCGAGCCAATTCCTCGTCCAGCCGGACGTTGAGCGCGGAGAAACTTCGAGATGGACTACGGGCACAGCAGTGAAACACAATGGCCCAGTCGGGTCTCCGTGCTTGACTGAAGATCGCTCAATCAGCCACGGGTCCCACACCACCGGACATGCGGGTCCGCATCCGGCGGTTCCGCTAGACACGGGCCATCCCACTTCGCCAAGGCTACGTGGGACAAGAAGGCCCGTAATGACGAACAGTCCAGAGAGTGCGCAGGTCGGGGACTCCCATTTGGTGCAGCCGATGGTTGGTCAGGGCGCGTTGCAGGATGCTGTTGCCGCTCATTCGCCAGTAGCCCTTGCGGCTTCGGCTCGCCAGATGCACTTGCTCCAGCGGGATGCCTAAAGCCAGCAAGTGGCGGCGGCGGGTTCGCGGCTGCTTCCATTGCTTCCAGTGATACAAACGTACCCGGCGGCGAATCCACTGCGCCAACTCGACCACGACCGTATAGGCATGGCTGATGCCGAAGTAGTTGATCCAACCCACGACATACCGCCGCAGTTCGCCGATGACGTCCTGCACACGGTGTCCACGGTTGCGCCGGGTAATCTCCCTCACCCGCTGTTTGAAACGGGTCAGGGCCTTGCCCGTCCAGACCGGCTTTCCGGCGCGGCCGATCTGGAATCCCAGAAAGGCGCACGTCTTCAGCGGCCCGGAACGGCTTTTGGTCCGGTTGACCACCAGTTCCAGCCGTCCTTCCACGAACCGCGTCAGACTCGCCAGCACCCGCTCGGCCGCCTTCGCGCTCTTCACCAAGACGAGGAAGTCGCGCAACTGCCTCATCAGCCGATCGTGGGGCACGGTATCGAAGAAGGACTTCAGGTCGCATTCCACCCCGTGGCGGCGACCCTCCTTCCATCCGGCTTCCACCGCCCGCACCGCCTGATGGGCGCTGCGGCCGGGACGGAAGCCATAGCTGCGGTCGCTGAACCCGCTCTCGAAGAGCGAACCCAGCACCTGCGCCAACGCTTGCTGGATCACGCGATCCAGCACCGTCGGCACTCCCAGCGGGCGTTGACTCCCGTCGGGCTTGGGAATCCACACCCGGCGCACCGGCGCCGGGCGATAGTTCCCCTCCTCCAGCGCGGAACGGATGCGCTCCCAGTGCGCGCGGGGAAAGGCCGGGAAGTCCTTTACGGTCATCCCGTCCACGCCCGGCGCGCCCGCATTGTTCACAAGGAGATGTCCGAGGAGACGACATGCTTCTCGGCGGATATCTGGATCGACGGCAAGAAAGCCGGACAGGTCAGAAACAGCGGAACGGGTGGATGCCACGGCTACTCGCCCATCTCACTGGTCAGGCAACTAACGTCCTATGCCGCCACGCTGCCAAGGCTGAAAGTCCACGACGGCGTGTTCGTGGATCAGGACGCGGACTGCGTGATCGGCACGGCACTGTTGCGGTACGAGCGCAGGAAAGAACTGCGCGCAAAACTGTCGTCGCGGATCGTGTACGCTCGCCGCAATGCACCAGGACTCTGGGAGACGCGCAGGCTGAAGAAGCCGGAACTGGCCACCCAGCTTGCGGGATGGAAAATGCACAGGCCTGCCGACGTGGACAAGATACTGAACCTGCTGCCGGAAGATGAGGCGCTGGAACTCTACGCGGCGGCGGAAGAGCAGGGAGATCACGATGCGCACTCCAAGGGCGGTTGACGATCTCTGGCTGGAAGCGACCTGCAGCGGCATCAACCTGGCGCAGTGGAACCGCTGGATGGACGGGGCGAAAAGGGCCGACCACCGCCGGATCGATCGCCTGGTCAGAAAGCATCTGCCGGATCTCTACCGGGATTTGGCCCTGAACCTGCGAAACCCGTACCACTACTTCAAGACCCGGAGGCATCTCATTCTGGTGCATTCGGCGATGGAGTACTTCCTCTGCTACGGCCGGGTTTAACGATGCCCGGCGGCAAGGGGCCGACTGCACGAACAATTCAAAACGATTGGAGCGAAACATGACGAAGGAACTGCCGAAACTGTACAAGACGACCGGGACCGGGAAGACCCAGACCTGGCAGATTTTCATCGAGGGCGCCGACACCTTTACCAAGTTTGGCCCGGAAGACGGGACGATCCAGACCTCGGCCCGGGAAGCCGCGATCCCCAAGAACCCCGGCAAGGCGAACGCGACGACCGCCGAAGAGCAGGCCGTGCTGGACGCGGAATCTAAATGGCGCAAGAAGCTGGCTTCGGGCTACGTCCAGACGCTGGAAGAGATCGCGGCCGGAACCGTGGACTCCAGCATTCAGGGCGGCATCTTCCCCATGCTGGCCAAAAGCTACCGCAAGGACGGACACAAGATCGCGTTCCCCGCCTACGCGCAGCCCAAGCTCGATGGCCACCGCTGCATCGCCGTGGTCGACGGCCATGGCAAGTGCACCCTCTGGACGAGAAAGCGGAAGCCTTACGCGAGCGTCCCCCATATCGTCCGGGCGGTCGAAGCGCTGGGCCTGAAGGACGTCGTGCTGGACGGAGAGCTCTACGCCCATTCGTACCGCGACAAGTTCGAGCAACTGGCCCACCTCGTCCGCCAGAGCGTTCCGGAGCCGGGGCACGAAGCGATCGAATACCATGTGTTCGACATGCAGTCGCCCGAAGGGTTCGGGCGGCGGCACGAATGCCTGAAGGGGCTGTTGGCAGGGGCCCGCAAACCCATCGTCCTGGTGGACACCCGGCTCGTGGAGGACGACGAAGCCCTGATGGAGGCGTTCGAGGCATGTCGGGCTCAAGGATACGAGGGCGCGATGGTGCGCAATGCCCATGGTGCGTACGAATCGCACCCCACGCACCGGTCGGGCGATCTTCAGAAGATCAAGGAGTTCGACGACGCCGAGTGGCCGATCGTCGGGATCAAGGAGGGCAAGGGCAAGCTGGCCGGCCATGCCATCTTCACCTGCAGGACGGAAGACGGCAGCACGTTCGACGTGAAGCTCGCCGGCGACTCGTCGGTATTGAAGGGCTACTTCGAGAATCCCGGCAGGGCGATCGGCAAGCTGCTGACCGTCCAGTACCAGGGGCTCACCGGCAAGTCCGGCGTTCCCCGCTTTCCCGTGGGCCTCCGGGTCAGGGAAGAAGCAGCCTGAAAGGAGAACTGTCATGGCCAACAACTATATGGAGTATTCAGCGTTTCTGGAGATCCCGCCCGCCAAGATCGAGCAGGGCCGGGCGATAGTCGCCAGGGAGATCGCCAAGCTGGAAGCCGACGACGACTGGGGCTATTGCGGGACCTGTGCCGACGTTGAGGACAATGGAGTGTGGTTCCATGCCGAGGAATCCGGCAACACCGACCATGTCGAGGCTATTGCCAAGGCGCTGCTGGAGGAACTGGAGATTGATGATCCATTCTGCTGTTCATGGGCCTATACCTGCTCCAAACCGCGTATCGACGAGTTCGGCGGCGGTGCAATGGTGGTTAAGCGCGGGCAAGAAACCGTATGGGTGGATGCCTTGGGCCGGGCAAAGGAGATTGCAGCCTGTACCGGAAAGAAAACACCCTCTGCGCTAGCCGTGCTTCGCAAGCTCGAAGACGTCATCAGCGGCATTGAGGCTGAGGCGGACAACGCCGGCATCGACCTGGAAGAGGCTCGGCACTGGTGGAGAGAAGCGGCGACGGTGCTTGCGCATGCAGTCACCGCGCCGCCTATGGGAGTCGGCAACCATGCGGCCTGAACGGCAATACTGGGCGTTCGTCGGGCGCATACCAGAGGGCGAGAACAGCTACTGGGCCACACCGCAGCCGGCAGCAAGGAAGCGGGCGCTCGCCCAGTTCAAGGGCTTTCTGGCGGCAGAGAACGGATTGACCCGCTCGTGCGAAATCAAGCTGAAGCTGGCGTATGGCACGACGTACATCGTCGACGGTGCATTCTCGTCGGATTCGCCCATCACCGCACACGGGGAAGTCTAGTGACTGCTGTCTGATTGGAATGGCTGGGCAAACTGGCCGACGAGTCCAGGCATGTTCCCGCGTACGCTGATTTGGAGGGCTGAACATGGCGCAAAGCAAACAACAAACCTGACTTGAAGGAACAAACAATGACATCGAATGAGATTGAAAGGTGGGCCCGCTATGCGGCGATGCAGCAGGCGTGCGCCGGAAGGATCGTTGTGCTGGCCCGGGATGACGGACTGCTGTTGCAGCGCGACGGCTCATGGAGCAAGGACGCAACCCACGCCAAACGGTTCCACTTCGACCGCGACAACGTTCGGGCGCAAATCGAGGAAGTGGAAGATCGGTTCGGCAAAAAGTGGGACGCGTTACCGGTAAAGGAGGTGCAATCGTGAAAAAGAAATACACCGCAGTCCTGCTGTACCCGGACTACGCAACCGACGACTTCGGGGCGGACATCTCGGTGCAGTGGGTAACGGTGCCCAAACGGCGCAAGCTCGCCGATGAGCACGCCGAGGCCGCAGCCGCGGCGCGTAGGCTGTGCATCGAACAGCAGGAGTCGGGAGAGTTCGGCGATCCTCCGGGCAGCGACCTGAAGCTGATCGCCCTATTCCCCGGGCACGTCCGCTGCGTGGCGGACGCGACGCATGGGCTGTAGGCCGAAATGGAGAGAACCGAGAGGAAAGCGAGATGAAAACAACGAGACGAACCGGCCTGCCGAAGACGCTGGCCGGGCGAGTCTATCGGTACGACAAGGACACCGTAGCCACCCCGGTCGAAATCAGCCCCAGATCGAAGCAGTGGGAGGATGTGCCGACGGCGCAGCGGCATACCCGCAACTACCGGCTGAAGTATCTGCCGACGGGCGTGCGCGGGCATTCCGTGTTCAGCCACGACCAGCTTGCCGAGCTGTTCAAGGGCAAGAGAAGCAAGCGGCTGAGAAAGGAAACCCCATGAGCCCGAAGCAACGCCTGGACCTGATTGCCCGAACCGCCCAATAGTGCTACGACCAGACGGAGAGCTGGGGCCATGGGAGGTTCGGGGAGGGGCTGGCTTACCTGTTCTGGGCCATTGCCGCCAGGGACGGACAGCCCTTTGACAGCACAGTTTGCCCGGAGGACTACGCCGAACTGGTGCAAGTCCTTAAGTCGAATCCGAATGGGCTGTGGAGGGAACTGGTGGCGGCGGGGGCGATTGTGTAGGGAGGAAGAATTAGGAATTGCTAAGTACCGAATCAGTTCCCAAGGCGAGGATTTAAAAATTGAGTGCTTCCTTGTCATTTGCTATGTGAAAGTCTGCAGTATGGCTCTAAGGACAGGGAGATAGCCGGATATGAAAAAGTCGGTGGGAATGTGGTTGGTGCTGGCCTTGTGGTCCGCGACGGGATTTGCGCAGGAAATCTTTGAGATGGGCATCGACCGAGAGGGCGGCCAGCCCCGCCTGGGCGTGAGTTGGCAAACCGACCCGGAGGATGCCTATCGCGTGATGATACGCCCCTCGCTGACCGACGGCGACTGGCAGCCGCACGACCCGGCCTTTTCCACGGCGGATGGCTTTACGCAGGACGCGCATATCCCCTTGGCAGAGGAGGCGCTTTTCGTCAAAGTCGAGCGCCAAGACGTGATTCCCCCTCAGTTCGAGTTCGTCACTCCCCGGCAGGATACCGTCGCCGTGCCCCTGCAATCCCCGCTGCGCATCCGCATCCGGGACGAATCGCCGATTGCCCCGGACAGCGTGGTTTTCTGGCTAGATGGCCAGCCCCAAACCTTGGCATCGCCCCATCTGACCCTCGACGGCAGTCTCCTGGAATATCTACCTCCGGCGCCAATGGGCGCCCAAGGCGCCACCGTGACCGTGCAGGTGGCCGCCGCCGACATCCACGGCAACTCCTCCACTAGCGCGTTGTCAACCTTGGTGCTGGAAGTCGAACCCGTGGTAGTCGGACACGCCCGAGTCATCGGTGCCGCACCGGGCCCCCAGCGCCTGCGCGGTCCCCGGGGCGAAATTGGCGTGCTCGGGCAGGATTCCATCGCACTGGTCGAAGTCCACGAAGATCGGCTTGTGTTTGAATACACTGGCAACCACGGACTAGCGGTGGATCAGTTGCTGGCCAGCGCCGATCCCAACCGCATCTTCTACCGGCAGATCACGGCACTGGAGGACAACCCCGCCACCGGCCACATCGTTGCCTACACCCGGGATGTCCGGCTCGAAGAGTTCTTTGAGGAAGGCAGTTTCAATGCCGCCACCATGCAGTGGACCGAATACGTTGAATCGGCCGACGGCATGCTCGTCTCCACCGCCAAACCGCTTGGGGAAGTAAGCTGGGGAGTGTCCTTTGAACAAGATGGAGCAATCGCTCCTTTAGACTTTTCAAATGACTACATTCAACTGGCCGGCAACATCGGCGCATGGGGCATTTACGCGAATTTGGACATCAACGCCAACTTTCAGAATCGCCTCTTACCATCACCTCACACGGAAATGGACCGGTGCGATATCGTGTTCGACGGCGGGCTTACCGTTACCATTGCCCCGGAGATTATGTTTGCTGCGGCTGGAAGCATCAGTGCCGAAAAACCGCTCTTTGCCCCCATCACCAAGCGTTTCCGCGGATGGGCCGGCGCGATACCCGTGTGGGTTGACATCGTGCTGGAAATCCAAGTGGGCGCAAACATCGGCGCGGAAGCCACCGGGAGTTTCCACGGAGGCGTCCATTTCGGACGCAACATCCACTACCACCTACAACTGCGGAACGAGGAGTGGGCGCAAGTGGGCCGCGGCGACACGGGGTTCCAACTTACGCCAATCCCCCTCCAGACCACCTTGGAGGGAAGCGCTACCGCCCGCCTCTACCTGCAGCCCAAGCTGACCGTGTACGTGTACAGTCTCGTTGGCGCCTACGCCGCGTTAGAGCCTTACCTGCGCTACGACGGGCAATACCGCTTGCTCCCCAGCTTCTACTACCGCCACGAACTGGCCGCCGGTCTCGACATGCTGCTGGGCATGGACAGCCGCATCTGGCACAAAGATTGGGGCGACCCGCCCTCTTGGCCATTCCCCGTTCTGAGCCGGCAACTCTATTTCGACGAGGGACCCATAAACCCGCCCATCATTTCCGTTCCGCCCCGCAACGCCACCCTTGCCCTCGGCCAGACCGCCGTATTCAGCGTTGTTGCCGACGGCACGCCGCCGCTTTCCTACCGCTGGAGCCATAACCAGCGCGATACTGGCCGCCGCTGCACGTTTATCTCCGTCGTTGCTTCCTCCGCCACCACCGGCGAATACAGCGTCACCGTGGCCAACGCCCATGGTTCCGCCACCGCTGCCGCCGACCTGATTCTGTCCGACCAGCCCGAGGGCTACATCTCCCTCGCCGGAACCTTCAATGACTGGAATCCAGATGCCCGCAACATGGCTCACAAATGCGGCGACCTGTGGGAAGGCGACATTCATCTCGACGTTCCCAGCGGTGCCGAATTCAAGTTCACTCTCAACGGCGATTGGGATATCAACTGGGGCGAGGCAAGCCAGACCACGTACTCAATCCCTCTCGCCGGAAACGCTGAGAGGGGCGACTTCTCCAACGTGGTCCTTCTTGGTCCGCTCTGCGGTACCTACCGTTTCCGCTTCAATGCCGACACCCGAGAATACTCAGTGACTTTGCTTCAGGCGGGGGACTGCAACCATCCCCTTCCCTCCGGCATGGTGCTGATTCCGGGGGGGACGAATGCGGGGATCGATCCGGACTTCGGGGCGTATACCCTGACCGTCACCTCCTTCCATATGGACAAGTATGAGGTGACCAAAGCCCTGTGGGACGTAGTGTTCAATTGGGCGATTACCAACGGTTATGGTTTCGATGCTGCGGGTCTTGGAAAAGCGGCCGATCATCCCATTCGTTCAATCAACTGGTACGACGCGGTGAAATGGTGCAACGCTCGCAGTCAGATGGAAGGTCATCCGCCGGTCTACACGGTGGACGGCCAGATATATCGGAGCGGACAGGAGGACGATGTTATTCAAACTGGGGCCGCGGGCTACCGCTTGCCTACAAGCGACGAATGGGAATACGCCGCCAGGGGAGGGGTGGCCAGTCGGAGATTTCCGTGGAGTGATGGCGATGACATTCAGCATGCCCGGGCCAATTATCGGAGTACAAGTACTTACAGTTACGACACAAGCCCGACACGGGAGTTCCATCCAACATATAGAACGGGAACCATGCCCTATACCAGCCCAGTTGGTTCATTTGCCGCAAACGGATATGGACTCCACGACATGGCGGGGAACGTATGGGAATGGTGCTTCGACTGGCATCCGTCGCAGGTCGGATCTGCCCGAACAATACGCAGCGGCAGTTGGCAGGCCCAATCACTGAGTTCCCGTGTTGGGCATCGCCTTGGCGTCAGCCCGGTCTTTACCGCCTCTACCTATGGTTTCCGGAGCGTGCGGTCTGCGTCTCAATCATCCGATCAGGTAGACACTCCCATATTCGATCCCAATGGTGGGGCATACACCGCGGCAACGATAGTTGTTGCGGTCAGTTGCGCCACCCCGGAAGCCACCATCCGATATACAACCGACGGCAGCGAACCCCACGAAACCCTCTCGCCTATCATCGAGTCGGGCGATTCGGTTGTGTTATCGGTGCCCAGCGCGCTGAAGGCCAAGGCATGGAAGGACGGGATGATGCCAAGCGAGACGGCACATGCTGATTACGAGGAGCTTATGGAAGGGGCATATGAATTCTCCATTTACCGCATCTACGAAACAGCCGGAAAAATCGGCATAAGTTGGACATGCATCGAGACGGGGGAATACTTTGTCGAGCGCACGGAAGACTTGCTTGGCATTTCATTCCAGCAGCAGGAAGAACTATATGGTGGTCCGGGCAGCTTGGATTACGTGGACGATGATACCTCTCTCGACAGGGCTTTTTACCGGGTCGTGCTTGGCAATGGCGAAACATATTCAGTAAGCATGAATGCAGCGGGCTATATTCGGCACAATGTACCCGGCAATTCAGCAAAACTGTTTGTTCAGCCATTTGCCGCCTTTGGAGCAGGACCGGCACCGCTGACCACGGCGTGGTTCGAGGGCCAACTCCAGGCTAATGACGAAATTCACTTGTGGGATGACGATGATGGCCACTTCCATGTCATCCGAAGGGAGTTTTCTGGATGGTCTGGGGCAATCGGCGAACGATTGGATTGGGGCAGAAGATTCTGGCTTGTTAACAACAATAGCCAGGCTGCTTCTATTATATTGGCAGGGGAAGTCCCTGCGTCTCCTGAGTTGACCAGTGTGGCGGTTGCTCCTGGAATGAACGTCATGGGCTATGCGTATCCGGTTGACATATCATTGGCATATCTATCGTTGAATCCTGATGCCAGCGAGCGCGATCAAATTCAGATGGGCACGCCTCAATTGCCATCACTGGATCCGGATTTATCAGCCGTATTTGTGTATAACCAGCGTCCCCAATCCTCTGGATGGATGCCTCCCGCTGGTGTCATATCTGCGGGTTCGGGGTTTTATTATATTCGGAATGCGCCCTATTCTTTCACATGGTCAGAGTGGAAGCCATATATCTGGCCTTGAGCAGGTTGCTCGATAAGCACAGTGGCAGGACGAGGGATTCGGGGGAGGGATAATCCTGCGAAGACTTCGGCTAAACTTATTGTTCACAGCCGCCTCCGGGCGGCTTTTTTGTTTTCAACCACAACCATAAGGAGATCAACATGTCGCATTTCACGAGCATACATACGCAGATCCGAGACTTGGCCGCGCCGCAAGACGCCTGCAAGGAGCTGGGTGTCGAGTTGGTCCGCGAAGGCGAGGCCCGGGGCTACGCCGGCAACACCCGCAGCGGCGACCACCATTGGGCACCGGGCGAGCTGTTCATGCGCTCGTAGGAGGGAATTGATAAGAAATTGCTTTTTAGGCGGTTGCCGGTGAGAGGCCGCTGTTGAGG
>CAYNSH010000094.1:0-11895 GCA_964399775.1 uncultured Verrucomicrobiota bacterium
ATCGATATAACAGGCCAAATCTGCATGTTTTCAAAAATTAAACCGGACAGCAGTGGATTGATTTGACAAACAAGGGCCGGCGGATGGTGCGGCGGAAGGCCTTGAAAGAGGCGTTCAATGCGGCCGGGATGAGGCTGACGCGTCAGCGGTTGGAAATCTATCGTGAATTGATTCGGCGGTTTGATCATCCGGATGTGTTTTCGGTGTATGACGCCGTGAAGCCGAAACTGCCTCAAATTTCGTTGTTCACGGTATATCGGGCAATGAATGCGATGGAAAACGCCGGCATGGTGTGGCGCGTGGCCACATGGAAAGGGCATGCGCGCTATGACGGCTGCACCAAGCCCCATGCGCACTTTCTGTGCGAAACCTGTGGTCAAATCCATGACATTGAGATTGGCGATCTGCAGGACTTGTGCAAGCAGGTGGCTGGGGACCGCGGCCACGTGCGGCGCGTGGATGTGATGTTCTATGGCGAAGGTCCCGATTGCCGGGCCCCCCAAGGGCATGGGGGCCATGACCGGGCCTCAGATCCAGCCGAGCAGACGATAGTAGAGTAGGGCGCAGTACTCCCGGAAGGAATCGTGGGAGTAGGCCAGGTTGTTCCAGAGGCTGTAGCGCAAGACCAGGGAGGAGCCAACATCGGGGACGAGCGGCTGCGCGGCGGATGGGGCTCCCGGCACCGGTTCCGAGCAGGACTGGGCTTGCATTTCCCGGACTCGCCAGATCATGGGATCTTCGATGGACAGGGGATGTGCGGGCATGGCCGCCAGATGGGGTACTCCGACCTTGCGCAGGCAGGCGGCCGTCCGCCGGATGTGGGAGGGATCGCTGACGATCAGCACGACGGCATTTGTCGCGTCCTGGCCCAAGTGTTCCAGCATGCGCAAGGCTTGTTCGCGGGTGTTACGCCCACCGGACAGGATGGACAAACGTTCCGGCAAAACGCCGCGAAGTTGGATTTCCTGGAGATAAGCCTGCGAGGCTTCTGACTGGTTGGCATCCAGTGGCATGGCCACGAGCACATCGGCATCCGGATGGAGCCCGGCGGCTTCCGCGGCATAGAACGTGCGCATGAGGCCGGAGGGGCCAGGGATGCCGCTGCCGCCCATGACCAGGATGTGGGTGGGCGGCTGGCTGGAGGGTTCTGGCAACTCTCCGAGCCGCCGGTAGGCGCGCCAGGGCCAGGGAGTGAACTGGGCGAAGGCGAGAACCAGGGCCAGGAGCCCGGCCACCGCCATGGTGCCCCGAAGGATGCGCGCCGCCACCCGCACGGCGAACGTAAGGCGCCGAAAAACACGCACCGGGGCCATCGGTCAGAGGATCCGGTCCAGCGGAGAGGCCCCGGCCTCCCGCGGCATCCAGACGCGGGAAGACCGGAGCGGACAGGCCTCATCCATCTCGGCAAAACCCATCAGGCGCGGCGGGCTTTGGCCGCCTTCTTTTTGGCCGCCTTGGGCGCCGGACGCTTGGCCATCTTCGCCTTGGACTTGGCGGCTTTGGGCGCCGGCTTGGGAACCGGCAGCGGCGCTGGCGGCAGGCTGAGATCCACCACCCGGTCGGCCGCATGGGTGTAGAGCTCGCGCAGCGTGCCGACCACGTCGCGAACCCGGTTGGTCAGCATCATGGCGGCGATGACATAGGGCTTGTAGCCGGCTTCCTTGTAGGTGGGGATCCGGTACCGCTCGAACACGCTGGCGGATACTTCGCCGGCCTTGCAGGACACATCGGTGATGTCGGCGGGCAGGCAGTGCATGTAAAGAGCCGCCCCGTTCTTCGTCCGCTTCATCTTGGCTTCGTCGCATTCCCAGTTCTTGAACCCGGCATTCTGGGCGAGGCATTTCTGCTCGAGTTTCTTGAGGCCGTCCTGATCCTTGGCGCGGAGCAGGTCGGTGCGCTTCTGCATGACCTGATAGGGCGCCCAGGACTTGGGATAGACAATGTCGGCGCCGTCGAACGCCTCTTCCATCGACTGCACCTGGCGGAAGGATCCGCCGCTGGCCTTGGCCTGCTTCCCGGCGAGGTCGACGACATCGGGAATGAGGTCGTAGCCCTTGGGGTGCGCCAGGACGACATCCATTCCGAACCGCGACATCAGGCCGATGATGCCCTGCGGCACGGAGAGCGGCTTGCCGTAGGAGGGGCTGTAGGCCCAGGTCATCGCAATCTTTTTACCGCGCAGCGCTTCGAGGGACCCGAAATGCTCCTTGAGCCAGCACAGGTCGGCCATCGATTGGGTGGGGTGATCGATATCGCACTGCAGATTCACGATGCCGGGGCGCTGGGGCAGGACGCCCTGCTGATAGCCGTCGTCGAGGGCCTCGGCCACTTCGAGCATGTAGGTGTGGCCGGCGCCGAGGAACATGTCGTCGCGAATGCCGATGATTTGCGTCAGGAACGAAATCATGTTGGCGGTTTCGCGCACGGTTTCGCCGTGGGCGATCTGGGATTTGCCTTCGTCGAGATCCTGGACGGCCAGCCCCAGCAGATTGCTGGCGGAAGCGAACGAAAAACGCGTGCGCGTGGAGTTGTCGCGGAAGTTAGAAATGGCCAGGCCGGAGTCGAACACGCGCAGCGAGACATTGCGCTCGTAGAGGTGCTTGAGGAGCTCGGCGGTCTGCAGGATCAGTTTCAGCTCGGGAATCGTTTTATCCCACGTGAGCAGGAAATCCTTACCGTACAGGCTGGCGTTTAGTTTTTGAATCTCGCGAAGCATCTGGGTCGGGTTCATGGCGTCATGGCCTCCATTGGAATGGTTGTTATCGGACGGACGGGAAGCTACCAGAGTCCGGACGGGATTGTCTAGACTTCGTGCAGATGCACGCGGTTGAGCGCGAGGAAGGCCTCGCGCCAGGGATAGAATCGCAGCAGGGAATCATCGCGGCATCCGAGGGTGCAGAACGCGGCAAAGAGGGCTTCGACGGTGGCGAGGCCTTGGTCGGGGTCGTCATGGATCTTCGATCGGCGCGGGTAGGCGGTCTGCCAGTCGGAGGGGATGGAGCGGATCTCGATGGGTTCGATGGCCCGGCGCATGCGGGCCGCGTGGCGCCAACTGGCATCCAGCAGCAGCAGGGGACGGCCGGCATCGGTCCGGGAGAGCGGCGGGGCGTCGGGCGCCAGCAGCAGGTGGAGGGACAGGTCGGGGGCCCGGCGCAGGGGATAGGGCAGAAATTCGAGGCCCGGAGTCCCGCGCAACGGTCGAACCGTGCACTGGCGCGGGTCTTCGCCGCGCCGGACGATGATGAGAACGGGGGGGGGCATAGGAATTCCAATATCCAATATTCAATGTTCAATATTCAATGTTCAAATAAGGGCGGGGCTATGGTTCAATGCTGGGCATGGCGCGAGTGAAACTAGACATGAAGGATGTTGCGTTTGTGTTTCCCACGGATCTGGACGTGCGGACATTCGACCTGATGTGCCGGGTGGTGCGGGTGGGCGACAGCGCGGGGGGCGCGCTGGCAAAGACGGGGATGGTGGCCCTGGATTATGCGGCGAACCGGGCGGCGAACCTGCCGGCCGAATTCTTGGAGAAGACAGGAGTGAAGTCGGCATGAAGTTCGCACTGATCCAGATGAACCCGACCGTGGGGGCGGTGCAGGCCAATGCGGATGCCATCATCCAATGGGCGGCGGAGGCCGCCCAGTCCGGGGCAGATGTGGCGGTCTTTCCGGAATTGGCCCTGTGCGGGTATCCGCCCGACGACCTGGTGCTGCGACCCCGGTTCATGGAAGCGGTGGAAGCCGAGTTGTCCCGGCTGGCCGCCGAACTGCCGCCGAGGCTGCTGGCGATCGCCGGCGCGCCCATGGCCGAAGGCGCCAAGCTGGTGAACACGGCGCAGATCTTCCATGGCGGGGCCCGCGTGGCCGTTGCCCGCAAGATGCTGCTGCCCAATTACGGGGTATTCGACGAGCGGCGGATTTTCAAGCCCGGCATCGAGCCGCTGATTTATGCGTATCGGGGAATGAGGCTGGCGGTGCATGTTTGCGAAGACTCGTGGTGGCCCCAGCGGGAGTCGTTCCGGGGACTTAAAGGGAATTGCGACCTGCTGGTGAATCTATCGGCCTCGCCCTATTGCCGCGGACGGGAAAACGCCCGCGAGGTCATGGCCCAGGCCGCCACGACGACCCTGGGCGTGCCGATGCTATACACCAATCTGGTGGGGGGCCAGGATGAACTGGTGTTTGATGGCGGGGCCATGGCCGTGGCGGCGGATGGAACGGTCCGGGCCCGGACGGAGTTGTTCCGCGAGGGAATGCGGGTGGTGGAGGTCGATGCGGAGGGCGGCGGGTACGCGCCCCGTCCCGGAGCGGTGGCGCCGCTGCCGGATCCCATCGAAGAGGTCTATGAAGCCCTCCGCCTGGGACTGAAAGACTACGTCGACAAGAATGGCTTTCCCGGCGTGATCGTGGCGCTGTCGGGCGGAATCGACTCGGCGTTGGTGGCCACCATCGGCGTGGATGCCCTCGGCAAGGACCGGGTCTTTGGCGTGACGCTCCCTTCCGAAATCACGTCGTCCGATACCTTGGCGGATGCCTTGGAACTGGCCCGCCGGCTGGACATTCCCTGCCTGCGGATTCCGATCGCGCCGGCGGTGGAAGCCCTGTCCGGCATGCTGGCGCCGGCCTGCGGGGAGGTGGCCTGGACCCCGTCGCTGCCGGGAACCTTGATGGAGGAAAACCTGCAGGCGCGCATTCGCGGGGTTGTGGCGATGGCGCTCTCCAACCGCTACGGTCACATGGTGGTCACCACCGGCAACAAGAGCGAGATGGCCACCGGCTATGCCACGCTCTACGGCGACATGTGCGGGGGATTCGCCCTGCTGAAGGATGTGCCCAAGACCTTGGTCTACGAACTCTCGCGCTGGCGCAACCAGCGCGGCGAAGTGATTCCCGTCGGAACCCTGGAGCGGCCGCCATCGGCGGAATTGCGGCCGGGGCAGTTGGATTCGGATTCACTGCCGCCATACGACGTGCTCGACCCGATCCTGGAGCGCTATGTCGAAGAGCAGAAAGGGCTGGGCGACATCCTGGCCGACGGGTTCGACGAGGCGACGGTGCGCCGCGTGATCCGCATGGTCGACCGCAGCGAATACAAGCGGCGCCAGGGGGCCCCGGGAGTCAAGATCACCCCGAAGGCGTTTGGCCGGGACCGGCGCATGCCCATCACCAACGGATTCCGCGAATAGTTGGGACTTCCGGCCCGGGTCAGCCGCCGGTAGATTTCGGCGGGATTTCCAGGATGAAGGTGCAGCCGCCTCCGGGCTCCGATTCGACCCGGGCGCTGCCATGGTGGGCCTCCACAATCTGCTGGACGATCGGCAACCCCAGGCCGCTCCCGCCGGTCGCCCGGGCGCGGCTTTTGTCCACCCGGTAAAACCGGTCGAAAATGTGCTTGGCGTCTTCGGGGCCCAGCCCCTGGCCGTGGTCCGCTACCCGGATATCCAGGGTGCCCGACGGTGTTTCCTGCGCCCGGATTTCGATGGGGCCCTTCAGCGCGTAGAGCAGGGCATTTTTGATCAGATTGATCAAGGCTTCTTCCACCAACCCGCTGTTGAGGTGCCAGGCGAGATCGGCGGGGACATCGGTTTCGATTTCGATGCCGGCGTTGGCCGCCCATTCGCGGCAGAAGTGGACGGCGCGGTTGATCACACTCGCCACTTTGACGCGCGTGCGCGGAATGCCGGTGCTGGCCGCTTCGTTGCGCAGCCACGAAAGCCGCATCAGGTCGTCGACGATGCGGATGATCCGCTTGGCATGCCGCTCCAGGGTGCGCAGGCACCGGTTGCGGAATTCCACATCCAGGTCCGGGTTCGCCAACAGCGTTTCCGTGTAGCCCAGGATCAGCGTGAGGGGGGTCTTCAGTTCGTGCGAGACGTTGGTGGCATATTCTTCGCCGGCGGTTTCGAGATGGTGCAGATGCGATACATCGCGCAGCACCAGCAGCACCCCGCCGGGGGCTCTGTCCTCGTCGGCGGGCAGCGGCAGGCCGGCCACCTGTCCCAAGCCGGCGAGGGAGGGCAGATAGTATTCGGCGGAGGCCTTGCGTTTCTTGGTGCGGACTTGGCGGGTCAAATCCGCCAACGCCTCCTGGCGGGCAACCTCCGGCAACCGCTGGCCAAGCAGGGCGGCCGCCTTTTGCCCAAGCAGGCGGGCCGCGGACGCATTGACCTGTTCGATCCGATCCTGGTCATCCAGGAAGACGATGCCGTCCTGGAGAATGTCAAACAGGGTGGCGTGGAAGCCCCGGTTCACCCGGTCACATTTCCTTGAAGCGGTAACCAATTCCCCGGACGGTCTGGATCCACGAGCCCTGTTGGCGAAGTTTCTTGCGCAGGCTAACCATCTGCACATCGATGACGCGGACCGTCACGGCTTCGGCACCGCCGCGCACGCGCTCGACGATTTGCTTGCGCGTAAAGGCAAGCCCGGGATTGCTGGCCAAGAGATGCAGGATTCGGAACTCTGTCCGGGTCAAGTGGATATCCTTGCCGCGGATTTCCGCACGGAAACGAACCGGATCGATCGTGAGGGCCCCGATCTCAAGGGGTATTGCGCCGCCCACCTCGGCGGTCAGGGGATCCGGGCGGCGCAGAACCGCGTGGATGCGCGCCACCAGCACGCGGGGGCTGAACGGCTTGGTCATGTAGTCGGCGGCGCCCAGCTCCAGTCCGCCAATAATGTCGCCCTCGCTGTCCTTGGCGGTCAGCATGATGATCGGGATGTCCCGCGATTCCGGATTCGCCTGCAATTGGCGGCACACTTCGGCTCCGTCCATGCCCGGCAGCATCAAGTCCAATAGGATCAAGTCCGGCTTGACCGTTCTCAACAGGGGCAGGACTTGTTCGCCGTTCTGGGCGGCAATGAACCGAAACGACTCCTTCTCCAGATGGAACTGAACCAGCTCCCGGATGTCGCTCTCGTCTTCCACTAACAGAATGGTTTCACCGCTCATCACCAACCTCTTTCTGTAAGGTTGACCTAGACTACACATCCCCCACCACTGCGTCAACGCGCAGTTCAGCGCAGTTCAGCGCGCAGTTCAGCGGACACGAAAGGGGGGGGACACGGCCGGATTCGGAACCCCATTGGATTGTCGGTGATTATTGATTACCCCGCATATTCACCCGCATATACGTCACCCGGGGAGTGATCGCATACCGCACCCGACAACCAAGCGAATGGAACCACATCTGTCCCACGGATGCCTCGGCGGCCCACGGATGGGAACCCATTCCAGTCGCCATCCGGACAAGCCTTCTTTCCTGCTTCTTATTCTTCATCCGTGGGTCGCCGCAGGTATCCGTGGGGATATCCTCGTATGTATGAAGAATTTTGTTTTGCGCCCCTGTGCATCCCGCCGCCCTCGTCCGGCTTGTCAGCGGGTGCCACGGCGTGTTTAATGGCGCGCATGATGCTTTGCGATGGGTCATGGGTGGAAGTGAGTCTCGGGCAACTGCGCGCAAATGCGCAGGCCATCCAATCGTCCTTGGGCGGGGCGGATCTCATGGCGGTCATCAAGGCCGACGCCTATGGGCATGGATTGGGGCCGGTTGCCGCGGCGCTGGCGGGGGGCGGCGTGCGGCGGTTCGCCGTGGCCTACGCCGCCGAAGCCCTGGCGGTTCGCGACGCAGCACCGCCGGCCGATTCGATCCTGGTGTTGGGCGTGGTGCGGGCCTCGGATGTGCCGGCATTGTTGACCCACCGAATTACCACCGTGGTGGTGTCCCTGGATCAGGCCCGTGAGCTGTCCACTGCGGCACAGGCCGCCGGAGGCCGTCTGCCGGTTCACCTGAAGTTGGATACGGGCATGGGAAGGCTTGGATTTGTTTGCCCGGCCGAGGTGCCCGAGGCCGTGGAAGCGCTGAATCTTCCGGGCCTGGATGCCCAAGGAATCTGTACGCACTTTTCAATGGTGGAGCCGGTCAAGAAACCTGCCGCGGCACGTGGACAGGTGGAGAAGTTCCGGCAGGCGGTCGCATCGATCGAGGCCGCGGCGGGCCGGCGATTGTTCCGGCACATGTCGAGCAGCCGGGCGGCACTGCTGCTGCCGGAGTGCGACCAGGATGCCGTTCGCGTCGGCCTCGCGCTCTACGGGTATGGCGCGGGCGATTCGGAATTGCGCTTCGCCACGTCGCCGATCCTGCACTGGAAGTCGCGCGTCATGCAGGTCAAGAAGGTGCCCGCGGGATTCGCGGTGGGCTATTATGCCAGCTATAAATCACCGGCACCGACCGAGATTGCGGTCCTGGCCTGCGGATATACCGACGGCTATCAACGTCATTTGGGCAACCGGGGACACGTGCTGATCGGTGGCCGGCGCTGGCCGGTCGTTGGGCGCGTCAGCATGAACTGGATTGCCGCCGACGTGGGTCCGGACAGCGGCATTCGGCCCGGCGACGAAGTCGTTCTGCTCGGGCGCCAGGGTTCTGAAGAAATCTGGGCCGACGAACTGGCCCGGCACTGCGCCACCATCCCCTATGAAATACTGACCGGCATTTCGCGCCAGATCGAACGGCGCTATACCGATTCGTGAAAGGAACCCCGTGAAGATTCTGATCGCCTCCCGCAACGCCCACAAGATTGAGGAAATCCGCGACATCTTTCACCTGCCCAACGTGGAATGGGTGTCCACCGCGGACTTCCCGGAGCTGCCCGATGTGGAGGAGGACCGCGACACCTTCGAAGGCAATGCCGTCAAGAAGGCCGCGGAACTGGCCCGGATCACGGGGCTGTGGGCGCTGGCGGATGACTCGGGACTGGAAGTGGATGCCCTGGGCGGCGCCCCCGGGGTTTATTCCGCGCGGTATGCCGGCGAGCCCTGCGACTATGCCGCCAACAACGTCAAGCTGCTCAGGGAACTGGAGGGCGTGGCGAATCGCACCGCACGATTTTGCTGCGTGGCCGCCTTGAGCGATCCCACCGGCCATGCCGAAACGGTTTTGGGGATTTGCCCCGGGCGGATTATCGATGCGCCCCGCGGGACGCAGGGATTTGGCTATGATCCCGTCTTTGTTCCGGAAGGCCATGATGCAACCTTTGCCGAAATGAATGCCGTGCAGAAGAACAGCCTCAGCCATCGCGGGCGGGCGCTGGCCCGGGCCCGCGAAAAGTGGGCCGATCTGATCGCTTCGGAGCCGGCGGGGTTTCCCTAGGCCACGGAACCAGTCCGCCCCTTGCGAGCGGGAACGACAACAGGTGGAGTGCGCAATGAAAGCGGTGATATTCGATGGCACCTTGAAGGTCGTGACGGACCATCCGAAACCCATCCCGCGGCCCGGCTGGAGCCGCGTGCGGGTCACAACCGCCGGGATCTGCAAGACCGACCTGGAATTGATCAAAGGCTACATGGGCTTTTCCGGCGTCCTGGGCCATGAGTTCGTCGGGGTCGTTGAACACGACGATGGACCACCCGGCCGGCGGGTCATCGGCGAAATCAATGCCGCCTGTGGAGCCTGCGACTGGTGTGCAAACGGCCTGGGCCGGCATTGTCCCCATCGCACCACGCTGGGGATCGGCGGACTCGACGGCTGCATGGCGGAATACTGCGTCCTCCCCGATGAAAACTTGATCGATGTACCCGATGACCTGCCCGATGATCACGCCGTGCTGGTGGAACCGTTGTCCGCGGCGTGCGAAATCCTCGAGCAGCATCCCTTGCGCGGCGACGAACGGATCGCCGTGCTCGGCGACGGCAAGCTGGGGATTCTATGCGCGTGGGTCCTGGCCAGCGTCGCCCGCGATGTGACCCTGGTGGGCAAGCATCCCGACCAATTATCCATCGCCACGTGGCGAAACCTGCGCACCGCCCTGGCGGACGATTCGCTTGAAGGGGGGATGGATCTGGTCATCGAAGCCACGGGTTCGGCGGACGGACTGGCCCGGGCCATCGCCCTGTGCCGCCCCCGCGGGGCCATCGCCCTGAAATCCACTCTGGCCACTCCTCACCGATTGAACCTCGCCCCCATCGTCGTCAACGAGATCACCGTCTTTGGCTCCCGTTGCGGTCAATTCAAGGATGGCCTGGCCTGGCTGAAGAAGAATCCCGATGCCCCGCTCGGGCGCCTTATCGTCGCCCACCTTCCGATCCGGGACGCCCTGGAGTCGTTTCGCCGAGCGGCCAGTGGCTCGTTGAAAGTGCTGCTGGACATCTTAGAAGCAAAGAAGGAACCACGCCCGTGAGCGCCCCGCCCCATGCCGCCGTTCCGGAACCGGCCCTGATGAGCCTGGGCGATCATCTGGACGAACTGCGTTTGCGCCTGCTGCTGGCCCTGGGCGGGTTCGGAGTGGCGTTGATCCTGGCATTGCGGGCAGGTAAATGGTTCGCCGGCGTCATTCTTTCACCCTATTCCGTCGCCATGGCATCCGCCGGAATCGAGGCCCGCTTGCAGGCCATCCAGCCGGCGGAACCCTTTCTGGTGTACATCAAGGCCGCGATGGTGCTGGCGGTCTTGATCAGTTCCCCCTGGGTCTTTTACCAGTTCTGGGCCTTCGTTTCAGCCGGGTTGTTGCCCAACGAAAAACGCCTGCTGCGCCGGCTGGCCCCGGTCAGCGCGGGATTGTTCGCCGGGGGCGTTCTGTTCTTCTTGCGGGTGGTCGGGCCGCTGATTTTTCGCTTCTTCATGCAGTTCGACTTGGGAATCGATTTCTTGACCTACCAGCCCGGAGTCGGGCGGACCCTGGATTTCATTTTGCTGCTGGCGCTGGTCTTTGGCGTTGGGTTTGAAATGCCGATGGCCATTGTGATGGCCGAGCGGACGGGATTGATTGCCATTCAAACCCTCCAGCGCGCACGCAAAGGCGTCTTTCTGGGGATTGTTGTGCTGGCCGCGATGGCCACGCCGCCGGATGTCATCTCGCAGCTCGCGCTGGGCTTGCCGCTCTATGCGCTCTACGAAGGCGGCATGCTCGTCTGCCGCCTCTGGCCGCGGCCAATCTGACGTCCGGCCGCCGCCGGGAATCCGGACCAGGATTGCCGCGAAACGCTATGGCTTCGGCGGCTCCGTATCGTCCAGTTGGGTGTCTTCCTTGGTCGTGGGATGCAGATCCTCCTCGACCTCCTTCACCCCCCGTTTGAACTCCGAGAGGCTTTTTCCAAGAGAACGGGCGATCTCCGGCAGCCGACGCCCAAACAGAAGAACCGCAACGATCAGAATCACCAACCATTCAAAACCGCCGAGATTGCCCAGGAAAGCCAGCCAAGGTGTTGTCATGTGCCCGAATCCTTCCATTTGATGCCCTGATCTTGTCGGCAAGGGGAGGGAGCGTCAAACAAATATTCCGGTTTGTCTTGCCCCTGTATAATACCAACCCCGTTTCATCATCTCATAGGACAGAGCCCACTTTGCTACAATTCACGGGCTGACCCCTTTTGGGGAACAATTGAAAATGAAAGGAACCGGCGATGAGCTACGAAGCGTTTGAAAGGAATAAGAAACGGATGCCGGACGAGGCAGCGATCTCGATCCTGAAGCAGGGCAATTTCGGCATCATTCGGCGAGCGGAGGCGAGCGCGTCCCGACCACGAAGTGTGTCGGGATGACGGCGGGGCGAGGGTCAGCGAAGCGGCGCGGCAGCGCCGAGCGTCGATGGCTGCTATGGCATGAACCAGGGGCCGTGATGGCGCGTGGATCGGGTTTTGCCCCGCTGGTGTTCGTGGAATCGGCGGATCAGGTGGTCGGTGGAGCCGATGTACAGCCTGCCTGATGTTTCGCTTTGCAGGACGTATACAAAATACATGGCGGGGGGGGCAACGAAGGGTGGTGGGGGCTAGCTGTGCTGTTTAGAACCTTCTTTGACCCCGACTATGCCACGCGATTGCAGAAGTAAAAGCCCATAATCCTTGGGGGGGGGGGGGGGGGGGGGGGGGGGGGGGGGGGGGGGGGGGGGGGGGGGG
>CAYNSH010000095.1:0-379 GCA_964399775.1 uncultured Verrucomicrobiota bacterium
ACACACACGGCCCTAGGTGAAGAAGGACGGTGCTCAGGGCACAGCAGGTAGATCTTGGAGCCGGGACGCCCCGGTCGGGATTCCGAGGTCCACGCCCCCCGCGGCCTTGTGCCGTGGGTGAAGAAGTTCGCGAGTCAGAGGGCAAGAGAATTCACTACAGAAGTCGCCAAACGTTAACCCCAGGTCAACGGCGGGGCCTCCCCCTCAAATCGCAAATCGCAAACCCCGAATTTTATACTTTTTGTAAATTATACTATTTATAAATAGTATATAATGATTCCCCGTCTTGCCATGGTCGGACATCCCGATGAGCCGCTCTCTTCGCCTGAAAGCCCGAATCCGCACCATCCATGAATTCCGTAGCTGTCCTCCGAAATCA
>CAYNSH010000095.1:389-2474 GCA_964399775.1 uncultured Verrucomicrobiota bacterium
CATGCCGCGGCAACCGCCCCCTCAATTCCAAGATTGCATCCGCCGGATTCCCGGGTAGCATCCGGGTTGTCGATCCAATCCGTTCTCAACCCATTTACGACGAAGGAAACCAACGTGCAATTAAGCAAAATGACTATCGCGATGGCCTGCCTGGCGCTGTGCGCCGTGAATGCACCCGCCCAGGTGGTGGTCACCAAGACCGCCGGCGCAAAAGTCAATGTCGACCTGTCCGCCGTCACGGCCAGCGGCCCGGCGGCCCAGATCGTGCGGCGCACCCTGGAGCAGAACCTCAACCGTTCCGGCTGGATGCAGGTTGCCCAGCCCGCCGGCATCCTGGTTCGCGGCACCATCACCGAAGCCGGCGGGCAGGTAGCCTTCGCCTGCACGGTCGTGGATGCCGCCGAGCGGGTGTACATCAACGCCACCTATGCGCAGCCGGCCGCCCTGGCTGTCCATGCCGCGCACCAGGCCGCCCACGACATCGTCACGCGCGTCACCGGCAATCCCTCCTATTTCCTGGCGCAACTGGTGATGATCGGCGTCCGTCCGGAGGGCAAGGAACTGCATCTCGCCGACTCCAGCGCGCAGGTCATCCAGCCCCTCACCGCCGACCGAACCATTGCGGTCAAGCCGCGCTGGAGCCCCGACAACCGGTTCATCAGCTATACCTCCTACCTGCAGCGCTATCCCGACGTCTACACCATCAACATGACCACCCGCCAGCGCAACCGCATTTCCGCTTATCCCGGACTCAACTCCGGCGGCGCCATCTCGCCCGACGGCGCCTCCGTCGCACTGATCCTCTCCAAGGACGGCAACCCCGACCTCTATATCAAGGATCTCGCCTCGAGCCGGCTGACCCGCCTGACCCACTCTCGGGCGGTGGAGGCCTCCCCAACCTGGTCGCCGGACGGCCAGCGCATTGTCTACGTATCCGACGCCGTGGGCACCCCCCACCTCTACATCGTGTCCCGCCACGGGGGCAACCCCGAGCGCCTGACCATGCGCGGTTCCCAGAATTCGTCCCCCGACTGGGGCAAGAACGGGCTGATTGCCTACCAGACCATGGTGGGCGGCCGCTTCCAGATCGCCATCATCGACCCCGCCACCAAGCAGGAACGCATTTTGACGCCCCACGATGCCAGCTATGAAGACCCGTCCTGGGCCCCGGACGGCCGCCATCTCGCCGCCGCCCGCACGATTAATCACCGCTCGTCCATTTACCTCCTTGACAGCATGGGTGGCGACCCCGTAGCGTTGACAACCTCGGGCGAATGGACTTCGCCGGCCTGGAGCCGGTGAGCAAACCCTTTTTCCAAATTCAACCGAACCGAAACAGGAGATGGACAACATGAAATGCCGATGGATGTATGGTGTGATGGTCGTACTGGCTTTGGCCGTGACGGCATCGTCAGGCTGCAAGCGCAAAGACCCCAAGACCGCCACGATCGGGACCGAGCTTCCCGGATTCGCCTCCGATCAGGTGATCATTGGCTACGACGAATATGGTCAGCCCATCTATGCGGACAGCTCCTATGCAATGGGCTTCCGCACCGATGGCGCGGAATTCGCCCAAGGCCAATTCGAACCCGTGTACTTCGATTTCGACAGCCAGCAACTCAACCCCGCCGAAATGGCCAAGGTTGAAACCGTCGCGCTCTATCTGCAACAGAATCCCACGCACGGCATCATCGTGGATGGACACTGCGACGAACGCGGCAGCAGCGAATACAACCTGGGGCTGGGCGAGCGTCGCGCCCTGGCGGTCCGGGCGGCCCTCATCGCCCGCGGCATCGACGGGGCCCGCATCCATACCCGCACCTACGGCAAGGAACAGCCCGTGGCCTTCGGGCACGATGAAGCCTCCTGGCGCTTAAACCGCCGCGCGGAATTCATCGCCACCCAGATGTAGCTCTTCCCCAGGGCGTTCATTCTCGCAGCCGCCTGGCGCTTCGCCCGGCGGCTGTTTTGTTCGCCTCTCTTGGAACCGGGACGCCCCCGTCCCGCTGTTCCTGGAGCCGGGACGCCCCCGTCCCGCGGTCCCTGGCTTCGGGGGGGGGGGGGGGGGGGGGGGGGGGGGGGGGG
>CAYNSH010000095.1:2484-11824 GCA_964399775.1 uncultured Verrucomicrobiota bacterium
TGGCGCCGGGCCCCCCCCGGCCCGCGGCCCCCCGTTTCACCCCCCCCCCCCCCCCCCCCGTCTCGCCGGATTCCCCCCCGCGCCCAAGGGCGCGACTACACGTTTGCCCGAGGTCCCTTCCCCATTCATGGAATTCGTCCCATTCCCGCATGTTCTCACGGATACCCGACCGGCACCAGGTAGAGCACCTCCTGGCCCGCAGGCAAGCCGGCGGCGGCATGCACGCGATCATCCTCCATGGCCCCGATCATCACGCTGCCCAGCCCCAAGGCCACGGCCTGCAGCGACAAATTCTGCGCCGCATGGCCGACCTCCATGTGGATATAGCGCGTGGCCCGGCTGCCGTAGCGTCGCTCGGTTCGTTCCGGTGTCGCGGCGAACACAAAAACCGCCGGCGCCGTGCGCAACGCATCCTGCCTCAGACCCGCCTGCCAGACGGCCGACCGACGGTCGCCCTCCGCCACCTGCTCAATCCGATGTTCGCGCGGATGATACCGATAGACCCCGTCCGCCAGCAGCACATACAATTCCAGCGGATACGTCGCCCCAGCCGATGGCGCCGCACGCCACCCGCGAGGATCCGTCAATCCCTGCGCCGACCACAGCAACTGTCCGATTTGCTCCAACGTCAATGCGTCGGGCGAAAACCTCCGCACCGAGCGGCGGGCAGAAATCGCCGCTTCCAGCGACATGGTCCCGTCGATTCGCGGCGCGGTCAACGAGATTCGGCGCGCAGCCAGCGGGTCCGGCGCCGGGTTCTCTGCGCGGCAGGCGCCCAGCCCGCCAGCCAGTCCCATCAGAATCACCCCCGCCATCGGTTTCCATCCAACATCCGTATTCATGTCCGCATCCTAGCCCAGGAATCGTAGAGCCGCCAGTAGGTTGCTGGGGGAGTTGGGCCCGAGGTCCGTGGTCCGAGGTCCGTGGTCCGAAGTCTGTGGAGCCGGGACGCCCTCGTCCCGCTGTATGTGGAGCCGGCCCGCCCTCGTCCCGCTGTCCCTGGCGCCGGGACGCCCTCGTCCCGTGAGTTGCGATCCCTGCGCCCAGGCGCGGCCACAGGCTTGCCCGTGATCCATTCACCTTTCGCGCCTTTCGCCTTTTTCGCAGTCGGCTGTAGTCCCCGGGACAACGGCGAATCCTCACCTGAAACATGCACGCCCCGAACTTTATACTTTTTGTAAATTATAGTATTTATAAATAGTATATAATGCTTCCCAGGTCTTGTCAGGGTCTGGCACGCCGATGCGCCTCTGGTTTCTCCTGGAAGCCCCCATCCGCGTGATCCAAGAAAAACGGGTCGCAGGTCGGTAGCTGGTCTGCCCCGGCTGGTTTCACGACCGCCACCGTGCTGTCGGGGAAGAAGGACCGTGATCAGGAGACAGGTTACAGGGGACAGACCTTAGTCGGCAGATCTTGGAGCCGGGACGCCCTCATCCCGTTGTCTGTGGAGCCGGGACACCCCCGTCCCGTCAGTTGCGATCCCCGCGCCTGGGCGCGGCTACAGACTTGCCCGAAGTCCGAGGTCCGCTTTTGCTACGGGTGATCGTCTGGATCGTAGGGATTGGTACCGGCTAGGTACTCGGCTTGATTGGTATGCCCGTCGCCATCCAAATCCTCTTCCGGCGCCGTCCCCGGATCCCCCGGCGTCACGTTGTAGCTCAACAGATAGGCCTCGTAGCCCGTCGGGAGCTCATAGGGAGAGATCACGATGTTATCAAAGTTGGCCCGGCGATCCGTCCCCGCCTGTGGGGCCCACAGACGGAAATACACGGGCTCCTTCACCTTGACTTCGATCACATGTGAAGTCAGCACGACGGCAGTGCCGGTATCGATCGTATCCAGCGTGATCCAGTCCCCGTCCAGAGCGGTACTGATTTGAATGGAAACCTTCGGCATGTTGCCCGAATCATTTCCATAGGAAGCATACCAAAGTGAAATTGACTCAATGCCATCGTTGAATGGCGTCTCGCTGCGCAGTTTGATCGGATCGTCACCTGCGTTACCCCGAACACGCAATGCCTTGTCGCCGAATTTCTTGTCATTTTCCAGCGTACCGATCACCCCACCAACCAGCCAGGAACGGCCGCTCAACGTGCGCACATCCGGGGCATAAGTCGTCTTGGCCGCCGCATCCTCGAAATCCACGACCACCGAGCCGGGTGGCGGCGCCGGAACGAACTGCGAAACCGCGATCTCGGCGGTGCCGGTCGTTGCACCATGCACATTGGTCGCCACCACGGACAGCGTGTACGTCTCCGGACCGTCGGCCTCGGCCGTGGCAAACGTAAAATTGGTGCCGACCAAGGTGGCTACTCCCTCATAACTGTCGGGCGTCAGGCTCCAGCCCTGGATTCCGCTGCCGCTGGGAGTCACGGAAATGCCGATCTGTTGGGTTTCCGTCGCCATGATGCTGTACGGTGCAACCGGATGAAAGGTGATCACAGGAACGGGAACGACATACGGCGTAACGGTGATCGACACGGTTCCGGTCGAAGCGCCCACCGAATTGGTGGCCACCACGGAAAGCGTCAGCACCTTGCCGTTATCCGGTCCCGCCGGGGTGAATGTAAAGATGCCACCGGTCAAGTTGGCGCTCCCTGAATAGGCCGGCGCCATGCTCCAACTCTGGATCCCGCTGCCCTCCGGTGTGGCAGACACCGTGAGGGACAATTCATTGCTGACAGCCACGCTCTGGGCTCCGGGGGGATTGAACCAAACGGTCGGCGGAACCGGTCCGGCATCGATGACCGTGCCGGAGAAAATCAAGACGTTTTCACGGCCATACACGCCCCATGCCGTGGCGCCAGCCCCGCCCCCCCAAGCATACATGCGAAACCATACGGGTATCGTCGTATTCTGCAATGCGGGAATCCCGCTCAAATCCACGTCATTATCGTCGGAATAGCTATCAATCACGGGATAGGCCGGAGAAAGCCAGGTAAAGTTAGCCCCGTCCAGACTATAAGACCATTGGGCCCATTGGGGACCGGTCGAGGGCCTCCGGAATCGATAGCGGACATTCTCCAGCGAAACCGCGTAGTCGTCATCCGCCTGAATCACCGTCTCCCAGTAATGCCCAGCGGCCATGGCACCATTGGAACTGGCCGAGGAGTAGCCGGCGGCGGCAAACGTGTTTCCCGCCGGATTGCTGCCCGTACGGAGCAGATTCAGACTGGTCACGAGGTTGCTTACGGTCACATTGGCATGCTGACTGGTCGGCGCAAAGGTGCCCGCCAGCGGGATGGAACCCGTGGAATTCCACCGGGCAATCTCCACGGCCCGGACGCTCACCAGCGCCCCCGTCGCCCACAAAATCGCCGCACCCGCCAGCATCGCTCGTTTCGTCATGGCCATAACTCCCGCTGCAGTTGTCATCGTCCCAAACATACGGCCTTCCGGGTCATTGGGCCAGTGTAAAAACCGAGGTCCGAGGTCCGTACAATCTGTTCCGTTGTAGCTGCGCTCGCTGAGCGCGGTCCCGTCCGATCATTCTCCCCCGCGCCCAGCGGGCGCAGCTACAACCGATCCACGCGAGCCAGAGGTCCACGCCACGACAACCAAGCCCCGCTTCAGTGTCTTTCCGCGTTTTCTGTGGTTGATCGGCTGTCAGGCTGTTATTTTCAGCGTTTCAGCCTTTCAGTATCGGTCAATTCGTCGGTCAATTCGTTTCGTTTTCTTCGCCGTCTATCCCTTGCCAGAAAGCCCCAAAAACGATATGTTCGTATTGGGATGTAGGATACTCAAATCCTGACTGCGAGGATTAAGGTCATCATGAACACAAGAGCCGGAATCACCGGAATCACGATCACAGGCCTGCTGGTCGCCGTCGTTGCGGCCTGGGGTCAGACTTCGCCCTACACTTCCATGGCGATTCCCGGCACCCACAACGGGTGGAATACAACCCCTTCGATGGCCTTGGTGGCCAACAACACGTGGGTGACAACCCAAACCCTGGCCTCCGCCAACGGTGAATTCAAATTCGCAGCCAACGGCGGCTGGGCCAACAACTGGGGAGGCAACGCATCCATCGCCCGGGCGCCCGCCGCGGCTTCCGCACCGGATTTCAACGGCGGCAACCTCACCTACGCTGGCTTGGAGACCGGCGACTACCGCTTCACGTTCAACGACTCGACGCTGGAATTCCTGATGGAACGGGTGGGCGGCTCCGCCATCCCCTCCATCACGACCCTGGCCGTGGTCGGCGATTTCAACGGCTGGACGGCGACGCCCAACAGCATGCTGACCAACCATCCGGGCACCCACCTGTGGGGCGGATCCGTCAGCTTGGAAAACCCGACCGCCCTCCAGTTCCAGCCCGACAGCGATCCGGACAACCAGTGGGGCGCCCCGACGGCCACCAGCCTGACTGTTCCGGTGGCCAGCGCCAGCGCCTGCGGCCGGGCCGACTTCAGCATCCCCGCCCTTCTGCCGGGCAAATTCCTCTTCACCCTCAACGTCAGCAATGCAACGTTCTCCATCATCCAGACCGAAACCAACGCGGCCGTCATCGCCGGCATGACGGTGCAGGGCAGTTTCATCGCCACCAACAATCCGCCGCCCAACATGCGGCGGATTGGAGATTTTCTATGGGAGTCCGACCACCACATCACCAACACGACGGCCGTGACGGTGCGTTTTGCGGCCTCCGGCGGGCTGTTCCGCTGGGGCGTCACCAACGGGACGCCCGCCTTCACCCCCCTGCCCGCCTTGGGGAACATGACATCCGGGCTGACCAACTTTGCCACCGTCGGCGTGAACGCCCCCGGCCGCTACCGCATCACCTTCAACCACAGCACCGGCGAGTTTTCCTTCCGCCGGCAGTACACCACGGCCCAAGGCGTCAACCTGCTGCAAAATCCTGGATTTGAAACCATTGATTCGGGCGGCAACGCCACGGGCTGGGGCGGTTGGCAATCCTGGCCCAAGACGGTATCCGAGGGATTCGCTCCGCACACCGGCACTGCGCTGGGAGCCATTCACGGCCAGTTGTTTCCCGATTGGACCGATTATGGCTCGTACGCCCAGACCGTCAGCGTCACCTCCGGCCGCACCTATCGCGCCGCGGCATGGCTGAAGTCTACGCCCGACTGGACCGCCGGAACGATGCAGATCAAGATCGAATGGCTGGACAACGCCTACAACCCGGTTGGGATCGAGTCCGTGTTGGATATTCCGTCATTGAATCAAGACTGGGTTCAATATGCCGTTGAAGGAACGGCCCCAACCAACGCCACCCGGGCTCATGTGGTCATCCTCTGCGGACTGGCCGGCACCACCGGCACCATGCATGTGGATGATGTGGAGTTCCGGGCTGTTGGCGGTCGGAGGCAGGACTTCGAAACCTGGGGCGCGCTGCAGTCCTTTGGTCCCTTCGCCCCGGACTGGTCCGTCACCAGCGGGCGGGTGCTGTACAACATCCCCCCCGGCCGGCCGCCGGCAGGGGTGTTCATTTCGCAGTATGTGGAGGGCACCGGGAACAACAAGGCCATTGAAATCTATAACGGGTTTCTGGAACCCCTCGACCTGGCCGCCGGCAATTACGTGCTGCAGCAGTACAACAACGGCGCGCTGACGCCTTCGGTCACCATTCCACTGACCGGAACCATCCAGCCCGGCAGCACGTTGGTGGTGGCGCGACCGTTCACCGGTCCCTATGCCAACTATGCGCCCGACTCCGCCATCACCGGCCTGCCCAATCTCCTCACCAACAAGAATCTCACCTTCAACGGCGACGATGCCATCGTCCTGCGCTCCGGCGGGGCCTCGGGCACGGTCCTGGACCGAGTTGGCCAAGTCGGATCCAACGCGGTGGGCTCCATCTGGAGCCGCAACACCACCGACCGGACCCTCTCCCGCAAGGTCACCATCACGACCGGAACGACCACGGCGGTCACCGCCCCCTTCCCGGCGGATGAGTGGAACATCTCCCCCAGCGACACCTTCTCCGGCCTGGGCACCCACGACATCTCCTATGTCGACCCCAACGAGCCCTATACCCCTGCCGGATACAGTTTGGTGATGAACTCCGGAGCCACCCTGATGAGTGGCGACATGCCCGGCGGCGTTGGCGATGTCAGCTTCTGGTACCGCACCGAATCCATGGGGCCGCCGGTCACCATGGTTGTCGAAACCGCTCCGGATGAAGCCGGGCCATGGACCCTTGCCGATACTCTTGAAGACATCGCCCGCAGCAATTTCACTTACTACGCCAGCTATGTGAACCGACCCCAGCACCCGTGGATGCGCATTCGCCAGACCGATGGCGGAACCAACCGGTTCCGCATCGATGAAATCCTGGTGACCGAACCGAGCGGCCTGCGCCGGCTGGAGAACTTCAACACCTGGACCGATCCGGCGTTCGCCGTCCCCGGCAACTATTCCCGTTATGGATGGGCCGTCTTGAATGGCAGCATCCAGCCGGGGGGCGCCATCAATTCGCTGGCCGCCCTCATCAGCCCCCCCAATGGAACGATTACATCCCCCATCTATCCCGATGGCGTCGGTGAAGTCCAGTTCTGGGCAAAAACCGCCGGAGACAACGAGTCCCAACTGCTGGTGCAAACCTCGATCGATGGCGGCTCCAACTGGATCACCGAGGCCACGTTCCTGGTCACCACGGCGCAGACGTTCTCGACATGGTTGTACATCACCAATCCAGCCCAGGCCCGGATCATCTTCGATCCCGGCTTCGACTCCGATGATACGCTGGTCGACAATGTGGAAATCCGCGCCCCCATTCTGTTCCGCAACCAGAACTTCGATGCGTGGCCCACCAAGGCGCAGTATCAGACCGGCGTGGACATGTACCAAGGCTGGGTGGTCACCAATATCATCGTCGACTCCCAGAACGCCTACCAGGGCCAGGTGGCCCGCTTCCATACCACCCTCGGCAACTTCGTCCGTAGCCCTGAATTCCCCGATGGCATCGGCTCCCTCAGCTTCCGTATCGCTCAATGGCCCTCTGATCCTGCCTACACCCTCGATGTACAACTCTCCCCGAATGGGGTTTCGTGGACCACGTTCACCAGCGTTTCCGCGGCATCGACCGAGTACCAACAGTTCAGCTACTTCCTCGATGACACCACCAATCGGTTTGTCCGCTTCCTGCACAGCGCTGGCAACTCGCGCGTCCTGCTGGACGACATCCGAACGACGGCCATCGCCGCCCGGCCCAACGTCATCGTCACCCCCGGCATCGATCCCGCCGCGCCCACCACCAACGATACGGTGCAGATTCTCGCCGACGTCATCCCGCGTAATGGCGCCTCGATCCTCTCCGTCACGGGGGTGTACCAGGTGGCGGCTTCACCGCCCGTCTCCGTTGAAATGATCCCTACGGGTTTCGGCACCTACGCCGCCGTTGCCAACATCCCCGCCCTGCCCGCCGGCGTCGGCGCGAGCTATCATGTCCGCGTCCAGTACGCGGGCATCGGCGCCAATCCCGCCTCCCAGGGCTACTCTACTAATCTCCATGTCACCGCCACCAATACCTACTCGGTCTCCAGCATCAAGAAAGGCGATGTCTGGATCAACGAAATCGCTTATCTGTATTCCGGCTATGATTTTTGGGAAGAAGACCATGAATTCATCGAGCTGTGTGGCGTCGCCGGCGCCAATATCAGCGGATGGACCATCCAACTGGCCTTCGGCGCCGACCGCGATATCGCCGCCAACAACGGCAATCCGATTTACGCCTCCTACAAGATCCCCAACGGCATGGTTTTCACCAATCAGCAAAACGGATTCGGCTTTTACGTCTTGGGCGACCATACTCTCAAGGCTGCGGGTGAACCTGTCAACCAAGTCCTGACCGTCACCGTCCCAACGAATGTCGTTCCCTGGGCCGATGAGGATAGCAACCATGTCCACAATGTCCGCGGCGTCATCCGGCTCTTGAACGAACACAGCAATCTGGTCTACTCCCTGTCGTATCAGGGGTCCGCCGTCGGGTCCGACCAAATCCCCATCAACCAACAGGATGGGGGCACCAATTCAGTTGGGCTGACGGGCACCGGGTCGTCGTTCAATGACTTCACCACCTGGGCCTTGGGCGGCTTCACGATCGGTGCGGTGAACAACGGCCAGACGCTGGTGCCACCGGGCGGCGACGAATTGGCCGAGGTTTGGCATCATCCGGTCCTTCACGTCACACCGCTGAACCCGGTTATCGCCCCCTTCTACATGCGGCATCCGCACAATGCCCAGAGCAAGAGCAACCTGGTGGTCCACTATGGATTCCCAAGCGGCCTGTACACCCTGCCCAGCGGCACACTCCACCACCGGCGTGTGGGCTTCGGCTGGTCCAGCACTCCCATGAGCTTCCTTTCCGGCTCCCTGGATGCCGACGACTATGCCTACACCTACGGTACGATCCCCCTGCGGACCTATCCGCGAGCCGCCACCATTGAATACATTATCGAGGCCGATGCCGGTTCGGGTACCGCCGCCACATTCATTGGCTACGACTCCGTAGAGGGCTATCAGCGATTCGGCACCTTGGATGCCGCCAAGGCCATCCCCTTCACCTATACCTACCAGATCCTGCCGGAGATGTTCATCGACATCATCCAAACCAACGTCACCTCGTGGATCTTCACCACCGAAGGCAACGAGCCTCCGGATCTTGAACCCTTCACCAACTTCCAGGTCCTCACCTCCACCAACATGCTCACCCCGTTGCATCTGTGGACGCCCACTAACTTCATCGTCACGCCGGTGGACCAGTTCGGCGTCAACGTCTTCACCGTTCCCCGGGACCTCAGCCAACCCAAGCGCTACTACCGCATCGATCCCCAGTGGCCGTAGCCACAGACATTGCGACAGCCATGTCGACTCGATTCACCATCTTGGCCGGGATCATCGTTGGAACTCTCGCCGCGACGGCGCAGGAGCCCCCGGTAATGGGCGGTTGGGCCCCCGCCTCCATCACTCACCCGGAAGTGACCGCCGCCGCCCATTTCGCCATCCAGTCCGCCAGTGAGTCGGAATCGGCCCCTATCGAATTGCTCGAGATCCGGGAGGCGAGCCAACAGGTGGTGGCCGGCGTGGATTATAAACTGAAACTCCGCGTCGAACGCGACAAACAACCCATGGAGGCTGATGCCATTGTGTGGTGGCAGCCGTGGAGAGAGCCGGATTCCTATCAACTGACCTCGTGGCGGTGGGTGGAGGACGGCGGTAATCCGTAGACCCCCACGAGCTTGCTCGCCCGCCGGAGCCTTGGCGAAGGCGGGTCTCGTGGGAGAATCAGGTCGACTTTGGCAAGCCAAACGAAAACCATCATGGCCAGTAGAGTAGAGAGTGACGGGCGGCTGTTGCAAGCAACGCCATCCCGCCACTC
>CAYNSH010000096.1:0-11802 GCA_964399775.1 uncultured Verrucomicrobiota bacterium
ACTAAACGCCCCCTCCCTCCCGGGGAGGGGGCGCGCTTACTTTGTCAATCCACCCACAACCCCAAAATGCTACAATTCACGGGCTGACCCCTTTACGGGATAACGATTCTTTGCTTTATGCAGGTGAATGTCCACGACCACTTTGTTCATTCCGGCCAAGAACGAGATCGAGGCCATGCGCGTCATCATGCCGCAGATCGACCGCGCGTGGATCGACCAGGTCGTGGTGGTGGACGATTCCACCGACGGGACGGCCGAATACGCCGAGTCCATCGGCTGCGACGTGGTTCGCCAGCAGGCCAAAGGTCTCCGCGCAGCCTATGTCGAGGGCTTCGCCAAGGTCCGCGGCGATCTCGTCATCACGTTCAGTCCCGACGGCAATTCTCCCGTCGAGGCTATTCCCCTCCTGATCGAAAAGATGAAGGAGGGCCATGACATGGTGATCGCGTCCCGTTATCTTCCACCTGCGAAAAGCGCGGACGACGATTGGATGACCTCCTTCGGCAACTGGCTGTTCACCCACACCATCAACGTCCTGCACGGCCATGCCTGGAGCCGGCCCTACACCGACGCGATGGTGATCTATCGCATCTATCGCACGAAGCTGTTCTACGAATTGGACCTGGACAAGGCCGATGGCTACATCACCGAAAAGTGGTTCGGCACCCTCCTCGGCGTGGAGCCCCTCCTTTCCGTCCGCGCCGCCAAGCGCAAGCTGCGCATCGCGGAGATCCCAGTCGACGAGCCCGCGCGCATCGGCGGCGAACGCAAACTCCAGCCCTTCCGCTGGGGCGCGGGCTACCTGGCCCAGATCTTCCGGGAGCTTTGGTTCTGGAAATAGCACCCCCGGGGCCCGTATGGAACGCTCTCCGACATCCTTGACACGGCTTGACGCCTTTTTGTTTCTGCTTCTGGGTCTCTCGACGATCGCGCTCTTTGCGCTCGCCGTCGGCTTCGACTACATCAATCTAGATGACCCTCAGTATGTTTTTGGCAACTCGCGCGTGTTGACCGGCTTAACCGCTGAAAACATCCGCTGGGCCTTCACGCACGTTCACGAAGCCTGGTGGTTACCTGCGCTTTGGATTTCCTTCATGACAGACGCAACCCTGCTGGGGCGGGAGCCATGGGGATTCCATTTGGTCAATATCCTCTTGCACACAACCAATGTGGCATTGCTGTTTTGGGTGCTTCGCCGTGCCACGGGCGCGCCCTGGGCCAGCGCCTGCGTTGCCGCCTTGTTTGCCATCCATCCCTTGCGCGTCGAGTCCGTGGTCTGGATCAGCGCGCGCAAGGACGTGCTGAGCGGACTGTTTTTCTTCCTGGCCCTACTCGCCTACCTGCGGCATGTCGAGCGGCCGTCCGCCGCGCGGCTCTCGCTGCTGGCCGGGCTGATGCTGCTGGGCTTGGTTTCCAAGGCCATTGTCATCGTTCTGCCGTTCCTCCTGCTGTTCCTCGATTATTGGCCCCTACGGCGCGCGGGAGATCCGCTGGACCGAATGGAATGGCCAGTTTGGCGGCATCTGATCAAGGAGAAAACCGTCCTTTTCTTGCTTTCTGCGGTGTTCATCCTCCTCAATCTGTTCACCCATGTGTCAGGCCGTGGGACCGGCGCTAACCTGTCGGTGGCAACTCGGCTAGGCCTCATCCCACCCAATTACTGGGTATACGTGGGCAAGATATTCTGGCCGACGAGGCTTTCGATCGTCTATCCTGAATATGACGTCGTGAATTGGGTGAACTCGGCTACCGCCGCCATGGGCTTGCTGGGCATCACCCTGCTTCTGCTCCACCTCCGAAAAAAGGCCCCGTATGGTATTGTCGGATGGCTTTGGTTTCTCCTTGCCCTTTTCCCCGTCATTCGCGGCGTCCGTCTCGGGTTGGCTGCCTATGCCAACCGATTTGTCTACCTGCCCTCGATCGGGCTCTCGCTCTTGCTCGTCTTCGGCTTGTCCCATTGGTTTTCGAACCATCCCAAGGAGAGAATTATTCTTTGGATTTTGGCTGTGCTAGCGCTGGGCACTTGCGGAACCTTGACCGCATATAATCTGCGTTTCTGGCGCAATTCCGACACTCTTGTTCAGCGCACATGGGCGCTGGATCCCGGCGGCTCCTACGGCATTACTGGACGAGGCAATGTGTTACAAAAACAGGAACGATGGGAAGAAGCACTGGATCATTACCAAAAAGCGGTTGCCAACTCGCCTTTTGACGCGCGCTACCGGATGCTTCTCGTGCTGGCGCTGGTCAACATGGATCGCATCCCCGAAGCATTTGCCGTACTGGAAACAGGCCTGCATAATTCCCCGCAAGAACCGGAGCTTCTCTATGCCCAGGGGGTGGCCTATCTGCATGCCAACCAACCCGCTCAGGCCCGGATCCATCTGGCGGCGGCAGTGAACGGACTACCCCAAACCTTGGCACCGCTGGGCCGGCTGGAACTGGCCTGTGCCTGTTTCGAGGACGGAGATTCCGCCGCCGCCAACGAACAGTTCCAACTCATCGGCGGCTACGACCCCTACAAGACCTACACCTATGCTGATCTGCTCTCCGCCTACGTATGGATTTGGGATTCCGGCGAACGCCCCCGGGCGCTACGCTATTTTCGAAAGTTAGCGGTTGCGCATCCGGAAAATCCCGCCATCCTGAACAACCTTGCCTGGGTTCTGGCCGTTACCGCACCATCACCCGCCCACCCGGAAGAAGTGTTGGCGCTGGCGCGCCAAGCCCTAGCTGCGGGGGGTGAAAACCAGCCACTCCTATTAGATACCTTGGCTGTGGCACAAGCCAACAGCGGTGATTTTCCGGCCGCCGTGCGCTCGACAAAACGTGCGCTGAATCTCGTCGCCGACGTTCCGGAAAATGTTGAATTTCTCAACAGCCTGCATCAAAGATTGCAACTCTACCGGCAACAGAAGCCTTATCGAGAAGCGGCATCTGCGCGATTCTTTTAGGCTGGCCAATGGCGCTCCGACTCTGTTCCCAGTTGACCTAGCCACATAATTGCCATCGGCTTCGAGAAGGGGACACCTGCAGATCAGCAGTCTCGCCGCGTTTTCGCCCGTTCCCGCTTGTCCGGCCCGCTGGAGAGATCGTATAGTATGCCTCGAATGAAGGCGTCCGCAGCTAATTATCTGTTTTCCCAATCTGGCTTTACCGGGATTCTATTGTTTGCAATGACCTTCGCTCTTTTTGCGCCATCGCTCAGCTACGAGTTGGTGCAGGCGGACGACCTCGCCTATATCTCCCACAACACCCCTGTGTTGAAGGGTCTTTCTCCAGAGTCCATCCGCGCTGCCTTTTCGCCCGCCAATGCCGCCGCGCCGATGTATATGCCGCTGCTGTGGCTATCCTACATGGTCGACGTTTCTCTTCTCCACGCTTCACCGTCCCACCCGTGGGGTTTTCACTTCACCAATGTACTGTTGCATGCATGTAACGCCGTTTTGCTTTATGGGCTATTGTTCGCCTTGTGCCGAAGACCCTGGGTCGCCTTTTTCTGTGCTGGCCTCTGGGCCTTCCATCCGCTCCGCGTCGAATCCGTGGCCTGGGTTTCCGAGCGAAAAGACGTGCTATCCGGATTCTTCTGCCTGCTGACCGTCGCATTCTATGCCCGGGCTTCTCGTCAACCGGGCGGACTGCGCCCGGGCCCATTTCTTGCCGCCCTCGGCGCATACGTCGCCGGCATTCTGACCAAGCCTTCCTTGGTGCCCTTGCCGATTGCCCTCATTTGCTTGGACATCTGGCCGTTGGGCCGAGCGGCGGTCAATGGGCAACCGCATCGCTGTTGGCTTAGGCTTCTGTTGGAAAAGAGTCCGTTTTTCCTGGTGGCCGGAGCCTTGGCCTGGATTGCCATCCATGGTCATCGGGCCGTTGGCGCGCTCGACTCCGTGCCGTTATGGCGTCACGCCTTGCTGGTTCCGATCCATTATGGGTTCTACCTGTTCAAGATCTTCTGGCCAGCGCGCCTCGGCCCCCTATATCCACTCGTCGCTTTTTCGTGGATGCGCTTATTTGCCGCCGGCACCCTGCTGTTCCTTTTGTCCATATGGATCTGGCGGCTTCGCAACCACCGTCCGCAGGTGGGAATCGGCTGGCTATGGTTCTTGATCTTGTTTTTGCCGGTCATCGGATTTTTCGGACCGGTCGGCGTTCACAGCGTCGCCGATCGCTTCACCTATCTTCCGGCGCTAGGCCTGTCCCTTGCGCTGTTGCCGATGAGGTTTTCCAACGCCGATTACACACGCCCGCGCCTGCATCGGGTCGTCCGCGCACTGGCCGCCGCCGGTCTATTGGCCGCATTGGGCACCTTGACCTTAAACCTGTTGCCTATCTGGGCCAACAGCGAACGCCTGTTCACGCGCGTGGCGTCGCGTGTCCCCGACCATCCGGCGACCCGGAATGTCCGAATCTTGCGCCAACTCGCGAGCGACGGCGATTTCGCGGCGGCCCAAGCCGCCTTGGAGCAAGCCTTCGCCGCCGCTCCCCGTGACGTCGAAATTTTGGCCTCGCTGTTGCTTTGCATCCACGAGCAAGAGGGCGCAGACGCAACGCTGGCGTTTCTGGGAAACCTTCCGCCAGCGGACTTCCCTGCGGGCGAATGGGCATTCCAAATGGCCTTGTATTCGTTTCTAGGTTCGAAACACGACCAAGCCATCGTCTATGCGGAACAAGCCCGGCGCGAGCTTGCGCCGACAGACGTCGGCCAGAACAATCTCATCCTCCTGCAAATGGCGGCCGCTTTTGAAAAGGGCGAGGCACTGGCGGCACGCGACTATGCCCGGTTGCTCCCCCCCTACCGGAACCACGAGCGAATCACCTTGGCCGATCTACTTGCACTCCATGCTTACCACTGGCAAAGGGGACTGCGGCGCAACGCTTGGGCCTATTTCCAACGGCTAGCCAAAACCTACCCCGACCGGGGCGATTTGCTCAACAACGTTGCTTGGCTGCTGGCCACGGCAGAATGGTCACCGGCCCCACCGCAGGAAGTCTTCGATCTGGCTCAACACGTGCAATCGCTGGCACCGGGTCCCCATCCCGCCCTGCTCGACACGCTGGCGGCGGCGCAAGCCAATGCCAGAGAGTTCGACGCGGCCGCGCAAACGATCCGGCAAGCGATTGAACTCGTGCCGGACAGCCCGGTCAACACTGACTTCCGCCGCAACCTCCAAGCGCGCTTGGCTCTTTATCTAAACCAAAAACCCTATCGCGAAGAGGCCGCCGCCCGGCTATGGTCAAGCCGATGAACATCCACGCATCGTCCGTTCAGGATCCGACCTCGTGCCGGTTCCGCGCTGGAGCCAAAACACTTTGGATGATTCTGTGCCTGTCGCTGCTAGCCGGGCATATCGTCTTCTTCACGTGGCACACTGATCGCGCCGCTCAAGCCTTCAACCGCTCGACCGTTCCACCAGACACGATCGCCGGCGTGCCCGAGCCCCGTTTCTTTCTCGAAACCGACAGCTATGCCTGGCTGGCGCACACGCGCGACCTGATGAATTCCGGAGACTGGCGCCTGAGATGGACCTTCATGGACAATGCACCCTACGGCCGTGAAATGCACTGGAGCCACCTGCTCCTCTGGACGCTGCGCGGCATGGCTACGGCCATCATCGCCGGAACTGGCTGGCCGGTGGCACGGGCAATCGAATTGGCCGGAGTGTGGGTGATGCCGCTGTTCCAATTTCTCTTTCTGTGCATGACCTTCCTGGCGATTGTCAGAAAAATGGGCTTGCTCCCGGCAGCCGGGTTCGTTTTTGCCTGGCTTACCTACGGATCGGTTGCCATCGCCTTTTTTCCGCTCAAACCGGATCACCACGCTTTCCAACTGTTCTTCCTCTGGGCCTCGTTCGCCTGCCTGCAATTCGGCGGAATGGGGTGGGTTCACATGGCCGGTCCCTCCGCCGATGCATCGAGCGCTTTCTGGTTGAATCTTCCCGCCGTGCCGGAGCGCCGCGCCGCGCGGCGATGGTTCATCGCCTCCGGTGTTTTTGGCGGGTTGGCCCTCTGGGTAGGCGCGACCGTTTGGCTGATCGGGCTCGCCATACTCGCGATAGCCATGCTTCCGGCGCTTCCGGTTTTCCACTCTCCGAAGAAAAGTGAAACCTACGACCCGGCCTTGTGGCGATTGTGGGCCGCAGCCGGCTGCCTGGTCGCCCTCCTTTGCTACTTGCTCGAATATGCCCCCCATCATCTCGCCATGCGGCTGGAAGTGAACCACCCCCTCTACTGGATATCCTGGATCGGCGTCGCGTTGGGACTCGAACAACTGGCTCGTTTGCGCCGGCCGATTGCCCTCAACGTTCCGCTCGTCGCCCGTCTCCTGATTCCGGGACTTCTGGCGCTAACGCTTCCCTTGGCAGTCCTCTTGGGTCCGGATTCCTGGCATCACATGTACGATCCGTTCCTGAAACGGCTCCATGCCCGATACATCATCGAATTCTTGCCATCCTCGCTGATCCGGGAAGGCAACTGGCGCTCCTTCCTGGCCACCTTCCGCTTTTTCGCCGCCGCGCTCCCTTGGGTTGGCATTCTCCTGTTCCTGCGTCGCATCCGTACGCCGCAATCGCAGCGGCTCTTGTTCACCGCCTTTCTGTTTGCCAGTTTGTTCTTCGTGGCGGGCATGGTCCAGCAACGCTGGGGTTTCAGTTTGGCCGCCGCGCTGGTCTGGCTCACATTGCTGCTGCTGACGACAGTTTTTAAGCCGAGCGAAAACTTCTCGCCCCCCCTCTCGCGCCTGTTCGGCGGCTTGCTGCTGGCGCTCATCCTGCTCGATGGCCTTTCTTCCGACCGCTCCCGCCTGCGCCTGGAAAACAACATCTCCGAAACCCGAGCCCTGCCGGAGAGCTGGATCGCCAACAACCTCAAAAAACGCAACGCCCTTCAGTGGGGCTTGGCGGCCGGAACCAACCGCTGGCGTTTTGCCGGCATGGCGCCGGAAGTCCCGCTGCTTTACTACTATTCCGGCATTCCCTCCGTCGCCTCCTACTATTGGGAAAACGCCGCCGGGTGGCGAGCGGAAGCATCGATGCTTGCCGACGTCTCGCCCGATGCGGAAGAGGCGTTGGCCATTGCCCGCGATCGCGGGCTCACCCATCTCGTCTCCGTGGTCCATTCTTCCTATCCCGAACTCTACTATTTCGTAGCGACCGGCATCCACGACCCCCGGTTTGCCGCGCTCCACACGCTGGATGGCCGACTCACCTACGCGCCCTTCACCAATCGGCCACCGTGGACCGCCATCGATGAACCGCTTTCCAAAATTGGCCAAGACGGCTATATATTCAAAACCCCTTCCGGCTATGCCAAGGAGCGGCTCCGATACCAAGTCTTTTCCATTCAGATTCAAGACTAATATGAAAAATCAAACCGCATGAATCCCCTCGCCCCGCCTCGCCCGTTTGCCAACGCGAAATGGCTCCCGTGGTTGCCTCTCGTTCTTCTGGCGTGCTGGTTCGGCGGCATGGGCTGGGGCATCGACGCCGCATTGCGAAGATTCGAGCGCCACACCACCTCCACGCCGCCGCAAATCCACGCCGGCGAATCCTGGCGGCAGGCGCGGCTGTTTATCGACCCCGATGCCTATCTATGGCTTTCCTATGCCCGGGATCTCCGTCAATCCGGCCATTGGCGCCTGCGCCGCACCGCAGCCGACAACGCCCCTTACGGCCGCGAGATGCATTGGAGCCATCTGCCTATCTGGAGCCTGATGGGTCTTTCCGCCGCCCTGGAAGCAACCGACCTCGCGCCTCCGCTCGCCATGGAACTCGCCGGACGGCTGCTGATGCCGCTGACGGGCTTCCTTCTGTTCTCGGCGCTTTACCTGTTTTTGCGTCGCCGTATCGGATTCGGAGCGGCGGCGTTGTGCGCCCTGGCACCCGCCGCGCTCCTGTTCTGGGACTTTCATCCCCTGCGCCCCGATCACCACGCCTTCCAGATCATGGCCGCGTTTTCGTCCGCACTGTTTCTATTGTTCAGCGGATTCGGCTGGACCCCAAAAGACCGCCCGGACCTCCGTCTGTTCGTCGCGTCGGGCATCGGCGGCGGTCTCGGGCTCTGGTTCGGCGCCACGGTCTTCTATTTCGCCCTCGCCGCCCTCGCCATTTCCGCCGCCGCGGTCCTGCTGCTCTCGCCGCGGCCATTCGATCCGGTGAAAATCCAGATGCATCCCGGGGTCTGGCGCGTCTGGTCGTGGGCCGGTGCCGGGACCGCTCTAGTCCTCTATCTGGTCGAATACGCCCCGGGCCCCTTCCCGCTACGCCTGGAGGTCAACCATCCGCTCTATGCCCTGTCTTGGCTGGGCATCGGCGAAAGCCTGTTTCTTCTTGCCCGCTGGAAACATCGGGATCGGCGGATCTCCGCTCCGCGCCTTCTTCACGTCGTGCTGGCCCTGCTGACCGCCGCCGCGCTCCCGGCGCTCGTGCTGCTCGGCCCCGAATCCAGCTACTTGCCGCGGACTGCCCTGATGTGGCGTCTCCACGCCCGCCACATCCACGAATTTATGACTGTGCGCGCCTATGCCATCCAGAACGACGAAAGTGCCTTGCTCCTGCTGCTGCGTTTCATCGGGCCGGGCTTGGTCTGCATCGGCGGCTGGGTGGCGCTGGGCCCAAAACTGCGCCTGCCCGTTGCCGCCCGCCTCGCCTTGATCTTCGCCACCCCGGTCTTCCTGTTGTTCTCGGCGCTGCTGCTCTGGCAGATCCGCTGGCGATCGTTTGCGGCAATGGCCAGCCTGTTGATGGTCGTGGCCGCTTTGCTGGCCTTGAGGACGGAGTCCATGCCCTTGGTCCGGCGTTCCGCGCAAGGGCTTGTCCTACTGCTAGGTCTTCAATGGCTTTTCGGTCTGGGCATCGGCCTGTATCCGCTCTGGCGGATGGCCAAGGTCTCCACCATCGATCCGCAATATCTCAAGGCCCTTCAATTGCGCAATTGGATGGTCACTCTCAAAGAAACCGCCGCTCCCTCCCCCGTCCGCCTGTTGGCCCCGGCCGAAATGGGCCCAGCCGTCTACTATTTTGGCACCGGCGATGCCATCGGCACGCTCTACTGGGAAAATCTCGACGGACTGGCCGCCGCCGCGGAATGCTTTGCCGACCCGCTGCCGGGCGCCCGTGCGCGCGAAATCATCGCGGCGCGAGGCATCACCCACGTGGCGATGAACGAAGGCGCGCAGGATGCGCTGATGTTCTATTATCTGCACACCGGCCGCGATGACCAGGCCGGCGCCTCCCAGACCGTCGGCGGTGCCCTCACCGGCATCGGCACGCAAATCCCAGCCTGGCTGCGCTACGACGAGCAGTTGAACCAAACCGTCAATCCCCCACTGTACACCTTCGTGCCGGCGCTCGGCCAATGGGCCCTCACCCGGCTCCCCGCGCGACTTTATGTCGTGGATATCCCCCCGCCGCCGTCCGAAAGCCGCTAAAGATCGTCAGCGGCTTCTCCTCCGCCCCCCGTTTCCAGTCGTTGGATTCCGCGCGGAAATACCGGGCCTTGCCGTTGACTGGGCCAATCTCGGCTGGGATATTTCGCCGCAAGGGATGTCGCATTGACTCCAGGATTCCACGGCGCATATTGGCAATCGCCCCATTCCGTCCCCAACGATTCACCCGTCCAACCCGACGTCAGCTCCAAATAGTATCGCCCCGTTGTCGCCCCCTTGGCCTCGAAGCCCAGCACGTAGTCGAATACGTTGCCGTTTACGTCCATAAAATTGAAATGGGTGCAGTTGCCGCCTCGCGTTTGCGACACCATATAAAAGGGATCGTTGATTCTCACGACGGCCCCCGTCGTGGTCACGTTCTGCCAGAATCCAGTGCGAGCCGACAGGTTCAGCCAATACTGGTAAACGGTTCCGTCGCCCCATTCCGCTGCAAACGTGATCCCGGCCATCTCGTCCAGCGGAATCGCACTGAAGATGGGATAGTCCACGCGCGTGCCGTGGAAAAAATGGCGCGACCACCCATCCGGCGCCGTGCTGAAGGGCGTCGTGACGTCCACGGCCTGCGTCGTGCCGTTGAACCCGAAGGAATACAGCGACCACTGCGGGTTCAGCAGATCGGCGGTATGCGCCATCCAGGTTTCCGATTGCGGCGCCTTCACGCAGACGTACTGTGCCGAATCGCCCGCCAGCATATCCACCCGACAGCCGTCTGCCTGGACGGCCGGCAAGTCCGCCCGATCGACGGCAAACGCCTCGGCCACCGCCCCCACCCGCCGAATCGCCACGCCGGAAATCGCCGCCGGCGTATGCAGCATCCCGTCCGTTTGCCCGCCCGTGGCAATCGCCCGCACCACGTTCGTGCCCGCGCTCACGCGGCCGAAGACCGTCTGCCGCCCGTCCCAATAGGCCGCGCCGTTCGTCAGCAAGAGCATGAATTCCGCCGCCCCCGTGTGGGGCCCGTCCGCCACCATGGCGATCACCCCGTTGGAATGGCTCAATCCGTTGAGCGCCTCATCCAAGATGGTATACCCCGGCCCGGCGTTATAGCTGCCGCCCACGGAACGCAAGCCGCCCTGCAAGGCCAGCACATTCGTCGTGCCGGCCGCCGGAACGGCGTATTGGATGCGGTAGAGCGCGCTGCCTGCAAACCACGGCTCGGTTTCCACCGCGCCGTTTCCCGGATCCATCCAAACCTGCGTTCCCTCCGCCAGGCGGATGAAATTCGCCACCGTCCGCGGCGCGCGCACGAAGTCCAGTTCCACCGTGAAATCGCCCATGGAGGTGGTGAAATCCGCGTACAAGCCATCCGCCGGCACACGTAATGGTAAGGCCGCCAGACCAAGGGCAACCAACACCAGACGAAACATGGGCGGGTGACGAGTCATGAGATAGTTATACCACCCTGCCCTCTCGTCCGCAATGCCATCCCAGCCGCCATGCTTTGCCCGATCCGACGCGCCCAGCGGGCGCATCTACAATTCGATCCGCGTTGTCCCGCCCTATAGCTGCGCTCGCTGAGCGCGGCGGCTGTTCAATTCAGAATTGCCCTTTCCTTCACTGCGTTTGTAAACTCGGAGCATGCCAACGCACACCCATCTCCGACGCCTGGACCGCATCTGGATTCGCCGGCCGGTCTATTTCATCACCGCCTGTACCGCAGGCCGCAAACCGATCCTGGCCTCCCAACCGGCGATGAACATCCTCCTCCGCGAATGGCAGGCGGCGAAAGCTCGCCACGGTTGGCTCATCGGGCGCTACGTTGTCATGCCGGACCATGTGCATTTCTTCTGCGCAGAGAACGCCACAGACACCATCCGGCCACTTCCACAATTCATGAACAAGTGGAAGGAGTGGGCCACAAAAGGCCTCTGCACCGAGATGGCCATCACGCCTCCGCTGTGGCAACGGGGATACTTCGACCATGTGCTGAGATCGGAAGAATCCTATGCCGAAAAATGGGCCTATGTCCGGGATAATCCGGTCCGCGCGGGCTTGGTGGATTCATGGGACAAATGGCCTTGGCAGGGGGTCGTGGATTTCGATTCTCCGCTGTGATCGCTCCTGTAGCTGCGCTCGTTGAGCGCGGCGGCTGTTGGCCCCCGATCCGATCCAACGCGCCCGGCGGGCGCATCTACAATCCGATCCGCCTTGTCCCGCCTGTAGCTGCGCTCGCTGAGCGCGGCTTCTTCCCGATTCGACGCGCCCGGCGGGCGCATCTACAGCCGAACCAAATCAAACGCGCCCGGCGGGCGCATCTACAGCCGATCCAAAACCGACGCGCCCAGCGGGCGCATCTACAATCCGATCCGCATTGTCCCTCCCTGTAGCTGCGCTCGCTGAGCGCGGCTTCTTCCCGA
>CAYNSH010000097.1:0-11560 GCA_964399775.1 uncultured Verrucomicrobiota bacterium
CGGGCGGCGGAATCCTGAAAGGCCATGCGGAAGGTATAGGACACCAGCAGGTCGGTCGTGCCGGCGACGGTGGCGGCGCCGACAATGTCGGGCTTGCCGCCGGTCAGCAGGTAGATCAGGGAGAAGTTGTTGAAGTTGAACGCAAAACTGGCGATGAGCAGCGGAAAGAGCGGGGGAAAAATTCGGGGCAGGGTGACGCGGGTGAAATTGGTCCACGGGCCGGCGCCGTCAATGGCGGTGGCTTCGTAGAGTTCGTCGGGGACGGCCTGCAGCATGCCGGAAGAAATGATCATCATGTAGGGATAGCCCAGCCAGGTGTTGACGATCAGGATCATGGCCCGGGCGAGCCAGGGATCGGTGAACCATCGCGGCGCGATCCCGAACAGCGAGGATAAGACGAGATTGATCTCGCCATAGCCTTCGTTGAAGAGTCCGCGAAACACCAGGATGGGGATGAAGGCGGGTATGGCGTAGGGCAGGATGAGCAGGGTGCGATACAGGGCCCGCCCGCGCAGGGCCTTCCATTGGAGCAGGCTCGCCAGCAAGACGCCGATGGCAAACGTGAGGGTCACCGACAGCAGCGCAAAGGCGACATTCCAGGCAAAGATCTGCAAAAAGGGCGCGCGGATGGCGGGGTCGGCGAACAGTAGCCGGAAGTTGGCCGCTCCAATCCAGACCCGCCAGCCGGGGCCGACCGGTTCACCGGTTTCATGGTCGACAAAATTGCCGCGCCGGTAGTCGGGAACCAGGATCTGTCCCGTGACGGCGTTGACGAGATTGTCGCCGTCCGGATTCCACAGGGGCAGGCGAAAACCCAGGGCGCGCAGGCTGACCAAACGCAAGGGGATCGTCGAACCAGGCGGGGTGAAGCGGGCGGGGTTGAGCCAGGCGCGGGCCTCGATGATGTCGCGGATGCCCAGGGCCGGGGCGGTCGGCGACACGATGTTCAGTCCGAGAATGATGGGTTGGCCCGCGGCGGCCTCTTCGATGGTGAATGGACGCGAGATGAGCAGGTTGCGGCCCATCTCGCCCTGCCGAAGCGCAATGGCAACCTGGAAGAATCCGGGCACGTCGGAAGGATGCAGGCGGAAGTTGTAGCGGGTATCGTCGGGGGCGTAGACATCCTGGGCGAACCAGGCGCGGACGCGCGCTTCGGAAAGCAGGTGTTCGCCGCTGTAATTGGTGAAGGCGATGTATACGGTATAGACTAGGGGCATGACCACAAAGACGGCGAAGGTGGCCAGGCCGGGGAGGAGATAGCGCGAGGCGCGGGTGCGCTGGGAGGTATAGACCCAGGCGGCCAATCCCATGCACAGGAACAGGAGCATGCCCAGGATCGCGGCGCCGGCCAGGGCCATGCGGGCCGCCAGCAGCAGCGTGCCGCCGAGCACGGCGGCCCAGAGGATGCGGCCCAAGATGCGCGCGGTCATGGATTCCCCCGGCTCATGCGCAGGCGCGCATTATCCAGGGCTTCTTGCGGGGTGGCGCGCAAGGCCGTGATCGTGGCCAGCGCGGACTCCATGGCGCTCCAGAACGCGCCCATCTGCGGAATGCTGGGCATGAGCACGCCGGCTTCGATGTTGCGCATGGAGCCGGCGATCAGCGGATCGTGCGACATGGCTTCGTAGGAGGCGATCAGCGCGGGCACGCCCAGCGGCACGTGGCGGTCCATGGCTTCCAGGCCCGTGGGCGTTATCAGGTAGTGCTCCAGGAATTCCTGGGCCAGGTCGAGGTTGGGACTGGACCGGTTGAAGACCGCGCCGACCACGCCGACAAAGGGGCGCCCCGGTTGACCCTTCACGCCGGGGAGGGTCGTGACCCCGAAGTCGATCCCGCTTTTGCGCAGGTTTTCCCAGGCGAAGGGGCCGGAGATGAACATGGCCAGCCGGCCCTGGTTCATACGGGCCTCGGCGATGGAATACGAGAGGCTGCCGGGCAGGACCTGCCGGCGAATCAGATCCACGACCACCTCCATGGCGGCGACGGCGCCCGGATGATTTACCCCGATGTCGGAGATGTCGTAGCTGCCATCTTCGCGGCGGCCGAAGACATAGCCGCCGGCGGAGGCCAGCAGCCCGAAGGTGAAATAGGTGTTGTTGTAGTCCCACATGAGAACATGCGCGTCCTGATCGGCGAATCGCGGGGCCAGGGCGGCGCAGTCGGCCAGTTCCGCCGGCACCTCGTCTTCGGCAATCAGCGCCCGGTTGTAGATCAGGCCGGTGGACTCCATGGCGAGGGGATAGCCCCAGAGTCGGCCACGATGGGTGAAGGCTTCCCAGGCCTTGGGAAATATGCGCGGGACGAAGGCCGGATCAGGGTCGATCGGCAGCAGCAGGCCGGTGTCGGCCCATTCGCCGAGCCGGTCGTGGGCCCAGATCATGATGTCGGGTCCCTTGCCGCTCTTGGCGGCATGGAAGAACTTGTCGGTGGCGCCTTCGGGGTGCTCCACGATGACGGGGATGCCGGTGTTGCGCTCGAAGATTCGCCCGATTTCGATGATGCCCGGATAGCCTTTGTCCCCATTGATCCAGATCAGCAAGCGGTCCGGCTGCCAGGCCGCGGACGGGAGGGCGAAGGCCCACGCCAGGGCGGGTACCAACCATGACCGGAGCCTGTTCACGGGCCAAACCATAACGGTGGCCGCCCGCCGCCCGCAACGGAAAAGTGGAAATACGGAAAACGAACAGCCGAGCTACGGATTTCACGGATTGTACGGATTTTGGACCTCGGACTGTCTCCTGCCCCCTGTCTCCTGCCCCCCCTCGTCCCCTGACAATGCTTGTCGAGGCGAATACGAACGGGATAAGGTCCGCGGCAATGTAGATGATATTTCGGGCATCGAAAGGTGGCAGGCAGGTGAAAACAGGCTTTGAAATCGGAAACGTGCGGGTGCAGGTGCTGGGTCCTTTCCTGGTGCGCATCGAGCAGAAAGGTCCGGTCGGGTTTGAAGACCGCGAGACGTTTACCATCTGCGACCGGAGAGCCGAATCCACATCCTCGGAAAAGATGGAAGAGCAGAATGCCACGGTGGTCGTGGCGCCCGTGGGTCGGATTGTCGTGCCGAAGTCGTGCCCGGGCCTCGAAGGTATTCGGGTGGAATCTCCGCAAGGCCAACTGTTGTGCGAGTTGTCGCGGGCGATGCTGTCCCATGCGGATCTGCCGGCGCCCTCCGCGTTGCCGGCGGTCTGGACCCTGGCCGATGCTCCGCGCCTGGTTCCCCCGGCGTGGGGCGCCTTGCCGCCACCCGAGGGCGATGAGCATCCCCGGTCGGGATGGGACGTGGAGAACAGCGCTCCCGATGTCTATGTGTTTTTCCCGGCGGCGTCCGGATATGCCCGGTTCCGCGCCGATTTTCTGCGGCTGACCGGCGCAATCCCGCGCGTGCCGCTGTACGCGCTGGGCCTGTGGTACAGCCGCTATCATCCCTATGGCGAAGAGGAGGCCATGGCGGTCATCGAGCGCTTCCGCGCCGCCGGCATTCCTTTGGATGTGTTTGTGGTCGATACCGACTGGCGGGTGGGGGCGTCCTGCGGGTATGCCATCGATGAGGCGCTGTTCCCGCACATGGCCCGGTTTGTTGGGCGCGCCCATGAGCGCGGAGTGCGCATCATGCTGAACGATCATCCCGAGCCCCAGGGGGCGCATGCGCTCGATCCCGCGGAACTGCGATTCCGGCGCGATGGCCTGACTTCGCTGCTGGCGTCCGGCGTGGACCTGTGGTGGTTTGATCGCAATTGGCACACGCATTTGCAGCCGCCCGCGCCCGGCCTGCGCAAGGAGGTCTGGGGCATGCGGCTGTATCACGACATTTCACGCGGTTTCGCCCCGGAGCGTCGGCCGCTGATCCTGTCGAATGTGGATGGCATCGACAACGGTTGGCGCTCGGGAGCCTCTCATCCGGTTTCCCACCGCTATCCGATCTGGTGGACCGGCGACACGCGCGCGGGCTGGCGGTGGTTGCGGATGGGCGTTGTCAACGGGGTGGAATCCGGCGTCCGCGGCTTGCTTCCTTATGTGCACGAAGACCTCGGGGGCCACCACGGGCAGCCCGAAGAGGATCTGTATGTGCGCTTCATGCAGTTCGGGGCCTGTTCGCCCGTGGCGCGCATCCATTGCAGCAAAGGGGTTCATCGCTATCCATGGGAATATGGTGCGCGAGCGGAGCAGATCGTGGGCGAAGCATTCCGATGGCGCTATCGTCTCCTGCCCACCCTGTATGCCGCATCCATCGAGGCGAACCGCTCCGGCACCCCCCTGTTGCGCCGGGCGGATCTCGAATGGCCGGATCATCCCGAGGCCGCCGACAACACCCAATTTCTGTTGGGGGATGACTTGCTGGTGGCGCCTATTTTGGATGCGGCCAGCGAGGATGGCATGGCCACCCGCACGGTGTGGATTCCCCCCGGGGACTGGCAGGCGGCCAACTCCGGTCGGCGGTTCCGTGGGCCGGCCCGGATCGGCGTCGCCTGTTCCTTGGCGGAATATCCGGTCTTCATTCGCGGGGGAGGACTGGTCTGGTCTATTCCGCAACGCGAAACCACCGGCGAAGCACGCTGGCCGGAACTGGCCGTTGACGCCTTTGTGCCCCTTCGCGACGGGGAACAGGTGCGAACCCTTTATGAAGACGATGGCTGGTCCATGGCGTACGAACGCGGTGAAACCGCGGCCACCGAATTTCGATTGGAGCGCAACGGCTCCAGGGTCGAACTGCGCATAACCCCGTTGCCCGCGCCGGCGGGAATCCGACCCGCGCAGAGGAGAATCACCGTGCGACTGCACCTACCGCCCGACGTGTCTGTCGGCTCCGTGTGGTTGAATGACCGGGAACTCTCTGCCGACGGGTTTGCCCAGGCGTCGGCAAGCACCACGCGCCATTCGGCTTTTTTTCAGGCGGATCCCGGGCCCGCCGGTTCCGCTATGGGAGATGTGTTGGAGTGGACCGGCACGATCGATCCCGCGCAGCCCCTCTGCCTGTCAAAAAAGTAAAGAAAAAGGGGTCAGCCAATTAATCCTAGAAATTCTAGAATTAATTGGCTGACCCCTTTCTCAAGAAGGAGGCGGGCGAATGGAGTCTTCATGATGGGTTCTTTTCGCGGCAGGGCGTTTTGGCGTCGCCGGAGGTCGCCTGGGGCTTGCCGGTGAACAGGGTGTAGACAAGCGGCAGGACCAGGAGGGTGAGGGCGCCGGCAACGAGGACGCCGGCGACGGAGGCGGAGCCGATGCCGGCGCGGTTTTCGGAGCCGATGCCGCGGCTGATGGCCATGGGGAGCATGCCGAGGCCGGAGGCCAGGATCACCATCAGGACGGGGCGGAACTGTTCGGAGATGGCGGTGAGCATGGCGTTGCGGCGGCAGACGCCACCGCGGATGTGCTGGGCCATCTTGTCGACGATGAGGATGGCGGGATTGACGACGACGCCGATGAGCATGAGCGTGCCAAGCAGAACGAAGATGGTGATGGCAAACTGGCCGATGGCGAGGGTGCCGACGACCCCGATGAGGGCCATGGGCAGCGTGAGCAGGACGAGGCCGGGGCGGCTCCAGGATTCCAAGATGGCGGCGAGGGTCAACAGCGTGAGAAAGGTGGCCAGCAAAATGGCCTCGCCGAAATCGGCGACGACATCGCCGAGCATTTCGCTCATGCCGGCGGCCCGGAGGGTGTAGCCGGCGGGGAGGAGGTTTTGGTCGTCGATCTTGCGGGCCAGGTCGCCGGCGATGCCGCTCATGGTCTGGCCTTCGCGGATGTCGCCAAGGATCTTGACGGTGCGCCGTTTGTCGACGCGAAAGATCTGTGTGGTGGCGCGGTCATCGACGACGTCGGCGACGGTTTCCAAGGGGATGGGCCGTCCGTCGACGCCCGGCAGAAGGAATTGGCGGATCTGGTCCTTGCCCTGGGCCTCGGCGAGCTTGACGCGGATAGTGTAGGTCCGGTCGCCGCGTTTGAAGCTGGCGGCCTCGATGCCTTCGATGTTGCCGCGCACGATGGCTGCGAGACGGCTGGCGGGCAGTCCGAGGTCGGCCAGCACGGTGCGCTTGGGCACGATGCGGATTTCGGGCTTGGTATCGCGGACGGTGGTCTGGAGTTGGTCCACGCCGGGGAGGGTCTGGGCGGCCGACTGGATGGCGAGGGCGGTGGCCTCGAGCACATCGAGGTCGTCGCCGGAGAGGTTCTGGTCGATCTGGAAGCTCTGGCCGCCCATGCGGCCCGGCACGGAGGCGGAGATCAGGCAGTCGGTTTCGTCGCTCAGGAGCGTGCGGATGTCGGAGAGGCGGTCTTGGATGGTCCAATCGCGTTCGGTCTTGGGCTTGAAGAACAATTCGACCTGGCCCATGTAGACGCCTTCGCTGGCCTGACCGCTCATGGATTCGGCCCTGCCGGCAACGGTGAGAACGTGGACGAGGTCGGAATACTCCTGAAGACGGGCCTGGATGCGGTCGATGCGCGCGACAGTCTGGTCCAGGTCGTAGGAGGGCGGCAGCTCGACGCGGATGAAGATGCGCGCTTCGTCGGCGGTTTCAAAGAAGCTGAAGCCGAGCCCGCGGCCGCCGAATTTCATGGCGAAGAGGAACAGGACGACGAAGCCAAGGACAACGGGGAGATTGTAGCGCTTGCGGGCGGCAATGCGTTTGAGGAGGCGGGTGAAGCCCTCGCCGAGCCGCTGGAAGCCGGCGTTCCAGCGCTTGCTGAAGCGGGTGAAGACATTGTTTTTGCGCTTCGAGGCGGGTTCCAGCAGCAGGGCGCAGAGGATGGGCGTGAGGGTGAAGCTGATGAAGATGGACATGGCGTTGACGATGAGGACGGTGATGGCAAAGGGCGCCAGCATGCGGCCGGCCAGGCTGGACATCATCGAGATGGGGAACATGACGATGACGTTGGTGCCGGCGGAGGCCAGCACGGCGACGGAGACCTCGGACGTGCCGATGCGCGCGGCCTCCCAGTGATCGGTCATGGTTTCGAATTTCTCGACGATGTTTTCGAGCACGACGATGGAATTGGAAACCAGCACGCCGGTGGAGAGGCCCAGGGCGAGCAGGGTGGGGGTATTCAGGGTCTGGCCGGCCAGTTGAAGGAAGAAGAGGCTGATCAGGATGGTGACGGGCATCGTGATGGCGACCACGATGGTGGTTCGGATATTGACGAGAAAGACGAAGAGCACGAGGGCGCAGAGCGCGATGGCGCCGGCGACGGCGGAGATGGCGGAGTCGACGGAGGCGCGGATGTTGACGGATTCATCGGAAACCCAAGTCAGTTCCATGCCGCCGGGGAGGGTGTGGCGGATTTCCTCGAAGCGCTTGCGGGTTTCGCGGGCGATCTCGACTACGTTGCCCTCGGCTTTCTTGATGATCTTGAGGGCGATGCCGGGCTTACCGTCGAGGATGGCCCGCTGGCGGACCTCCTGGGTGGCGAGGCGGACGGTGCCGAGATCGGCGATGCGCCGCCGCGCGCCCTCGCGGCTGGCGACCTCGAGGTTGGCGATGTCGGCGACGTCCGCATATTCGGCATCAAAGCGGACGGAGTATTCGTGTCCCCGTTCGCGGATGCGGCCCCCGGGGAGGGAGAGGACGCCCCCCTGGAGGGCGGCAACGGCATCGGCCGTGGTCAGGCCCGCGGCGGCGAGGCGGTCGCGGTCCAGTTCGACCCAGACCTCGCGTTCGTTTCCGCCGATGACCTGGACCTCGCCGACGCCGGGGACGGTGGCCAAGCGGTCGGCGATCACGTTGTCGGCATAGTCGTAGAGATCATCGATCGGCGCCTCGCCCGACAGGAAGATGCTGGCAATGGGCGAGGCGTTGATGTTGATTTTCATGATCGCCGGGCGCGAGGCGTCGTCGGGGAGGTCGTCGAGGACGAAGTCCAGCTTTTCGCGCACGTCCTGTGCGGCGACATCGATGTTCACGCCCAGGGTGAACTCCAGGACGACCTGCGAGACGTTCTCCAGGCTGGAGGATTCAATGTGCTTGAGGCCGTCGATCCCGGAGACGGCGTCTTCGATGATCTTGCTGACGTCTTTTTCGACATCCTCGGGGGAGGCGCCGACCCAGGTGGTGACGACGGCGACATAGGGGATGTCCACCGCCGGCATGTTTTCGATGGACAGCTTGCGGTAGGAATTGAGGCCGAGCCCGATCAGTGCGATGAGCAGGCAACCCATCGCAATGGGGCGTTTCGTGGAGGCGGTGGCGAGGAACATGGGAAAGTCTCCGGTTAGAACCTGATGCAACAAGGGCGGGAACCAACCACGGATGGACACGGATCAATACGGATGGGATGAGGGGCTGGGCTCTTCATGGCTTGATCCGTGTGCATCTGTGTGTATCCGTGGTTCAATTCCGGGGCTGGAGGACATCGACGGGCATGCCGTCCTGGACAAGGGTCTGGCCTTCGGTGATGACGATCTCGCCGGGCTCAAGGCCGGAACGGATTTCGGTCCAGCCATCGTTTTGCAGTCCGGTCTCGACGGGGCGCATGGCGGCGCGGCCGTCTTGCACGACGAACACGACGGAGCGACCCGCGCGGACGAGGATGGCGGCGCTGGGAACGCCGGGGGCCTCTCGGGATTCGAAGACGATCGTCAGGTCGGCCATCTGGCCGGGCACGGCGAGTCCGCCGGTGGAATCGACCCGCCCCTTGATTTCGAAGGTGCGCAAGGCCGGGTGGATGGTCGGGCTGCGGAAGGTGACGAGGTGCGCGCCGGCGTCGTGGCCACCGATGCCGAGGCGAAAGGAAGTCGTTCCGGGCTCGACTTCGGGATGGTACTGCGCGGGGAGAAAGGCGGCGGCCTCGATGAAGGAGAGGTCATCGATGCGCAGGACGGGCTTGCCGACGGACATTTGCTCGCCGGGTTCGACATAGCGGGCGCTGATGACGCCGGAGAGGGGGGCGAGCACCTTGGCATCGGCCAGGTTTTTTTCGGCGATGGCCAGGGCGGCTTCGGTCTGCTTGACCTGGCGCTCGGCGAGATCCACCTGGGCTTCGGCGACGGCGACGCCCGCTTCGGCCTGGGCCCGGCCGACATCGGCCGACTCGAACTCGTTGGCGCTGACCTTGCCATCCTGGTGCAGGCGCTCGTAACGCTCGAAATCGAGCAGGGCCTTGCGGGATTCGGCGACGGTCTTCTGGGCGGATGCCCTGGCGACGGCGAGGGAGGCTTTCGCAACGGCGAGGTCCTGCCGGGCGATGGTCAGGGCGTTTTCGCGGCCGACGGGATCGACCTGGAAGAGATCGGTTGCGCCGGCGACGACGACGTCGCCTTCGTCCACCCAAAGGGCATCGAGGTTGCCCTCGGTGCGGGAGGCCACGGTGGCGCGGTTCTTGGCTTCGAGGGTGCCTTGGACGGTCAGCCGGCGTTCGAACGTGCGTCGGTCGACGGGCTGGGCGCGGATGGCCAGGGCTGGAACGGGTTCCTCCTGGGTGGCGGGGCCTGCTTTTCCGCAGCCCGAAGCGAGCAGAAGCGCGGAACAGCAAAGCGATAGAAGCATGGGTATGGGTTTCATGATGGTGTCCTTGGGGGCGTGGTTGGCGAATTCAAGCGGGCGCCGTGGGGCGCGGCGGCAGGCAATGGATCCTGGGGCAGGCCTCGGTGCGCGCCGGGATTCAACCGGCGGTTCAAGCGGGTTTTCATTCGCGTTCATCGGGTGAATCATTGGGAACAAGGGTCAGGCCCATGGCCAGTTCGAGGTTGGCCAGGGCCAGGTATTCCTGGTAGCGGCTGCGAACCATCTCGACCTGCGCGAGATCGACGTCGGCGCGAGCGTCGAGGGCATCGGACAAGGGGATGAGGCCTTCCCGGGCCCGGGCGTCGTAGTCGGCCGATTTGGCGGCGGCGACATCGTAGGCGCGCTGACGAAGGCGGGCGGCTTCGGCGGCATCGCGCGCAGCCGCTTCGGCGGCCACGACCTGGACCATGACCGACAGGAAGGTACTTTCCCGCTCCAGTGTGGTCTGTTGGCGTTCGACGCGGGCGGCCCGGTAGCGGGCCACGTTGGCCAAGCCGTCGAAGAGCGTCCAGACGCCCTTGAGCCCGGACACCCAGTTGACGGAGTGTGCGGCCAGATCGTTGCCGGTCCAACTGCCGCTGGAGAAGAGGGAGATGGTCGGCAGGAAGTTACAGAAGGCCTGTCGGACCTGATGATTCTGGATGACCACCTGTCGGTCGGCGATGGAGAGCAACGGGTGGATTTCCAGCGCCTTCAAGACCAGGTCTTCGATCTCCCCATCCGGCCGGAAGAGGTCGGGGGCCTTCCCGGAGAGGTCGACGGGCGCCAGCGGGGAGAGACCCATGCCGCGTAGGAGTTCGCTGCGCAGGACGGCGAGCTGGCGGCGGGCGCGCTCGAGTTCGGCCTGGCGAGACTCGGCGGCGAAAGCCGACTGGTCGGCCTCCCAGCCGGTCACAAGACCCTCCCCGGCGAGGCCCAGGACGCGGTCGGCCAGTTCCCGGGCCGCGGCGACCTGGGATTCGAGCGCGGCGACGGTGTCGTGCTGGACGAGCAGGTTGAAGTAGTTCTCGGTGGTTTGGAGTACGATGCCCTGGCGGACATAGGAGGCGGACAGTTCGGCGCTGGCGTAGCCGTGGCGGGCGGCGGCATAGAGGAACCACGAGGAGGGCATGAAGATCGGCAGGCTGATCTCCATGCCGGCGGTGCTGAAGCGCCGCTCGGTGACCTGGGGATCCTTGGCGTAGGAATTGTAGCCGGCCGAAGCCGCCACATTGGGCAGGAAGGCGGTGAAGGCGACCTGGCGGCCGATCCGGTAGAGTTCGCGGTTCAGGTCGGCCTTGCGGGCGGCATAGTTGTTGGTCATGGCGATGCGGATGCAGTCGTCGAGCGCCAGGGGCCGGTTCAACTCGGCTTCCGCCAGATGGACCAGGTTCGACAGGAAGGCATCGGTGTGTTCCCGGCGCGCGCGCGCGGGTTCGAATCGGGCGCACCCGGAAGCCAGCAGGGCCGCGGCAAGCAGCAGGGCCTTGAAGAAATGCAGACGACGGATGGACATGGGTGGAGTTCCTTGCATCGGTCAGGGTTGATGGTTGTTTTGCGCGCAGATGGCCACTGCGTAGCGCACGAGAAGATCGCGCACGGCGGCCGCTTCGCGGGCCGTCAATTTGGACAGGGCGGTTTGTTCCAGCGCCACCATGTCCTGGATGACTTTGGTTGCCTGCCGATGGCCCTTGGGGGTCAGGTGGACGATTTTTCGGCGGCGGTCGCTGGGGTGGGGTTTGCGGAGAGCCAGTCCCTGCTTTTCCAGGGTGTCGAGAACGAAGGTGGTGGTCTGGCGGGGCAGGCGGGCCGCCTGGGCGATTTCCGCGGGCTCGGCGTTCTCCGGTTTGACATGCAGGTGGGCCAGGACGATGCAGACATTGGGCTGCAGGCCCCAGTTGCGGATGGAGCGATAGGTCAGCTCCTGGAAAATGCGGCCCAGCAGATGCAGCAGGCTGCCCGACGGGATGCCGTCGGGAGGCTGGACCGTCACCGGCGGCGGCGAGAGGGATTTCATGGGAGGATTCTCCGTAACTGCTCAGGTAGCCGCCCCAGGGCGGGCGGCAACCTGAGAGGGGGTGGGG
>CAYNSH010000098.1:0-11350 GCA_964399775.1 uncultured Verrucomicrobiota bacterium
CCTTCTTGGGGATTTCCGCGATCATGGCCTCGGTCACCAGCAAGAGGCCCGCGATGCTGGTGGCATTCTCCAGGGCGCTGCGGGTGACCTTGGTCGGATCAATAATGCCGGCCTTGATCATGTCGCCGTATTCGCCCTTGGCGACATCATAGCCATAGGCGCCCTTGCCGTTGCGCACTTCCTGCACGACAATGGAGGCATCCACTCCGGCGTTTTCCACGAGTTGACGCAGGGGGGCTTCGCAGGCCCGGCGCACGATATCGACGCCGATCTTGATTTCGCCCTCGGCCTTCAGGCCGTCCAGCGCCGACTGCGCGCGGATCAACGCCACGCCGCCGCCCGGCACAATCCCTTCCTCGACCGCTGCGCGGGTCGCATGCAAGGCGTCCTCGACACGAGCCTTCTTCTCTTTCATCTCGGTTTCGGTCGCGGCGCCAACGTTGATCACCGCCACGCCGCCGGCCAGCTTGGCCAGGCGTTCCTGCAGCTTCTCGCGGTCGTAGTCCGAGGTGGTCTCCTCAATCTGGCGGCGGATCTGGCCGATCCGTCCCTGGATGTCCGAGGTCTTGCCAGCGCCTTCCACGATCGTCGTGTTGTCCTTGTCGATCGTGATGCGCTTGGCCTTGCCCATGTCCGACAGCGTCAGGCTCTCGAGCTTGATGCCGAGATCCTCGCTGATGAACTTGCCGCCCGTCAGGACCGCGATGTCTTCCATCATGGCCTTGCGGCGGTCGCCGAAGCCGGGGCTCTTCACTCCGCAGACTTGCAGGGTGCCGCGCAGCTTGTTCACCACCAGCGTCGCCAGGGCTTCGCCCTCGATGTCCTCGGCGATGATCAACAGCGGCTTGCCGCTCTTGGCCACGTTCTGGAGGACCGGCAGCAGATCCTGCAGGTTCGAGATTTTCTTCTCGAACAGGAGGATGTAGGCGTCGTCCAGGACCACTTCCATCGTGTCCGGCTTGGTCACGAAGTAGGGGCTCAGGTAGCCCTTGTCGAACTGCATGCCCTCGACCACGTCCAAGGTCGTCTCAATGCCCTTGGCTTCTTCGACGGTGATCGTGCCATCTTTGCCGACCTTGTCCATCGCCTCGGCGATGATCTTGCCGATGGTCTCTTCGCCATTGGCCGAGATGGTCCCGACCTGCGCGATCTCCGAGCTTTCCTTGACCTTCTTGCTCTGCTTCTCCAGCGCGCCCACGACCGCCCGGGTAGCCAGATCGATGCCCTTGCGGACTTCCATCGGGCTGGCCCCGGCGGTGACGTTCTTCAGGCCTTCGCGGTAGACCGACTCCACCAGAACGGTGGCCGTCGTCGTGCCGTCGCCGGCGATGTCGCTCGTCTTGCTGGCGACTTCGCGGACCATCTGCGCGCCCATGTTCTCGAACGGGTTCTCCAGCTCGATTTCCTTGGCGACGGTGACGCCGTCCTTGGTGATCGTCGGGCTGCCGAACTTCTTCTCGAGGACCACGGTGCGGCCGCGCGGCCCCAGCGTGCTCTTGACGGCTTTGCTCAACTTCTCGATGCCCTTCAGCACGTACTGGCGGGCTTCTGCATCATAGGCAATTTGTTTTGCTGACATGGTGTTCTCTCTGCTCCTTATCGATTAGCCTTCCAGGATGCCGAGGATGTCTTCCTCGCGCATGATCTGGTATTCCTTGCCGTCCAGCTTGATTTCCGTTCCGCCGTATTTCGGCATCAAGATCTTGTCGCCCTTCTTGACGTTGAAGGGAATCTTCTTGCCGCTGTCGTCCAGTTTGCCGGTACCGATGGCGATGACTTTGCCCTGCTGGGGCTTTTCCTTGGCGGTATCGGGAATGATGATCCCGCCCTTCTTGACTTCATCTTCCTTCACGGGCTCAACGAGCACGCGATCACCGAGTGGTTGGATCTTCATGGTTCTTTCTGTCTCCTTGTGGGTTTCCGTTGGCAGCCGCTGCACACCGGCATCGAGCCGGCGACGCAACGGCCTGTTGTTTCTTTTATTTGGAATCTTTCTTGTCGTCGTCGACCATCTCGAAGTCGGCGTCCATCACGTCGCCTTCGGGCTTGCCGCCGGCATCGGGGGGCGGCGGCGCCGAGGGGCCGTCCGCGGCGCCGGCGCCGGGCGCCGACTGCTTAGCCTGGGCGTAGAGATCCGCCGAGATCGCCTGCATGTCGGAGGTCAACGCCTCCACCGCCTTCTGGATGGCCTCGATATCCTCGCCTTTCAGCGCCGTCTTCAGGGATTCGACCGCGTTCTCGACCTTCATTTTCTTGTCGGACGGGATTTTTTCGGCGTTGTCCTTCAGGAATTTCTCGGTCTCGTAGACCATGGCCTCGCCGCGGTTCTTGGCATCCACCGCTTCGCGGCGCTTGGCATCCTCGCCGGCGTGGGCCTCGGCGTCCTTCACCATCTTCTCGACCTCCTCCTTGCTCAACCCGCTGGAGGCCGTAATGGTGATCTTCTGTTCCTTGCCCGTGCCCAAGTCCTTCGCGTTGACCTTGAGGATGCCGTTGGCATCCAGGTCAAAGGTCACCTCGATCTGCGGCATGCCCCGCGGCGCCGGCGGAATCCCATCGAGATGGAACTTGCCGATCGTCTTGTTGTCGGCCGCCATCTTGCGCTCGCCCTGGAGCACATGGATCTCCACCGTGGGCTGGTTGTCCGACGCCGTGCTGAAGATTTCGCTCTTCTTGGTCGGGATCGTCGTATTGCGTTCGATCAATGGCGTCATTACGCCGCCCAGCGTTTCAATGCCCAGCGTCAGGGGCGTCACATCCAGCAGCAGGACATCCTTGACCTCGCCCTTCATGATGCCGCCTTGGATGGCCGCGCCGACCGCGACCACTTCATCCGGGTTCACCCCCTTGTGGGGCTCCTTGCCGAGTTGCTTTTCGACATCCTGCTGCACGCGCGGCATGCGGGTCATGCCGCCGACCAGAATGACTTCATCCACCTTGTCCTTGGACATCCCGGCATCCTTGAGGCAGTTCTCCACCGGTTTCATCGAGCGGTCAATCAGGTCTCCGACCAACTGTTCCAGCTTGGCCCGGCTCAGCGTCACGTTCAGGTGCTTCGGTCCACTGGCATCCGCCGTGATGAAGGGCAGGTTGATGTCGGTGCTCTGCGAGCTCGATAATTCGCACTTGGCCTTTTCCGCCGCCTCTTTCAGGCGCTGCAGTGCCATCGGATCCTTCGACAAATCGATGCCCTGATCCTTTTTGAACTCGCCAACCAGCCAGTCCATAACCCGTTGATCAAAATCGTCGCCGCCGAGATGACCATCGCCACTGGACGCTTTCACTTCGAAAACGCCATCTCCAATGTCGAGGACGGAAATGTCAAAGGTGCCGCCGCCCAGGTCGTACACCGCCACCTTTTCTTCCTTATCCTTGCCTAATCCATAGGCCAACGTGGAGGCCGTGGGTTCGTTGATGATGCGCAGCACCTCCAAGCCGGCGATCTTGCCCGCATCCTTGGTCGCCTGCCGCTGGCTGTCATTGAAATAGGCCGGAACGGTAATGACCGCCTGCGTGATCGTCTCCCCCAGGAAGGCTTCCGCGTCCGCCTTCATCTTCTGCAGAATCATCGAGGAAATCTCCGGAGGCGAATAGGCCTTGTCGCCGATCTTGACGTGCGCGTCGCCATTGGGCGCCTTGACCACTTCGTACGGCACACGCTTGAGCTCTTCCTGAACCTCATCGAACTTGCGCCCCATGAAGCGCTTGATGGAGAAGACCGTGTTTTTCGGGTTGGTCACCGCCTGCCGTTTGGCCGCGCTGCCCACCAGTCGCTCGCCGGTCTTCGTGAACGCCACCACCGACGGCGTCGTCCGGCCACCTTCCGCGTTCGGCACCACGGTCGGCTGACCGCCTTCCATCACCGCCATGCAGGAATTCGTGGTTCCCAAATCAATACCCAATACCTTTGACATTTTACAGAAACTCCCTTCTCGATAAATGCAGCTTCCCAGACATATCAATGCAATAGCCGTGCCAAGAGCGTGCTTGGATTTGTATTTCAATGCCCTGGATAATATTATATCAATATTCGATTTCTTACCTCAGGCCACAGACCTGACGGAAAGCGCCATAATGTCTCGCTTCGCGCCAGGAAAGTCTCACATGCTTCCAATCGCTTCGGTCCAAATCAAACCATATTCCGCCTAGTTAATTAAGTGTGCGGATAGAGATAGGTTCGTTTCGTCTGATTCCAAATATTCGAGTCGATAAATGGACTTGTTTTGAAAATTCTTGAAAATTCTTGCTTGACAAAACCGCACAGTTAATTAAGTATGCGGCGAAGAGGAGGTCCAAAATGGGTATGCTGCACCCTACGCTTTGGAGAACCTGCCGTGTTCTGGCAGGCCCCACGCGTCTGTCGCTGTTTCGCCGCGTGGTCGCCATTCCAGATCAAACGGTCACCGGCTTGGCCAATGCCGTGGGGATCAGCGTGCCGAGGGCCAGTCAGGAACTGAGACGCCTCCAATCGCGAGGACTGATCCAGGCATCGCGTCAGGATCTGTTTGTTCGATATCGCCCCGTGGCGGACGCCTTGGTTTCATCCGCGGGACCGCTTCTCCGCGCCATGTGCGAAACCTTTGAGGCCTACCCCGAGTCGGAGGATGCCGACATCGTCCGTATCGCCACGGGCTTTTCCCACACCAGACGTCTGGTCATCATGAGATGGCTGGCGGTCGAACCCCGGAAGGTGTCCAGCCTGGACCCCCAAGCGGGCATGTCGCGTGACGCCTTGGACCGACACTTGAAGAAATTGCAAGCCGCCGGGTTCGTGAGGCGCCGAAAAGGAGTGGTCCGGGCAGTGGAAAATCCCCGTCACCCTCTCGCGCGCGGTCTGCTGGATCTGATCAGAGCGGCGGGGCCGCCGTGACGATTTCGGCCACCAGGGATTCCAACACGACCAGGCGCTGATCGCCGGTCGACATGTTCTTGAGGGTGGCATTGGCTTGGGACAGTTCCTGTTCCCCGCGAATGATGCACCAGGCGGCCCCGGCCTTGTTGGCCGCCCGCATTTGGGACTTGAGGCTGCCGCCGGGGGCCATGCGGCACGCGAGGCCGCCGGCGCGGAGGGATTGCATCAGCACCAGGTTCTGGCGCGTGGCCTCCTCGCCCATTCCGACCAGCCAAACCAAGGGCGGGGGCTGGACGAGCAGGTCTTGGTCGCGACCCAGCGCGGCCAGCATGGCCACCACGCGCTCGAGGCCGATCGCGAAGCCTACGCCGACGAGTTCGCGGGAACCGATCTTCATTTTGTAACGGCCCCCGCCCGCCACCGCATTTTGGGCTCCGAGCCCGGAGCCCTCGATTTCCCAGACGGTGTGTTCGTAGTAGTCCAATCCCCTCACCAGCCGAGGATCAATCTGGTAGGCCACGCCAAGCTGATCCAGATGCGCGGCCACGTCCGCAAGATAGGCACGGGCGGATTCATCCATGAAATCGACCGGAGCGGGAAGTTGGGCCACGACAGCCTGGCAATCCGGATTCTTGCAATCGAGCACCCGGAGAACATTCCCGGCGAACCGCCGTTGGCAATCCTCGCACAGATGGAGACGATGCGGTTCGAGCGCCGATCGAAGCCCCTCGGCCACCGGACCGTGAGCGCCGGCTTGGCCGCGCGTGCCCAGCCGGACCTGGCAATCGCAGAGCCCCCACGCCCTCAGCAACTCGACCTGCAAGGCGAGGATTTCTGCATCCACCAGCGGCGAGGGAGGTTCCAGACACTCGACCCCGATCTGGTGAAATTGCCGGCGACGCCCGGCTTGCGGCCGTTCGCTGCGAAACATCGGCCCCACATAAAACCATCGCGCGCCATCGGTCTCCGGGACCCCCAATCCGGCGGCATGGCGCATCACGCCTGCCGTGCCTTCGGGCCGGAGGGCCAGGCGGCGCCCCCCCTTCTCGAAGACGTACATCTCCTTCTGAACCACATCCGTGGTCTCGCCCAACGAGCGGGTAAACACGGATTCAAACTCGACGATGGGGGTGCGGAGTTCCTCAAAGCCATAGCGCGCCAGAACGGATCGGGCGAGGGTCTCCAGGCGTTGCCAGAGCCAGACCTCGGGCGCGGCAATATCGGACATCCCTTGAACAGGCTGATTGGCACTCGACATACGAACGGGGCATCCCAGCGAGTGATCTCGCGGGTGAAGAATTGGAAAGCGGCGGGATCCCGGGAGGCGGCCTACCGGAACATTTCCTTCATGGTCTTGCCCGGCCGGAAGCGGACCACCTTGCGACTGGGGATCACGACGACCTGATCGGGCTGGTGCGGATTGCGACCGATGCGCTGGCGGCGCTCGCGTACATCAAACACGCCGAACTTGCGGAACTCGATGGTCTGCCCCTGATGAAGGGCTTCCACGATAGAATCGAGCGTCTTCTGAATGACCGCCGCGACTTCTTGCTGGGTGAGTCCCGTTTCTTCCGCAATACGAATCGCCAAATTGCGTTTGGTCAGGTTTTGCATCTTTTCCTCGCCTTCAGGGCCGGGCGTGAAATTGTACCGCCCAACCGTCGGAGGGAATCAAACCAAGACGCGGGGGTGGCGTCAAGCCCATCTTGAAGCCTCGCATCACTTTTCCGCGGCCGTCCGGGAGCGGACCCCGAGCCGGGCCAAGTCGCGGGCCAGGCGGCGGCAGGTCGGCTGTCCGGGAGCCGTCGCCGCCACGAGGGACCCATAGGCGAGGCAAGAGCCGGCGCACGGAAGGGCCACGCGTGAAATCGCGCCCCGCTCCCCCATGCCGAGTACGCAAATCGGCCCATTCGCTTGGATCGGCAACGCAAAGAGGGTCGCCAGGTCGGTCGCATGACGAACCGTCGTGGCGATTTTGACGATATCCGCGCCGAGGGATCGACCTCGGGCTTCCAGGCGTGCGAGTTTCGACAGCGAGGGAGTTCCGGTAAAGTCGTGGAACGACCCGATCACCCTCACCCGGTGCTTCCGCGCGGCGGTGGCCAAGGTTGCGAATCCCCTGGACCGGATTTCCATGTCGACGGCGTTGACCACGGGCAAGGCCTCCCGGTACAGAGCCATCCGTTCCGCCTCGGTCCCGTTCCAGCGTCCGCCCTCGCTGGCGCTGCGGAGGGTCAGCAGGACCGGCCGTCCGAGGGATTGGGCGGCCGCACACCAGTTCAGCCAGCGACCGTCACACAAGCCCGTAAGGTCCAGGCGCACCTCCAGCCAGTCGCAATCGGAGGGAGCGCGCCGCGTGCATGACCGAAAGGTGGCCGGGGATCCGACGCAGCCCACAATCTGAACGGGGCCCAGCTTGTTCATGGCGTCTCCACAGCAACCATCAGGAGGCGGGCCAGGACCGCCCCCACCTCCCCCGTTGGCGCTGGCCATGCCTGCGTCCAACGGAGAATCCCACAACAGCTCATGACGGGCTTGGTTTCAGACATGTTTTCACTCTAGTCCCATGCCGGCGGGCAAGTCAATCGGTCATCGCGGAACCTGTTGCACAAGTCGGAGGTACCGTGGTAGCTTACCGCCCATGGAGATTGGCCCCATGACGTGGTATGCCGCCCTGCTGATCAGCGGGCTGCTGTTGATCATTGCCGAGATTTTCATTCCCGGCGGCGTGGCGGGGGTGTTTGGGGGGCTGGCCCTGCTGTCCGCCATGGGATTGGGACTGGCCATTTTTCCCGCGCCGTGGGGATTTCTATCCGCCATGGGCATCGTGGTGTTTGGCGGGGTATTCATCCTGATGTGGATCCAGATGTTCCCCCGTTCGCGCGCCGGAACGCGCATCACCCTGCGCACCGACGGGGCCACCTATAAATCCGCGGCTCCCCCGCCAGACGACTTGGTGGGCGCGGATGGGGAGTCGGTGACGGCGCTCCGTCCCGGTGGCATTGCGTTGATTCGCGGCAAGCGCTACGATGTCCTGGCCGAAGGCGGTGAATGGATCGCCACCGGCGCCGCCATCCGGGTCAACGATATCCGCAATGGCCAAGTCATCGTCGGCAATGCCGATGCGTCCTCATGATCCGGCCGGGCTCCATCCTGGCGGTTTGCGCCTTCCTGCTGCTGGCCCCGCGGACGGCCCACGCTTTCCACCTGCGCACCGCCGACGGCACCAACCGATTGGAACTGGCCGCCGGCGAAACGCTCGAGCGCGAATCCCTGCTGCTGGGGCCGGACGTTGATATCCGCGGCCGGGCGTTGCGCGATCTCTGGGTGCTGGCGGGCGCGTCGATTCGTTATGAGGGCGAGTCCGCCGGCGACCTGCGGATGCTCTCGCGGACCACCGTCATCGATGGCCATGCCAGCGAAAACCTCTGGGCCTATGGCATGGGGCTGCAGTTGACGACCAACTCCGTCGTGAACGGACAGGCGGCCCTGTTGGGCCAGACGATCGTCTGCGAGGGCCGCATCGACGGCGATGCGTGGATCCTCGCCCGCACGGTCACGCTGGGCGGGCAGTGGGGCGGCACGGTCCGGGTGCAGGCCGCGGAAATCCGCGTGATGCCCGGCACCCGGATTGCGGGCGACCTGGTCTACACGGCGCCCAAAGCGCCGGTCATCGATTCGAGCGTGGTGGTGGGCGGCGCGGTGGAACCGCGCGCCGCCATGCTGCCGGAAGCCGGCGAGTTTTCCCCCGTTGCGTTGCAAAGCCGCCTGATGCTGCACGGGTATCTGTTTCTGGCGGCCCTGCTGGTGGGGATGCCGTTCGTGGGCTTTTTCCCGATGCTGTCGGGCGGGGCACTGCACAGCCTGCGGTCATCGCCCTGGCGCGTTTTGCTGATCGGACTGGCGGCCATTCTGGGCGGTCCATTTTTGATCGCCTTCGCCGCCATGACGATCATCGGCATTCCGCTGGCCATTCTGCTGGCCGCGCTCTACCTGCTGGTGCTCTACCTGTCGCACCTTGTCGTGGCGCTCTGGGTGGGGCATTGGATCATCCGCTCGTCCGGGCCGGCCACCTTCGGCCGCGTGCTCACGCGCCTCGCCGCGGGATTGGCCGTCCTGTACATTGCCGCGGCGCTGCCGGGGATCCTTTCGCTGCTGGGCCTGCCGGTCGCGGTACTCGGCGCCGGCGCCCTGCTGGGCGCCCGCCTGCCCGGAACCCTCGTGGCCATCCCCCACCCGCCGGGAATGCCCCCCTTTCAAAAACCAGGTCCACCGGAACAACCCCCATCCTAACTCAAGGAGTCCACCATGCCCTTCATTCACATCCTGTTCATCCTCCTGGCGATCGCCGTCGTCGTCCTGCTCAGCCTGTTCTTCTATTTCCTGAAGGTCTGGGTGCGCGCCTGGATGAGCGGCGCCTATATCTCGTTGGTCAACCTGCTGGGGATGAAACTGCGCAACGTGCCGCCCACGCTCATCGTGGATGCGCGCATCCGCGCGGTGAAGGCCGGCATGGAGTTGAGTTCCGATCAGCTCGAAGCCCACTTCCTGGCCGGCGGCGACATCATCAATGTCGTCCAGTCGCTGATTGCCGCCGACAAGGCCAATATCGAACTGACGTTTCAACGGGCGGCGGCCATCGATCTGGCCGGGCGCGACGTCTACGACGCCGTGCGCACGTCGGTCAACCCCAAGGTGATCGACTGTCCCGATCCGGCCAAGGGCGCCCCCATGCTGGATGCCGTCGCCAAGGATGGCATTCGCCTGCTGATCAAGGCCCGCGTGACGGTTCGAGCCAATCTCGCCCGGCTGGTCGGCGGCGCCACCGAGGACACCATCATCGCCCGCGTCGGGCAGGGCATTGTCTCTGCCATCGGTTCCTCGCCCACCTACAAGGATGTGCTCGAGAATCCGGATCATATTTCCCGCAAGGTGCTGAACTCCGGACTCGACGCCCAGACGGCGTTCGAAATCGTGTCGATCGACATCGCCGATGTCTCGGTGGCCGGCGTCTCCGGCACCCGCGAAGTCGCCAACGTCGGCGCGCTGCTCGAAACCGAGCGCGCCGAAGCGGACAAGAAGATGCGCCAGGCCGAGGCGGAAGGCCGCCGGGCCACGGCGGTGGCCGCCGAGCAGGAAATGCGCGCGCGCATCCAGGAAATGCAGGCCAAGGTCGTCGAGGCCCAGGCGGAGATTCCCATGGCCATTGCAACGGCCATGAAGGAAGGTCGCCTTGGCGTGATGGACTACCTGCGCATGCAAAACGTGATGGCCGACACCTCGATGCGCGAGTCGCTGGCCGAAGGCGACAAGCCTCCGCGGTCCTGATGACGGCCGCTCCCGCCATCTGGCTGGCTGCTTCGGAAGGCGTCGGGCTGGATGTCATCATCTGGCTCGTGATCGGCGCCATCTGGCTCATGGGCCAGGTGGCCGCCGCCGGGCGCCGGAAAGCCCGCCGCCAGCAAGCGCCATCCAGAGAAGCCGAAGACACCGCCGCACCCGGCGCGGGGCGCCCCCCCGCGCCGGACGAGCTGACGGAAATCTTCCGGCGGCTGGGCGCTGACATCCCGGCCACCCCGCCGCCGCAGCCGCCGCCAACGCGCGCCGCGCCTGAAGCCCCGCGCGCGGCCCCGCCCCGGCCGGCGGGGGCGCCGCGCTCTTCTGCCTATCAGGTGCGGGAGCAGTCGCCCTATCGCAGGCGTGTGGAAAAACCCTACGAAACCAAGGTCCAGCCCGACATCGCCCGGCGACTGGCCCGGGCAAAGAAGGAATCCGCCGAAGCGGCGCGACTGGCGGACATCGCCGGGCGCATCCCCGATCTGGACCGTGTCCAGGGCGTGGACATTCGCCGCGACGACTCGGACGTGGTCGGCACCGCCACGCAAACCAGCGGTCTCGTCCTGCCGCGGTTGCATGCCATGGCGCTCCGGCTCTACCGCCTGCCCTCCGTACCCATGCCGTCCCTCAGCACCACCCACCACGAAGACCCTCCCCTGCGCATTCGCCTGACCAACCGCCGGGAACTCCGCGACGCCGTCGTCGCCCAGGCGCTGCTCCATCCGCCCAAGAGCCAGGCGGCCACCCTGTAATCCCCCATGCCGGTAGACCCCAAACCGCGCTCCCTCAGTTTTGGTTATTATGGCCAATTCGTGCGCGAAGCCAACCGGTCCTATGAGGACAGCGTCCTGAATCCCCACAAGCCCTTTCCCACCCCGCCCAAGAATACCGCAGCCAGCACCTCTGAATATACCCGGTTTCTGCGCCAGGAAACCGCAGCTCGCAAGCGCCGTTGGCGACGCTCCTCCCGGCAACTCCTGGCCTGGGTCCTGGTTTGCTCGCTTCTGCCCATCCTGGCGATCATCCTCGACTGGCTTTTCTTCCAACCCTGAGGTCGTCTCGAATCCATCAGGCGGAGACGTGACCGGCCCCCGTCCAATCCAATCTTTTTCGTAACTACTCAGGTACCCGCCCGCGGCGGGCGGGCACCTGAAGGAATTT
>CAYNSH010000099.1:0-11320 GCA_964399775.1 uncultured Verrucomicrobiota bacterium
GGGAGTGGCGGGATGGCGTTGCTTGCAACAGCCGCCCGTCACTCTCTACTCTACTAGCCAAAACCTCATCTGCGCGGCGATATGGGTCAGCTCAGCAGCGGCAGGGCGCTGGCCAGGGGGATGACCCGTTCCTGAAGGGACGGCATCTCGAGCAGGACATCCAGGGGCGCGGCATCCGCGACATCCATTTTGCCGATCCGCGTGCGGCGAAGCTGCAAGAGGTGGGCGCCCACCCCCAGGGCCTGGCCGATGTCGTGTGCGAGCGTGCGCACGTAGGTGCCCTTGGTGCATTCAACCGCGAAATGGACATCGGGCGGGGTGTAGTCGATCAGTTCAAAGCGGTAGAGGTGGATCAATTTGGGCGGGCGTTCGACGGTTTGCCCCTTGCGGGCGAGTTTGTACAAGGGAACGCCATCGATCTTGATCGCCGAAACCATCGGCGGCGTTTGCATCTGGTCGCCGCGGCGCAGCGCCATCTGCTCGGCGACTTGTTCCCGCGTGATGGCCGACGCATCCCGGGTCGCGACCACCTTTCCATCGGCATCCTGCGAATCGGTTTCCACGCCGAGGCGGAAGAGGCCCTCATAGGTCTTGTCGTGCCCCATCACGCGCTCGGAGATCTTCGTGCCCTTGCCCAGCAGGATCACGAGCAACCCGGTGGCCATCGGATCGAGCGTCCCGCCGTGGCCGACCTTGGGGATGCGGAAACGCCGCCGGATCTTGGCGACAATGTCGTGCGAGGTGGGGCCGGACGGCTTGTCCACCAGCAACAGCCCGTCCAGGGGGCCCAGGGAATAGGCGGGGGATGGGCTCATGGCGCGGCGGGGGGGGCGGCGTCCTCGTCGGTGGCCGGCGGGTCGACGGGCACTTCCCCGGCTTCCTCCATCTGCTGCAGCAGGTGCAGGACGTGGTCGCCCTCCTCGATGGAGTGATCGAGGACAAAGTGCAGGTGGGGCGTGTAGCGAAGCACGATGTGACGGTGAATGGCGTCCTGAAACTCCACGCGGTGCTGTTTCAGGATCGACAGCAGGCGGGCCTGGGTGTCGGCATCGCCCAGGATGCTGACCAGCACCCGGCAACTGCGCAGGTCCACCGACGTGATGGCCTGGGTGAACATGACCGCCGCGGGATTGAAGTCCGGACGATTCACCACGCGATAGAGCTGCACCCCCAACTCACGCCGGATGAGTTCATTCACGCGCGTGATCCGGTCGGCTTTCATGGCGACGGGCCGTCCGCGCCCTACAGGGCCTGGGCGACTTTTTCGATTTCGTAGGATTCGATCAGATCACCCTCGGTAATGCCGGTGAAGTGGTCCAGCACGATGCCGCATTCCTGGCCCTCGCGGACTTCGGTCGCCTCGTTCTGAAAGCGCCGCAGCGTGGCGATCTTGCCTTCGTAGATGATCTCGTCGCCGCGCCGGACCCGGGCCCGGCCCTTGAGCGTGATCTTGCCCTTGGTGCACATGCAGCCGGCCACTTTGCCGCGCTTGCCCATGTCGAAGATCTGTCGAATGGCCGCCTGGCCGTTGAGATGCTCCTTCACGATCGGTTCCAGCAGGCCGGTCATCAGCACCTTCACGTCATCAATCATCTCGTAGATGATCGAGTACAGCCGGATTTCCACGCCCTTGCGCTTGGCTTCCGGACCCACGCCGTTGTCCTTGGCCACGTGGAACCCCAGGATGACGGCCTTGGAGGCGGAGGCCAGCAGCACGTCGTTGACGCTGACGTTGCCCACCCCGGTTCCGATGATCTCCAGTTCGACCTTCTCGCTCTTGATGGCTTCGAGCGATCCGCGAATCGCTTCGAGCGACCCGAGCACGTCGGTTTTGAGAATCACATTGAGCGTGCGCTTCTCGCTGCCGGCTTTCTCCTGCAGCAGGTCTTCGAGGGTCATCGGGGCGCGCGTGTTCTCCGGCCCGGACAGGGTCTGGAGCCGTTTTTCATCGGCCCGTTCTTCGGCGACCTGGCGAGCCTCGCGGTCGTTCTTGTAGACGTGGAATTCGCTGCCGGGCGCCGGGACGCTGGTCAGGCCGAGAACCTTGACCGCCGCAGAAGGCCCCGCGGTGCGCACCTTGTTGCCCTGGTCGTTGATCATGGCCTTGATGCGCCCCCACGACGAGCCGGAGACGACGGCATCGTTCAGTTGCAGGGTGCCGTTGGTGATCAGCAGGTTGGCCGTGGGGCCCATGCCCGCCTCCATCCGCGATTCAATCACGTAGCCGGTGGCCTTGCGACGGGGGTTGGCCCGCAGCTCCAGAATTTCCGCCTGGAGCAGGATCATCTCGAGCAGGTGGTCCATTCCCTCGCCGCCGGTGGCGCTGACGTTGCAGCAAATGAGTTCGCCGCCCCAGTCTTCCGGCGCCAGGCCCATCTGCTGGAGCTGGCGTTTCACCCGGTCGGGGTTGGCCGTGCGCAGGTCGCACTTGTTGATCGCCATGATCATGGCCACCTTGGCGGCCTGGGCATGCTGGATGGCTTCCTTGGTCTGGGGCATGATGCCGTCATCCGCGGCGATGACGATCACCGCGATGTCGGTCAGGTTGGCGCCGCGCGCCCGCATGGCGGTGAACGCCTCGTGGCCGGGCGTGTCCAAAAACGTGATGAGCTTGCCGTCGTGGTCGACCTGGTAGGCGCCGATGTGCTGGGTGATGCCGCCATCTTCATCGGCGGCGACATGCGCCCGGCGGATGTAATCCAGCAGGGAGGTCTTGCCGTGGTCGACGTGGCCCATGAAGGTCACCACCGGCGGGCGCGGCACCAGGTCGTCCTTCTGGTCCGGCTCGGATTCCGGCTTGGGCTCCGCCTTCGGCGGCGGGGGCGGGGGGGCCTTCTTTTCGTGCTCCAGCACCACATCGAATTTGTCGGCGACCTTCTGGGCCACCTTGAATTCGATTTTCATGCCGATCGAGGCGAAGATGTTCAGGCGCATCAATTCGGTGATGAGGACGTTGGGTTTCACGCCGAGCATTTCGGCGAAATCCTTCACCACCACATGGCCCTTGATGGCCACGGTGCGCGGTGCCGCGGGTTCTTCCGGGGCGCTGGGCGGCTCGGCCGGCGTTTCGCCCTCGGCGGGCGCGGCGGCGGGCGGCTCGGCCTCCACGGCAGGCGCAGCGGCGGCCGGTTCGGCCGCGGCTTCCTCCGCGGGGGCGGCTTCCTCCACGGGCGGGGCCGCCGCCGCCGGCGTCTCCTCGGGCTGGCCATAATAGATGCGCTTGATTTCTTCGCGCAGATACTGCTCCAACTCGGGCGTCAGGTTCGCCTGGGTGCTGCGCGCCGTGCATCCGCGGGCCTGCAGGAGCTGCAAGAGCTCCTTGCCCGTGGTCATCAGTTCCTTGGCTAGATCGCAGATTCTCATTCGTCGCCTGCCTTTCCGTTCTCACTCTCGAACGCGGCTTCGGCGGCGTTCCGGACCTGTTCGGCGATATCGGCGTCGAAGCCCTCCACATCCACCAGGTCGGCGGCATCCGCGGCCAGGATGCCTTCGAGGGTCAGGAAGCCCGCCCCCACCAGCTTCTCCGCGTGCTCCCGCCCAATGCCGTCGATGGCCGCCAGTTGATCCGTGGCCAGGGCGATGCGCTCCTCGAACGTGATGTCCGCTTCGTCCTTCTGAATGTCAACCTTCCAGCCGGTCAGCTTGGCGGTCAGGCGCGCATTCTGGCCCTTCTTGCCGATGGCCAGCGAAAGCTGGTCGGCTTCCACAATCACTTTGACGGTGTTTTCGGCCTCGTCCACCTCCAGGCGCAGCAGCTTCGCCGGCGCCAGCGAATTGGTGACGAAGGTCTTGATGTCGTCGCTCCATTTGACGATGTCCACCTTTTCGCCCGAGAGCTCGCGGACGATGTTCTTGACCCGCTGGCCGCGCAGACCCACGCAGGCGCCGACCGGGTCGACCTTTTCGTCGTTGGAGTGCACCGCGATCTTGGTGCGGAACCCCGCCTCGCGGGCGATCCCCTTGATTTCCACCGTCCGGTCGGCGATTTCCGAAACCTCGAGCTGGAAAAGCTTCTTGATGAACTCCGGGTTGGCCCGGGACAAAATCAACTGGGTGCCCTGGGCCAACGAGTCGATCGTGGACAGCAGGAAGCGGATGCGGTCGCCAATCTGATATTCCTCGCTCGGCACGCGTTCCTTGCTGGGCATGGCGCCTTCGGCGTCGCCCAGATCCACGATGACATCGCTGCGCTCAAACCGGCGCACCGTCCCGGTGACGATATCGCCGATGTGGTCCTTGTAGGCCGCAAACACCTTGTCCTTTTCGGCGATGCGCAGCTTCTGGATGATCGCCTGCTTCGCGGTCTGGGCCGCGATGCGGCCGAAATTGCGCGGGGTCACCTCGATCTCGATCAAGTCGCCGATCTGGTGGGGCTTCCCGGGGAAGCGGATCTTGGCCTCGTCCAGCGAGATCTCCTCCTGCCGATTGCGGACGAAATCCACCACCTCGATGCTGGCGAACGCCCGGATATCCAGGGTCTTGCGGTCCAGTTCGACCCGCAAGTCGCGGACGCGGCCGATGCTTTTGCGACCGGCCAACTGGAGGGCGGATTCGACGAGTTGCGCAAGGGTTTCGCGGTCGAGCTTGCGCTCCCGCTCCATATATTCAAATACGGTCAGCAATTCGTTGTTCATCTGTTCAAACCTCCTCCCCCCTTGGGGGGAAAGCCAATCGTCAACTCCGGATATGCAAAAGAGTGGGAACAAACCCACTCTCACAGCCGACGCCAGAGTTGTTATCAGCGCACGACGATACCCCCCGGTCCGCCCGCGCGTCAACCCCCAATTCTGGCGACCGGACCGGCGGACCGGCGACCGGACCCAAGGACCCAAAGCGCAAAAGCTTAATCCGGGTCGAACAACCGATTATCGTCCGGTCCGAACCACCCCAGGGCATGGGCGGCCGAGCGGGCATCCGACCGGGCCATCTCCTCCGACGTCACCCGGCCATCGCACCAGGCCACGTTGGCGCGGCCCCGGTGGCGGAAGTGGATCGTGGGCCAGGGCGTACCCCCGCCGGCAAAGCGCGGCGGCTCGCAGAAGGAATACTCGATCAACCGCGCGTTGGGTCCGCTGCCCTGAACGAACGCCGTATCCGTGAACATCACCGTCTCCGCCGGACGGCGAATCGCCGCCGGGCGCATCCCGAGGGAATGGCGCGCCCCGCGGGGCAGCGTGATTTCCGACCCGACGCCGTGAGCGTTGTAGCCGTAGCCCCCGCAGGAAGCCTCGAATCCGCTGGCATTCGGCCGGAATCCCGGACAGCGCCGGAGCCATTCGCTCGAGCCCCCGCCGCCCAGATACGGGGTCAGGGGACCCGCCGAGGCATCGAACACCGGTCCGTTGCGGACCCCGTGCCAGCGGACGCGGTTGGCGCCCTCGATATCCGCCGCCGCGGCGACATAGCGCCCGTGCTCCGCCGCATACGCGAGGTTGGCCAACGCCAGTTCCCGCAAATTCGACCGGCAGGCCGCCGACTGCGCCGCCTGCCGCGCCGCCGGCAGCGTCCCCGCCACGATCGCCGCCAGCACCCCCGTCCCCGCCACCACCGCCAGCAGTTCGATCAGGCTGAACCCGCTCCCCCCCGCGCAAAAACGTGCCGCTTGTTCCCCAACCCCCCGTTTTCCACGCCATGGAAACCGTTTTCCATGCTGTGGAAAAATCGCCGAAAACTTTTCCATGCCGTGGAAAAATCGCCGGAATTTTTTCCATGCTGTGGAAAATCCACCGAAATTTTTTCCATGCCGTGGAAAATCTGCCGAAGCCGTAACCTTGCTTCTCGAACAGAATAGCCGGGAAGCCGTTTCTCGCCAAGAGCGCCAAGATAGCGGAACGAGGTGAAAGGGGAAGGGATCGGGAAGGGAGCGGCGGCATCTTGCCGCCGGCGGGAGGGGGCGGCTGGAAGCCGCCCGTCCCGTCGGGGTCAGCCACGTCAAGACGGATGCGCCCCGGAGGATCGGAATGGAGCCGGGACGCCCTCGTCCCGGGGAAAGGATGGGTTTTCGAGGAACCGATCCGGGGATGGCGCTGTTCCGGGTCATTTCAATCCCTGACCAGGCGGTAGCGGTAGAAGCCGGGCGCGGACCGGTCGTTGACCGGCGCCCATTCGGGGTCGTGGAGTGCCGCCTTGTACTCGAGGAGGGTCTCGAATCCGGTCAATTCGACGCCTCCCCCGTCCGGGCCGGCCTCAATCCGGATCCGCGGGTTCAGGACCCCGATGCCATCGAGGTCGAACCCACCCCCCTCCGAGGTGGGGTAGGGGTCGTAAATGGGGTTGCCATAGGAATCCAGGCAGGACCCATCCCCGGTCACATCCACCAGCCGCACATGCGTGACGCGGCCAACGTCCAGCCCCGGCGTGCCCGCCAGCAGTCGCAGATCAAAGGGCGTGCCAAGACCCTGCACATGCTTGCCGGCCAGTCCGCCGTAGGCCTCCGGCTGCATCGGTTTGAACGGGTAGGGTGCGACGCTCTCGGCCGAAAGCGTATGGCTGGGAAAGCGAAAAAAGGTCTCGCCGTCGGAGGAGACTTCCACATAGGCCAATTCCAGAAACGCTGTGGAGTGGGCATTCTCGAAGAGGACGAAATCCGCCCCCGGTCCGTCGGTGATCGGCGCCGGAAACGTCAGCGTGATCTGGCCGCCATCGCCGAGACTGACCACCTGGGTTGAGCCGTTGAAACCGTCGCCTTCCCAGGCCGGCCCCAGGGCCAGTTCGGGGTTCATGTATGCGCCGACGTTGGGGCCGGGCACGTAATCCGCCACGCCGTCGGCCCAGCAAAGGATGGCCGGGTGGGTCGCGGAGATGCCCGAGTCGAGGCCGCCATAGGCGTAGGTGAGATCGGCCAGCGCGAAATAGGTCGGCGTGTTGGGGCCCCATGCGCCCATGTCCGTCGTCTCGAGCGTGCCAATGAGCTCGACGACCTCCGGGGGCATCCAGCTCAGATCCAGCGTGGCCCAGTTGGTTTGGATGAACGATCGGCCGTCGCGGTAATCGGCAAGATAATGATTCGTGGCGGCGAGCAGCGAACCGTCGGCGTGGTAGGCGGAGAGGGTCAGCACAAAAGAATCGCCGTCGGAAAAAGGCCGCGCGAAGCCGAAGCCGTCGCCATCGCGGAGGGTGCGGGCGGCATAGGTGGTGTTGTTGATCCGCACGGATTTCAGGGCGGCGGGGATGTCAAAGCGGATTTCCGGGGGCGGGTCGCGGCCGCTTTCATAGGCCACCGCATAGGCCCGGGGAAAACCCTGCGCCGCGGCATACTGGTTCATCCAGGTGCCGTCGACCGTGTTGCTGACCGACGAAAAGGCAAAGCCGGCCCAGGAATCCCATTCGGGAGTGTAGTGGTTGATGAACGTGACCGCTTCAATCGAGACCGAAGCATTGTGGAGAACCCCGCCGGGTCCCGGCAGCCGGTCATCGAATGAGACCACCGTTTGCGCCGCCAGGGCGCGCAGACCCAGAAAACCCGCCAACAGAAACCAGTTGTGCCGCACGACGGCATCCTTTCCGCCCCAGACTGCGAGGGCTTCCCGTGCTGTCTTGTTCCGGCGGCTCGTCTTCTGGCTTGCGGCTTTCTACTCTTCCGCCTTCTCCGGCCCGCAGGGAGGCCGAATGGCTTGCTGGAATTTCGGAACCGTTTACAGCGGCGCGACCGCGCGGGAATTCCACCCGCTTCCGTTAGTCGCCGGATGCGCCTCCACCATGGAAACGCGAGACCCACCCTAGCACGCCCCCCGCGTCCCCGGCAAGCGTGCGAATGAGGTATTTCAACGACCGGGTTCAGATGAGGCATTATATACTATTTATAAATAATATAATTATGCTATTTATAAATACTATATACATGGTCTTTGTAAAGAATCCGCCCCGGGAAAACCATTTTCCATGCCATGGAAATCCCGGTAGAGTGCAATGTCATGCATGGAGTTGCCCCCGAATGCCCGAACCGCCCGGCGGTCTTTCTCGATCGCGACGGCACGTTGATCGAGGATCGCGGGCATTTGCGTTCACCGGACGAGGCCGTGCGGTTTCCGGACACGGTTCCGGCGCTACGGCGGCTTGCGCGCGACCACGAATTGTTCATCGTCACGCAGCAGTCCGGGGTGGCCCAGGGGTTGCTCACCGGGGACGAGGCCCGGGCAGTCAACGATCATGTGGTGCAAGGCCTGGCGGCGGAGGGCATCGCCATTCGCGCCGTGTTTTGCTGTACGCATGGGCCGGAAGAGGGCTGCGACTGCCGCAAGCCGAATCCGGCTCCGTTGTGGCGGGCGGCCGCGGAATACCATCTGGATCTGGCGCGATCTTTTGTGATTGGGGATCATCCGCACGATGTGGAGTTGGCTCGACAGGCCGGCGCCCACGGGCTCTATGTGCGCACCGGCCATGGCGAGCGCCACCGAGATGAGTTGCCCAAAGATTTTGTCGCGCTTGTGCCGGGCATTCGCGAGGCGGCGGATTGGATTCTGGCCCGCCGGGCCGCCGAGGGGGGATCGGGCGGTCTGGAGGCGGTTCTGGACCGGGCGGCGGAAACGCTGCGCGGCGGGGGCGTGGTGGCGTTTCCGACCGAAACGGTCTATGGACTCGGCGCGGATGCCCGCAACGATGTCGCCGTTGCCCGGATCTTCGAAATCAAGGGCCGCCCGCGCTTTGATCCGCTGATTGTGCATGTGTCGGATCCGGCCATGGCGTCCGCCGTCGCCTTGGAACTGCCCGGGAAGGCCGATGAACTGATTCGCCTCTTCTGGCCGGGCCCCCTCACCCTGGTGCTGCGGAAACGGCCCGAGGTTTCGGATCTGGTGACCGCCGGGCTGCCGACCGTCGGCATCCGCATGCCACGGCATCCCCTGGCCCTGGACTTGATTCGCCGGGCCGGGGTGCCGATCGCCGCCCCGAGCGCCAATCCATTTGGCCGGACCAGTCCCACCACTGCCGGACATGTGGCCCGTTTGCTGGGCGGGGCGGTCGATGCCATCCTCGACGGGGGGGCCTGCGCCGTGGGGGTGGAGTCGACCATCCTGTCCTTTGCAGACGACGAACCGACCGTGCTGCGCCTGGGCGGATTGCCCCTGGAGGAAATTGAGGCCGCCATCGGCCCCGTCCGGATGGCCCCGCCGACGGATGACCTGCCCTTGGCGCCCGGGCGACTGTTGCGTCATTACGCCCCGCACACCCCCCTGGTGCTGGTGGAGGATTCCGCCGCCCTCCGGGGCGATCTTCACGCGGGGCTGTTGACGTTTCGCGGCCACCCGGATGAAGCCTCGTTCGGCGCGGTGGAGGTTCTGTCGCGTTCGGGAGAGTTGCGCGAAGCCGCCGCCCATCTGTTTGCTGCGCTGCGTCACCTGGACGAGAAGGGCTTGGCCGTGATCCATGCGGAACGGCTGCCCGATCATGGCCTGGGCCGGGCCATCAATGACCGCCTTCGCCGGGCCGCCCAGCAGGGCGGAATTTGAGCCGGGAGGGGGCTTCCCAATTGCGGGGGTGGATGATAGACTGCGAGCCGCATAAGACCCCATGGGATGGTTCCTTCCGATCTCCAGGGCCAGTTCTGTAGTTGTAACCTTAAGGGAGAGAATAAGATGAAGAAAAACGAAAGCCAGTGGATCGAGCGCCTCAGCCAGATGGCCGTGGCGAGCAGCCAGGTGGACGCCTCCCTGTACACCAAATATGATGTCAAGCGCGGCCTGCGGGATATCAATGGCAAGGGGGTTCTGGCCGGCCTGACCCAGATCGGCGAGGTGCAGGCGCATCCCGAGGGGGATGAATCCGGGCCGGGGCACCTGATTTATCGGGGCATGGATGTCGAGGATATCGTGGCGGGGTTCCTGCCCGAAGGCCGTCCGGGCTTCGAAGAGACCTGCTACCTGCTGCTGGCGGGCGAGATACCCAACCACGAGGAGCTGGCGGACTTCAGCAAACTGCTGGGCTCCTACCGCGACCTGCCGCACTATTTCGTGCACGATTCGCTGCTGGCGCTGACCAGCCGGGACATGATGAATGCCATGGCGCAGAGCATTCTTGCGCTCTATACCCTGGACAAGCAGGCCGACGACGTATCGCTGCCGAATGTGATGCGGCAATGCCTGAAGCTGATTGCCACGTTTCCGCTTCTGGCGGCCTATAGCTACCAGGCCTATTCCTACCGCCACGCAGGCAAGAGCCTGGTGATTCATACCCCCCAGCCCGGCCTTTCCACCGCGGAAAACTTCCTGCACATGATGCGCAACGACAGCCGCTATTCCCCGCTGGAGGCCCAACTTCTCGACCTGGCCCTCGTGCTGCACGCCGAACATGGCGGCGGCAACAATTCGTCGTTCACCACGCATGTGGTCACCTCCAGCCTCACCGACACCTATTCGGCGATCGCCGCCGCCATGGGATCGCTGAAGGGCCCCCGCCACGGCGGGGCCAACGCCAAGGTCGTGGCGATGTTCGAAGAGCTCAAGCGCGAGGTCAAGGACTGGAGCAGCGATCGGCAGCTCGAGGACTATCTGATCAGGCTGCTCAAGAAGGAGGCCTTCGACCGCACCGGCCTGATCTATGGCATCGGGCATGCGGTCTATTCCACGTCGGATCCCCGCACGGAAATCCTGCGCGGCCAGGTGCAGAAACTCGCCGCGGAAAAGGGCGTGGCCGACGAAATGGACCTCTATTTGCGCGTGGAGCGCCTGGCGCCGGAAATCATCGGTCACGAGCGCAAGATGTACAAGGGCGTCAGCGCCAACGTCGATTTCTATTCGGGCTTCCTGTACCGCCTGCTGGACATTCCCCGGGAGCTGTTCACGCCGATTTTTGCGATGTCGCGCATTGCCGGCTGGAGCGCGCACCGGCTCGAGGAACTGGCCAACGGCGGCAAGATCATTCGCCCGGCGTACAAGAGCGTGGCGGCGCGCCGGCCCTATGTGCCGATGGCCGGGCGCGAGTAGGCGGCCTCAGCCGCCGGAAAAGGGCGGCAGCAGCGTGATCTGATCGCCGTCGCGGATCGGGGTGTCCCAAGGGACGAACTCCCCGTTGATGGCCGCCTGCACGATGTTGGTGGTCAGGGGAATGTCGCCGCTGGCCTGGATTTCATGCAACAACTGGCGCGCGGTCTCCGCGCCGGTTTCATAGGTCTCGGTCTGGGTGCCCCGCCGGGCGCCCACGAGGGCGAAATAGCGGATCGCAACGTTTTTTTTCTTGGGCATATTGCGGGAATCCGGGTTCATGATTCCCGAGCCTACTTCGAAACGGGATCGCTGTCTACCCAGCGGCGGGGCGGTCTGCAAGGCCGGACACGGCTGCGTCAAGAAAGCGTAAGCGACGGGAAGCGGCGCAAGAAGAGCGGGGC
>CAYNSH010000100.1:0-11171 GCA_964399775.1 uncultured Verrucomicrobiota bacterium
CTGAACGGCGGGCTGTTCGAGTGCCTGGACTACCGGGATGAAAGCCTCGAAAGCAAAGAGTGCCGGGTGGATGGTTTCTCCGATGTCAAAACCAAGCAGCCAACCGTTCCCAATGCGTTGTTTTTCGGCCGCGGCGTGCGCGCGGATTTGAGCGATGCCTATGGTTCTCACAAGAAGAACGACGTGGCGGTGGACGGGTTGTTCCATATCCTGAACGCCTATAAGTTCACGGTGGCCGAAAACACGCCGGTGGAGCAGGAAATCGCGCTGGATCCGGAACTGCTGGGACGGATTTTCGAGGAACTGCTGGCCGAATACAACGTGGAGACCGAGGCCGCCGCCCGCAAGGCGACCGGCTCGTTCTATACGCCCCGCATCGTGGTCAACTACATGGTGGATCAAAGCCTGGCCGCCCATCTGGCCCCCCGGTTGGCGCAGGCGCATCCGAGCTACACCGTGGAGAAGGCCCGAAAACAAATCGCCGCCCTCCTGGAATGGAACGATGCGGAAACGGGTTTTGCCCCCGAAGAGCGCCAGACCCTGGCCGATGCCATCTACGACCTGACCGTCATCGATCCCGCTTGCGGCTCCGGCGCCTTCCCGATGGGAATGCTCCAAAAGCTGATTTTCGTGCTGGGGAAATTGGATGCCGACCACCGGCGCTGGATCGAACGGACGCTGGCCGACACGCCCGCCGCCTTGCGGGACCAGATGCGCGAGCAGTTGCGCCGCAGCAACGTGGAATATGTCTGGAAACTGGCCCTCATCCAGCGCGCCATCTATGGCATCGATATCCAGCCCATCGCCGCCCAAATCGCCAAGCTCCGCTGTTTCATCTCGCTGCTGGTGGACTTCAAGCTGGACGATAAGAAACCGAACAAGGGCGTTCCGCCCTTGCCCAACCTGGATTTCAAGTTCGTCACCGCCAACTCCCTGATTCGGCCGCCCAGCGATATCCTGCCGGGCGGGCTGGGACTGGAAGACGCCTTTTTTGCCGAATTCGCCAAAGCGGCCGAGGGCTATTTCTTTGTCCGCGAACCGACGGAGAAAATGCGTCTGCGCAGGCAGATCGAGAGCCTGATCGAACGGAAAATCGACGACAAGGAGCAGGAAATCCAGGGGCACAGCGGAGCCGGGGTGCGCAACGCCAAGGTGCGCGCCGCCATGGCGGCCGGCAATGCCGCCAAGATCGAGCGCGCCAAGCGCGAGATCGTCTTTTGGGAAAGCTATCGCAACATTTTCGCCTATCGCAACAAGCCGGTCCTGTTCTTCGATGTCCCGTATTTCTTCCCCGAGTTGAAAAACGGCTTCGATATCGTGATCGGCAACCCTCCGTTCGTCCGGCAAGAACAGATCAAGCCCCTGAAGCCTCTGCTGCAGGAACAGGGCTATGAATGCTACAACGGCGTCGCCGATCTCTTCGTCTATTTTTTCGAGCGAGGCATCCAGCTCCTCAAGCCCGGCGGCATGCTCTGCTACATCTGCTCCAACAAATATTTTCGCTCCGGCTATGGCGAAAAACTGCGGGAGCACCTGACCAAGGAGACCCAGATTGACCAACTCATTGATTTCGGCGATGCCGACATCTTCACCTCCATCGCCTATCCTAGCATTTTGCTGGCCCGGAAGCTCGGCCAGAAAGAGGCGCTGAACCCCGACCACCCTGTCCGGGCGTTGACCTGGATGCCCGGTCCGCCCCTGGATGATTTCCCCGACGTTTTTGCCGCCAAGAGCTTCACGCTGCCCCAAAGGGAGCTGAAGAAGGATGGCTGGCGACTGGAAGGCACAACCGTCCGCGACCTGCTTGCCAAACTCCGCAAAGCCGGCAAGCCCCTCGGCGAATACGTGAACGGACGATTTTATCGAGGCATTTTGACCGGCCTGAATGAGGCCTTTGTCGTAGACCGAGAAACCCGCGATCGCCTGATTGTCGAACACCCCTCGTCGAAGGCGGTTTTGAAACCGTTTCTGCGCGGTCGCGACGTCAAGCGGTGGTGTGCCCAGCCGCAGGATCTATGGCTCATATTTACCCGCAGGGGAATTGATATCCGGAAATACCCCGCCATCCATGATTATCTCAAACCATTCAAAAAGCGCCTGATGCCCGGTGGGCCAGGAGGTCGCAAACCAGGAAGCTACGAATGGTATGAAATCCAGGACAATATCGCCTACTGGCAGGAATTCGACGGGGAGAAAGTCATTTATCCCGACATATACGAACACCAGAGTTTTGCTTGGGATGAAGAAGGGTACTACTCCGGCAATACGACCTACTTCATACCCACAAAGGAAAAATGGCTGTCTGCTGTATTGAATTCCCTGTGTGTGGAATGGTTCTATGCCCAAACTGCCAATAAAATCCGTGGTGGGTATCTTCGTGCGTTTTCTGACTACATGAAAAAGATTCCCATTCCTCGCGCCGGCGCCGCCCAGCAAAAGGCGCTGGAGAAGCTGGTGGAACAGATCCTGGCAGCGAAGAAAAAGGATGCGGCAGCCGACGTGAGCCGCTGGGAGCGGGAGATTGACCGGCAGGTATACGAGTTGTACGGCCTCACGGAGGGCGAGATCAAAATCGTGGAGGGCGCATGAAGTCCAGCAGTCCAGCCGTGACCTACATGGATTTGAAGAATGAGATCCGGGACATGCGCGAGCGCTATCCCAGCCTCAAGGACAGCGATTTGTTTGTGGCGTGGTTTCTGAAATGCTTCGTGACGGAGAGCGAAGAAGACGCGGTCCATGCGCTGACCGGAGGGGCCAAGGACAAGAGCCTGGATGCGGTGTTCATCGATGATCCAGCCAAAAAGGTGTTCATTGTCCAGGGCAAGTTCCGGCAGAAGCTGGAGAAGGCGAAAGAGCATCGTTCCGATCTCATGGCCTTTGCCGATCTGGCCAGCGTCTTCACGGACAAGGACGCGTTTGCCGGATACATGGAAAACCTGGACACCGCCGCCGCCGGCAAGGCCGAAGTTGCGTTCAAGCGCATGAGCCAGCGCGGCTATTCTCTGCAATTGTATTACGTAACCACCGGCGGTTGCAGCGATGCCCTGGCCAAGGAGTCGGAGCGTGTCGCCCGCCGTGCCGGAAAAACCGTCAGCCTGGACGTGATCGCAGGCAAGCGGATCTTGAAATTGCTGTCGGATTATCTTGATGGCGTAGCCCCGCCCATCCCGCTGCTCGAACTGGAAATTGAAAGCGGGCAGGGGATCGATCTCAGCGGGGTCTTGAAGCGGTATGACGGCAATCTGCGGATTGCCTCCTGGGTGTTTCCCGTGAACGTGCGGCACATCGCCGACATGTACGACCAGGCCGGCATCCGTCTGTTTGCCCGCAACGTGCGCGGGTTTCTGGGGTCCACGGCCATTAACGAGGACATGGAAACCACCTTGGAAAAAGAACCCGACCTGTTCTGGTACTACAACAACGGCATCACGATCATCTGCGATAAGGCGGAAAAGCTGGAATTGAGCGATCGCCTGGTGATGCGGATCGTAAATCCTCAAGTGATCAACGGCCAGCAGACCACGAGGACCCTTCACCGGAAAGCCGCCCGGAGTTCCAAGGCCAGCGTGTTGGTGCGGGTCATCAGCGTGCCGCGGGACACCGAACAGGAATCCAAACGTTTCGATGGGCTGGTCAGCAAAATCGTGGCGGCCACCAACTGGCAGAATGCCATCCGGGCCTCGGATCTGATGGCCAACGACCGGCGCCAGATCGATTTGGAGCGCAACCTGCGCAAGCGCGATTACCAATATCTGCGCAAGCGCCAATCCAAGAGCGAAGCGCGGCGCCATGCCGGTGTTCGGCACCGGTATATCGTCAAAAAGGAAGAACTGGCTCAGGCGTCGGCGGCGTGCGACATGGACCCGTCCATCGTGCGCCGAGGCAAAGAGCAGCTGTTCGAAGAACGCTACTACAGCCAGGTGTTTCCCAATGCCGATCCCAACTACTATCTGCCCCGCTATTGGCTGATTCATTACATTGCATACGTTGCCCGCGGGTATCCCGAGCGCGCTTATGCCAAGTGGGTGGTCACGCATTTCGTCTGGCAGGTGATCAGCCAGGTGCTGAAAACCCGCCAGCAACGGGAATTGTTCATCCGCCAAAACGAGCGGGAGAATTTCCCGGCACTCTACAAAATGTGCAATCTGGCGTTCAAAGGGGCGTTGGCCTTTTATCGCGCACGGCGGGGCGCAGGCGAAAAAGCCATGGACGTTTCTTCCTTCTTCCAGCGACGCGGCCTGCACAAAGAGTTTGCCGCTTACTGGGCAAGAAACGGCGGCAAATACAAGACGCAGTTCAATGCGTGGATGCGGAAATTCACGGCCCACATGCGACAGTTGGAAAAAGAGCGTTGATTGACTATTCGGCAAGCAAAGCCAAGGAGTGCCATGACCACCAGCGAACGAGCCCTGCAACTATGGCAGATTCTGATCTCGGCCGCGCACAATCGTCAGGTGCTGACGTATGAGATCGCGGCAAAACGAATTGGACTGGTTTCACGGGGGCTTGGCAATCATCTGGGCCATATCATGAGGTATTGCGAGCGCAACACCTTGCCCCCGCTAACCGTGTTGATCGTAAAGAAGCGCGGGGGCCGGCCAGGGGATGGCCTGACGACGGCCGCAAATCCCGATGAAGCCCGCGAGCGCGTCTTCGCCCACAACTGGTTCGCCATGAAACCGCCGACAGCGGACGATTTCATGCAAGGTTAAGTCCTGTTATCGGAAACGGACTGGGGCGAAAGGGGTATCAGGCAATCATGAGCAAATAGGGGGTCAGTTTCATAAAGTGATATTCTCGGCTTCTTGCGACACGCTCCCGGCGGTCGGCCTTCTCCTTGTCGCATTCTGATGTCTGGGGCAGGGATTTTCGACAACTAGACCGCGCGCGGGGCTCGCCAGGAGGGGGCGAAACGCGTATCTGACAATCCTAGCAAGCGCGCGGTAGCAGCCAATTGCCTGCATACGCTGACGCCGTCGAGTGGACCTGGCGGCAATCGTCGATCGGCGCATACAGCATGGCCCGTCCGCTGTGTTGGGTGATCAAGAACTCAGGGTTAGCGTTGCGTGGGGAAGTCAGTCTCGCCGGGCTGCGTTATCAAGGTAATCGCGTATTCTACGATTGATATATCTGCCTGCAAGCTCGAACAGGTGCATGCCGCGCACGTATTCAACGATTTCGCTGCACGAAAACGGCGGTGAGTCCTGCTCTTCGCAATCGACTTGCCAGTCGATGCCTTCGGTTGTTTGGAGCCAAACGGCGATCATCTCGTACTGCTCCAATTCTTCGACATGGGCAAGAATGATGGCATCGATCGTATCCTCATAGGCGTCCCACAAGGCGGATTGCTCATATTGGATTTGGACGCAAACCTCTTCCCACGTATTTTTGAGGCCCGTGTCGTCGCCCAGTGCAAGGGGATTAGTCAATTTCCGAAGCGCTCGGACGGTTTTTCGGGCAATGGTAGAAGACACCCGCAGGGCCAAAGCGCGTACAACCTGTTCTTCGACATTCAAAACTAGTTTCTAAGCGCGTTGAGCGGGACCCAGTCGCCGGGGGCGCGCTGGTAGGTCCAGAATTCCCAGCCGTTGCAGGTGGGGCGATTGCAGGCGGCGGCGGCGGCGAGGGAGGGGGAGTTGTAGATGTTGCCGGCGAAGCGGATGGTGCCATCGCGGCGGACGGTGGCGCGGAGGGTCTTGCCCTTGAAGCGGGCGCGGATGGGGAAAGCGGCGGTGACGTATTTGGCGAGAATGGGGGCGCGGCCGTCGACCTTGGGGGCTTTGGGCTTGCGGCGGACCGGGCGGGTGTCCTCGAACATGCCGTTGAATTCGGCGTCGAGGTTTTGCTTCATGTCGCGGCGGAAGCGGAGGCGGAGATCCTCGGATTTGGCGAACTGTCCCTTTTGCTTGTTTCCGGCAGGCTTGACGGTCCGCAGCATCAAGGATTCCAGTTCGCGCAGATGGTGGTCGCCGATGGTGATGTAGACGGAAAACCGGTCCCAGGAGCTGGCGTGGCGGTCGCGGAGGTGGTGCTTGAGGCGGTTGCGGAGATTGGTGGCGAGACCGACGTAGTAGAGTTTGCCCCGGCGGTAGAGGACGTAGATCCCCTGGCGTCCGCGCACGTACTGGCGGATGATGATCTGGTATTTATCCAGCGCATCGCGGGAGATGTTTTCGAGGTGCTGGCAGACGAGCTGGGGATTGCGTTTCATACGGATGAGGAGTCTATCGCGGCTGGGCGGGGCTGGAAAGGGAAAAGCACTCGACCGAAGGTTTCCACGGTATGGAAACTTTTTTTAAGATTTTTCCACAGTATGGAAAACTTTTGCGGGATTTTTCCACAGTATGGAAAATATTTTTTACATTTTTCCACAGTATGGAAAAATTTTCGGCGCGTTGTTGCCGCTCCGTTCACCGTAACGGGGTCAAAAGGGGTGGGTCCCGAAATATCGTAATCTGTAGCAGGTGACGGGCCGTTGGCGGGGCTTGCCAGGCGGGGGCGAAAAGGGGTATCAGGCAGGCATGAGCAAGCGTGCGGGAGCGGACTATTGGCTGCATAAGCTGGCGACGTTGCGGGTGGATCGGGCGCGGGGGAATCCGGCACCGCACAAGCCGTTCCTTCTTCTCGTGGTCCTGGAAATGGCGGAGCGGGGGGAGATCAAGGGGCCGGTGCTTCCGATGTCCGCCGACCTGGCGTACCGGTTCAGCTTGTTGAATCGGTGACCGCGGCTTGTGGTCCATCGGTGACGATTTCCGGGTCAAGGTCAACCGCGATGCATTCATCGAGGCCGGCGTGCCCGGTCAGCGCTTGGCGGACTTCGAGGGACACCGGCTTTTCCTGCCGGGAGATCCCAAGTACTGGCCGGAGCCCGACTATCTGAATTGGCACCGAAAGCACAAGTTTGGGAAGGCCGGAGCCTGATCTTAGGTGAAGATAAGAAGCGCGCGCCCTCACCCGAAGCCCCCCGACCACGCAGGGTGTCGGGAAGCGAGTCCACCCGGAGCCCAGCCGTGGACGCCGAAGGGAGGAGGCATCAATTCTTGTATTGGCGGTTATGGGGTTCACCTTTTGGAAAGGGGTCGGTCCCGTACTATCGTAATCCGTGGCAGAGATTGGGCCGTTGGCGGGGCTTGCCAGGGGGGGGGGGGAGGGGGGTGAGGCTATAGACTGTGGGCAGCGGGCGGTAGTCGGTAGGCAGTAGGCGGTGGGCACATCCGCCGGGTCAATGCCCCGGCCTACAGCACCAGATCGTCATCCGATTCCGGTAGGCCGGGATTGGATTTCTTGGGCGTAGCCGTCTTTCCTGCGCTCCTTCTGGCCGCCATCGTCGGCGAGGCCGGCGGGATTGTCAAAGGCCGAGTGCTTCCTGCAATTTCTCGAGCATCCGGGCCCGCTTGGCGGGGGCCATCCGGCGGATATTATGCAGTTTCCACTGGATGGCGGGCATATCCCGCAAATGGGGGATTCCGAGCGCGGACCAATCGGGATCGCCGTTTTTCAGGCTCAGCAGGAATCGTTTTTCGTCCGCATCCAAACCGCGCCGGACTAGGTCCACCAATTGTTCGCGGGTCTCGTACAGGCGGTCGATCGGGTTTTCTTCGCGAGCCATGCCGGCGAATTCGGCGGCGAACGCTCCAACCAGATCCTTGAACTTCGGATTCAGCAGTTCGTGCATGGGCCGGTCGTGGCTGGCCAGATAGACGACAAAGGCCCGGCGCACCTCGGGCGTGAATCCTTCGTTGTCCAGCAGCAGCCGCACGTCGTACAGGTCGCGGGGATGCTGGCGATCGAGGGCGGCGCAGATCTTGCCGGCGTATAGGTCGGCCAGAGACAGGGTGGGGGTGGACACGAATTGTTCGAAGAAGGCCTGGGCTTCCGGACACAAATCGCGCCGTTCGGGAGGATAGACGCTCCCGCGCAGGATGGGGTTTGGCTCCACCTTGATCTGCGCGTCGGCCAGGGAGACCACCAGTTTGGTGGCCAGCCCGCCTGCGCGTGCCGCGTGGACGCGGACGGAACCAATCCGGCTCTCGATGGCCGACTGGATGGCTTCCAGCGCTCGGGAGATGCCGGCCAGGGATTCGTCGCGTCCGGCCAGGGGGAGGTAGGCCAGATCGATATCCACCGACAGCCGGGGCATAGGACGGAAAAAGAAGTTGATGGCCGTTCCGCCTTTCAAGGCGAAGCATTTCTGCCGGCCGATTTCGGGCAGGCAGGCCAACAGCAGTTTCGATTGCCGCACATAGACGGGATCAAACATGGGCTTCTTCCTTCCGCGGAACGGTGATTTGATATTTTGGATCCAACTGGCCGCCGCGATAGGCTTGGCGTTTGCCGGTGCCCAGGTCCACGCGGTCCAACGCCAGCCGTCCGAACCAGGGGTGGCCGGCTGTTTCCGCCGCCCACAGGAATAGGCGCTTGGCTTTCACCGAACGGCAACTTTCCAGCAGCGACTGGACGATCTGCGGGCGGAGCGTGGCCAGCCCTGCCATCAGTTCCGCGGCGTGCTGGATGGCTTCGTTCGTCGTGGCCAGATGGAACGTCTCCAGCATGGCGCGTTCCGGGGCCGACACGCGAACCGCGAACCCGCCGCGTTCCACGGTCGTGAAGCTGGCTGGATCGGGCGACGAAAACAGGTTCGGGGTGCGATAGGTGATCCGGACCTCCCAGTCGTGGCTCGTAAACCAGGCCGGTAGCCGATTGCCGGGCTCGCCGAAAAGGATCGCTTCGGACGGCTTGCCCAACGGCAGAAAATGGCCGAGGCCTTTCAATGACAGGGCGGTGGCGGCGGCCGCATAGATTCCAAGGCCGAGCTCGGTTTGGAGAGCATAGATCCCGCCCAGCCAATCCGGTTTGTCGCCGGAGCGAACGAATGCTCCGCGACCCAGCGGTTCCAGCCACCCGCCGGCCACGTATTGCCGGGTCAACTGGCGATACACCCCCTGCTTTTGCAGCCCGGTGGCGGTTGCAACCGTGCCCGGCGGCCATTTCTTCAGCAATTGGTTTAGTTTTGGCTTCATATCGTCCATCCGGGGTTTACATATCAGCAATCTTCTAAACCAAATAAGCCTCTGGTTTGTTTATATGATTAAAATGTAAACCCTGGATTTACATAGTCAATAATAAACCAAACTTTTTTTTGGGGTGAAAAAAGGGGGGAGGGGGATGAGAGGCTATAGACTGTAGGCAGCGGGCGGTAGTCAGTAAGCAGTAGGCGGGCTGGCCTCGATACAGGCGAACCTGGAACGGGCTCAGGTCGGGCCGGTTCGGCGTGCAGTTGGATGCCCCGCGCCATCATCACGTTGAGAATTGTATCGAATCCGGGGCTGGGTTCGCCGGACAGGGCTTTGTAGAGGCTTTCCCGAGACAGACCGGCCTCGCGCGCGACCTGGCGTAAAAAATATGATTTGCAATTGGCTATAATGTGTATATCCATATGCGAAAGAGAACCAAAGAGACTGGCATGAAAAGAAAAGTCAAAAACAGGCCCTACGGCGGGTTGGATTCATGGATCGAAGCGTTGCCCCCGCAAGGGCGCTATGCCTTTACCCGCGAGGAGGCGATGGCCGCCCTTGGCTTTGGCCGGAAAGATTTCAACCAGGCGGCCCGTCGGCTGGCGGTCCAAAAAAAAATCGCACGGATCCATGGATCGTTTTATGTCGTGGTTCCACTGGAGCATTTGGCGGTGGGCGTCATCCCCGCCGACTGGTTCATCGTCGCCTTGATGGAGCATCTGCACCGCCCATTTTACGTGGGCGGGCTTTCGGCGGCCGCCCTCCACGGCGCGGCGCACCAACGCCCGCAGTGGCTGCAGGTGGTGACGGACCGCCCCTTGCGCAAAATCCGCTGCCGGGGTGTGGGCATCCAATTCTTCGTGAAGAACGAGGTGGGGGATGTGCCGACCCAGCCCATCAAGACGGTCACGGGCTTTCTGCCGGCCTCCACGCCGGAGGCGACGGCGCTGGATTTGATCCGCTACTGCCGCCGGGTCGGAGGATTGAACCACGTGCTGGCGGTGTTGCAGGAACTCGGCGAGTCCATCGACCCCGCCAAGCTGGTCAGGTCGGTTCAGTCCGACGGGAACATGGCATATGCTCAGCGCTTGGGTTGGCTGCTGGAACAGGCCGGCTTTGTCGGCAAAACCAAGCCGCTGGCGGATTGGCTGATGCGTAAAAATCCGTTCGCCGCGAAACTGGAACCGGCGGTGTCCATTCGGGGCTCGACCTGCAGCAAACGCTGGCACTTGTGGCTGAACACCGAGGTGGAAAAGGAGGAGATATGATTCCGCAAGCGCAGATCAACGCCTGGCGCAGCCAAGCGCCTTGGCGATCGGATTCGATGGTCGAACAGGATTTGCTGCTCTGCCGAACGATCGTGGAATTGTTCCGCCAGCCGGTCTTGGCGGAACATCTGGCCTTTCGAGGCGGCACGGCGCTGCACAAGTTGTATTTCAACCCCGCACGGCGGTATTCGGAAGATATCGACCTGGTTCAAACCAAACCGGGGCCCATCGGTCCGGTTTTCGATGCCATCCAGCGCACGCTGAACGAACTGCTGAGCAAGCCGAAACGCAAGCAGGGGCCCGGAGTCGCCACGGTGACCTACCGCATCATGCCGGAATTGCCCCCGGCAGTGCCGATGAAACTCAAGATCGAAATCAATTCCCGGGAACATTTCGCGGCGCTGGGCGTGCGAAACAAGAAGTTTGCGATGGCTTCGCCTTGGTTTACGGGCGAGTGCGAGATCCCCACGTTCAGCCTGGAGGAATTGCTGGGGACTAAGTTGCGAGCGCTCTACCAACGCAGGAAAGGACGGGACTTGTTCGATCTCTGGCTGGGTCTGACGGAAGGCGGCGCCGATCCGCAACGGGTGGTGGCGGTGTTCCGCGCCTACATGGTCCACGAGGGGCACAAAGTGAGCCGGGCGGAATTCGCCGAAAACCTGTTGGACAAAAAGGCCAATCCCTTGTTCACCGCCGATCTCGACAGTCTCCTTCCGGTCGAGTTCTCGTTCGATTTTTCTGCGGCATTCGACCTGGTTGAACGGGAAATCGTTTCAAGAATGTAAATCCGGGTCGCTTCCACCCCGCGACAGGAGAAGGGGTCAAGGTCATGAAGCAGGGCTGTGTCTTTAATGCCGACAATCAGAAGAGAGAGAGGGGATTAGGAGGA
>CAYNSH010000101.1:0-10968 GCA_964399775.1 uncultured Verrucomicrobiota bacterium
ACAGGCGGGCAGGCGTGGGATTGGTGGTTAACCGCCCCCGGCTGTTTTCTCTGTGCTTCTCTGTGTCCTCTAAGGTTTTCTAACCTTCAACCTTCAACCTGCAATCTTCAACCCAAGCAGAAAGAGAACAAAGAAAAGAGAACTTGCCAAACGGCGCAATCCACGGGACATTCAAGGCATGAAAGCGTATTTCACCTACTGGAAAGAGGCCGACGGCCGTTATCTTGGATATCTGAACGATTATCCCGACCACTGGACTCAGGGTGACGATCTGGCAGACCTGAAGACCCATCTGCTCGACCTTCTCGACATATTCCATCAGGAAGAAATTCCGGGAATCCGGAAGGTTGAAGAGCTCGAGTACGCATGAAGCGGCTCGAGCTGGTGCGGAGGTTGGAAGAAATGGGTTGCGTCCTGCTGCGGCATGGCGGGCGGCATGATATTTTCCACAACCCCCGCACGGGGTATTCAGAACCCGTTCCACGGCATCGCGAAATCAACGAAGTGCTGGCCAAGCGGATTCTTTCGCGTTTGAAGCCCCAGAAAGAGGATTGATTTGGACAGGCAGGCCAACAGTCGGTGTCAGCTACGGATTTCACGGACTTGCCACGCGGGCAGGCGTGGTTGCGCGGATTCTGCTCGGAGGGAAGGGCGGGGGTCCGCCATCGGCAGAGCCAAGGGCTGTGCGGGCCTGCCGAGAGGCTCACGCGCTTCGTGTGTGGCCTTCGTCAGACCCGGACAGCCCTGTCCCGGTCTCTGAAGGAGCCGGGATCCGCCCTTCCCGATCCGGGGGGACTGCGTTTACGGATTTCGGCTTCTATTCGTGTAATTCGAGTGATTCGTAGTTAACCGGGATTCGGTTTTCGGCTGTTCCATCTTGTAAATCCTGCAAATCCTGTCATCCTGTCTAACTTGATGTCTACGGCTTCCAATCCATTGTCTATCCCCTCCGACCCGGACACTCTTGTCCGCGTCGAAGGGGTGTCGAAAAAATTCTGCCTCAGTTTGAAGAAGTCGCTTTTTTACGGCTTGAAAGACATGGGCAACGAACTGCTGGGCCGGCGGCACGGGGGGGCTGGTGGATTGAGGCCGAAAGAATTCTGGGCGGTCAAGGACGTCAGCTTCGAGTTGAAGCGGGGGGAATGTCTCGGACTGATCGGCCGCAACGGGGCGGGGAAGACGACGCTCCTGAAGATGCTCAATGGCCTGATCAAGCCCGACGCCGGACGGATCGAGATGCGTGGGCGGATCGGGGCATTAATTGCCCTTGGGGCCGGCTTCAATCCCATCCTGACCGGGCGGGAGAACATCTATGTCAACGGTTCCGTGCTGGGGCTGACCAAGAAGGAAATCGACGCCAAGCTGGACGAGATCATCGACTTCGCCGAAATCGGCGATTTCCTGGATACCCCTGTCCAAAACTACAGCTCGGGGATGGCGGTGCGGTTGGGGTTTGCGGTGGCCAGTTCGCTGGATCCCGACATCCTGCTGGTGGACGAAGTGCTGGCGGTGGGGGATTTGGGTTTCCGCTACAAGTGCTTCCGGCGGATCAGTGAGTTGATGGAACGTGCTGCAGTGATTTTTGTCAGCCACGATATGGCCAGTGTGGCGCGACTATCCCATCGAATCATGCTGTTGGGTCAAGGCCAGATCCAGATGTTCAGCGATGATTGCCCTGCCGTTATCCAGCGCTACAACAGCCTGTTCAGAAGCATAACCCCGACCGAAGCGGGCACCGGCGAAGTGGAGATTTCCGATATCCGGGTGGTTCCCGCATCCAGGGATCAGACGGCGGGCGAGTTGCGATATGGCGAAGACGTCGCCGTGGAGTTCACGGTGCAATTTCGAGGCGAGGAACCCGAAGCCATTTTCAACATCACGTTTCTCGACCAAGGGGGAACCCAAGTTGCGCAGTGCCTTTCGCCTCGGCAGAACTTCTCGATTCGCCGGAAAAAGGGGCGGCAGCGGGTTCGAATGGTTTACAGAAACCTGCCTTTCAATCCTGGGCATTATAGCCTATGGTTGATCGCATACGATCCAGGAAACATAAGGCCGTTTTCCGTGCATTACGGTGTTTGTTCGTTTGCAGTGTCCGGAACCCATGTGGGCTATATCCCCATCCAGCCGGTGGTGGAGTGGAGCGTCGCGGCGCAGGAAACGATGAGAAATTAACGGGATTGCTTCGGGAGGCGAAAGCCGCCGTTGTGGAGCACAAGGCGAATCAGGCATGAGTGGAAAAACATTGGGAAAAGGTGGAGGTTCGATGAAACGCATCGGACGCGCGATCAAAAGAGTTCTTTTCGGCCTCCCCAAAGAAGGCAAGCCGGAAGTGCTGAATTGCAAGGAATATATGGATCGCAAGATCCAGCGGATTCCCGGTCCGCTTGCGAACGGCGTGTTCCGGATCGATCAACACATCGCCTGTCTTGAAAGGATCCCCGGAATTTTGGATCCCTTGGAAGGCTATGCCTTGTTCGAGTTGGCGAAAGATTCGGTGGCTTACGAACCGATTGCGGAGGTTGGCAGTTATCTGGGGAAGTCCACGTCCTACTTGGCGCTGGGCTCTCTGATCGCGGGGAACCAAGGGGTCGTCGCCATCGATATGTTTCCCGCGAAAGAAGACTGGTTCAAGGGGGAGGATGGATACTGGCATATCCGGGGCACGGACTATTATATCGAAGAATCCGTTTACCGGGAGCGAGAATATTTCTTTTATGGCGGCAATCACTACCAAAACACCTTGGACATTTTCGCTGACGTCGGGAAGAGGGTTGGCTTGGGAAGTCACATCACGCCGTTCAAGGGAAACTCGACTTCCTACGTGGCGTCGCAGGGCAAGGGGAAAAAATTCAGGCTGGTCTTCATCGACGGCGACCACACGTATCAAGGGGTAAAAAAAGACATCCAAGCGCTGGGCGATGCTGTCGTTCCGGGAGGGTACATCTGTTTTCACGACTACGGCCCGTCCTTTCCGGGCGTCGTCAAGGCCGTGGATGAACTTATTTTGAGTTCGCCCGCGTACCCGCAACGTTGCCTCGTTAAAAGTTTGATGGTCGTAAAGAAACGTTGATGCATAAGGGCAGAACACGAAGATCGGCCTGGAATCAGCCATGAAACGCTTCATAGACTGTCTCATCCCGTTCCGGACCTGCAACTTGCGGTGCCATTACTGCTACATCACGCACACTAAGAGCTTCGGGCAGAAACTGCCGGTATTCCCATACAGTGCTGAGCACATTGGGCGGGCGCTGTCGGTGGAGCGATTGGGAGGTGTGAGCTTGATCAATCTCTGCGGTGAGGGGGAGACGTTGTTGCCGCCGGAGGTGGTGGGCATTGTCCATGAGATCCTGAAGCAGGGACACTACGTAATGGTGGTGACCAATGGGACGATCTCCCCGCGGTTCGATGAACTGGCGGCCTTGCCGCCGGATTGTTTGGAGCGGCTGTTCATCAAATTCTCTTTTCATTATGTGGAACTGAAGAAGCGCAACTGGCTGGATCGATTTTTCGACAACGTCGTGAAAATTCGCGAGGCTGGAGCCTCGTTTTCGGTGGAGTTGACGCCCAGCGACGAAATGATTTCCCACGTCAAAGATGCGATGGCGATTTGCCGGGAACGGGTCGGCGCGGTTTGCCACGTAACGGTCGCCCGCGACGAAACGACCAGTGACCTGAAAATTCTGACCCATCATCCCCGGGAGGAATACCGGGAAATCTGGAGTCGGTTCGATTCGGAACTGTTCCGTTTCAAGCTCAGCGTGTTCGGCAAAAAACGCCGCGAATTCTGCTATGCGGGATTATGGTCAGGCTTCCTCAATCTGGTTTCCGGCGAATTGAAACAATGCTATTGCGAGCAAAAGATTCAGAATCTTTATGAAGATATTGAAGCCCCGATTCGATTCCGTCCGGTCGGACCGCATTGCCGGCTACCGCACTGCTACAACGCCCATGTCTTCATGACGCTTGGGGTTATTCCTTCAGTACAGACGCCAACGTTCGCGTCAATGCGCAACCGGGTCTGCGCGGACGGCAGCGAGTGGCTGAAGCCGGGCTTCAAAGCATTCATCAGCCGGAAGCTGGGGGATGAAAACCGGGAGTGGAGTGGAGTGAAAAAACGATGGGGAGCAATGCGCGCCATGATGGTGAAAACAGTTCAAAGGCGGCCGTGATATGGAAATGTGCGGGAACGAAACACGCTTTCAAGAAGCACTATTCACGCGCCTTTGGAAATGGTCGTATGCGTATCAGGATCGGTATTGGATTCCCGAGGAACGGAGCGTTGGACCCGGCAAGTCCGAAACGCTGGTTGGTCGGATAAAACACATGGTGAAGGTGCGTGCCGGTCGTCGTGGATGGGCATCGCGTAATTTTCAGCCGCATCTTGCCGCGCAGGCTTTGGGGCGGATCATGGCCCATGGCTCTGCCTATGCGCATGGATATGCCCTGTTGTCCGATGACTATTCGCGAAATGTCTATCTGGACGCATTATGTTATCGGATTCTTGGGCCCAGGCATGTGCAAATGCCGTCGAATACCCCTGAATTTTGGAAGAGATATAATGAAGCGCGTCATTTTCTCGTAAGGAGAAGCGCCGGCCTTGTTCCTGTAGGCCCTGACCAAGCCATTGAGATAAACCAATATGACATCAAAGGGAATACGGGTCTGCTCCACCTTCACATGTCGCAGCATGGGTATCGGAATTGGTTTCAATTGCATCAATACGACTACATACATCAAGGCACCAGAATCGGCGTAGAACCGGGCGATGTGGTGATCGATGGGGGGGGGTGCTGGGGAGACACGGCGGTCTATTTTGCTGATCGGTCCTCGCCCAATGGCTGTGTGTACACTTTCGAATATGCACCGGAAAATCTGGCCATCCTTAGGATAAACGTCGAATCAAATCCGGCACTGGCTGGCAAGATAAAGCCTGTAGTGAACGCGTTAAGTGATGTGGACGGAAGCCAGATGGAATATTCACGATCGGGGCCATCTTCACGCATCGGGAATGGTTCGTCTGTGAAAGGCGCGGTTACCACCGTAAGCTTGGACGAATGGGTGAGGCGAGAACAGCCCTCCAAAATAGATTTCATCAAAATGGATATCGAAGGTTCGGAACTAGCCGCATTGCACGGAGCTGCGAAAATATTGCGCCAGTATCGGCCAAAGCTTGCGATATCTGCTTACCATAAACCAGAAGACATCTACATATTAGCGGCTTTTGTGGACAGCCTGAAGCTTAACTATAGATTTTTCATGGACCATTTTTCTATTCATTCGGAGGAAACAGTTCTTTTTGCCTCTTGTGCGAACGTCTAACTCATGGGGCGTGGATGTTCAAACGAGCGCAAGCGAATAACGCAGGTCTATTTCTTGCGGTTTCCACATGGTTAGTTAATTTGCGATGTCTTGTACTTCAATAGTTCAGCAGATTCATCAGGAAATCGAAACCCGCCTGGCGGGGTTTGTGGACCGCGACTATGTGTTGATGGGCCTGCCGTACTACCGGAACGTGGGTGATATCCTGATTTGGGAGGGAACGCGGCAGTATCTCCAGACGTTGCCGCACCGCTGCCTGAATCCGGGGTATCGCTACCGGGAGGAGAGCCGGATCGGTCCGGACACCCTGATTCTCTTGCAAGGGGGAGGCAACTTCGGCGATCTGTGGCGATGGGTTCAGGACGAGCGGCTGGACATTCTCCGGCGGCACCCCCGGAATCCCGTCCTGATCTTTCCCGTATCTTGCCGCTATGAGGATCCGACCTTGATGCAGCGCGATGCGGTGGAACTGGCGGCTTATCCGGATTTGACCATCTGCGTCCGGGACCAGGCGTCCTATGATTTGCTGGTTGCCCATTTTGGGAATCGGATTCTGCTGGTGCCGGATATGGCGTTGTTCATGGATCCGGGACCGTTGCGGAAATGGAATCATCCGCGCCCGGCCGGAGTTTTGCATCTGCAGCGTACCGATAAAGAACGGGTGGCGGAGGCGAGTTCGGTTCCCGCCGCTTCGCGCGAAGGGCTGACAAGCTCCGACTGGCCGAGCATCGAACAAATCCCGGTGCATTGGCGGGTCTATCAAACCCTTCTGAAATGGGGGCGGCTGGCCCGGCAGGAGCGCGTTGTCTGGCGGGCATCCGATTTCTTGATTCAACTCAGCGATTGGTTTTATCACCAGGTCAGCCGGCGGCTGTTGATCCGGCAGGGGGCGGCTTTTTTGGGGAGATTCAGGGAGATCCGCACGACCCGTCTGCACGGCGCCCTCCTGGCCCTGCTTATGGGCAAGGATGTGCAGATCGTGGACAACCTTGATGGAAAGATATCGGCTTTTTTCCGGACCTGGCTGGAGGGCGTGGAAGGTGTGGAATGGGTGGAATGAGGAAGTTGAATTCACCGGACCGCCTGGAAGCAGATAGCACGAGGTTCTGCTGTAGCCGGTCCCGATGGGGCCGGATTTGGAGAACACAGCCCCGCGCCCAACGGGCGCGGCTACAACCAAGCCCCGGGGAGGTATGATGTCCGGGTCTTGGGCAGCCTGGTTGCGGGAGCGTATCTTTCGAAAGCCGCTGCCGCGGCTGCTGATCATCGGCGACAGCATTTCCGTGCACTACGCCCCGTATCTGGCCGATTGTCTACGGGGCCGCTACACGTTGCTGAGACAAGATGGCGCCGCTGCCGCTTTGGCGGATTTGGACGTGCCGCTGGGCGCGAACTGGGGGGATTCGAGCATGGTCCTGGAGCGGTTAGGGCGCTCGGGCCTCCTGGAGGCGGCGCGGGCCGACCTGGCGCTGGTGAACTGCGGGCTACACGACCTCAAGCGAGAAACGGCAAAGGCCGGATGCCAGGTGCCGCTGGAGAACTATCGAGAGAACCTGGAACAGATGGCCGACCTGTTCGAGCGTGCGAAGACCGCTCTGATCTGGGTGAACACCACGCCGGTGGACGACGAACGCCATGCGGGATTGATGAAAAAATTCGCGCGGTTCCAGCGGGATGTGCTTGCGTACAACAAGGCGGCGGAGGTGGTGATGCGGCGGCGGGGCGTGCCGGTGATCGATCTGCACGGGTTTACAAAACGGCTGGGGCCGGATATTTTCGCGGACCATGTTCACTTTACTGAGGCGGTTCGGAAGGAGCAGGCCATTTTTATTGCGGACGGCCTCCGTACTCGGCGCTTCCGTAAGGCATAAGCCATGACAGAATCCGTTCATCCAGTGCCTTGCACCTGTACGGTGTGCATCTGCACGCGCAATCGCGTGACGTATCTTGGGGATACCATTAACGGGGTGCTGGATCAGGATCTGTCTGGGGGTCGGTTTGATATTCTGGTGGTCGATAACGGTTCAACGGATGGAACGTCCGCGATGGTGGCGTCTCGATTTGGATGCGACACACGAGTGCCGGTGCGCTGTATTCGGGAGGAGACTCCGGGCCTGTCCCGAGCCCGTAACCGGGCCATCGCCGAAACCACGAGCGATATCATTGCTTTTCTGGACGATGACGCGATTCCGGAGCAGGGCTGGCTCACGTCATTGGCGGAAGCCTTTGCTGATGCGGACGAGGTAGACGTGGTGGGAGGGGCAGTCATTCCGGTATTCGAAAACGGGTTCCCGGATGCCATTCCCGACCGGGTGAAAACGATATTTTCGCCTCAGGTGGATGCCCCGGAGCGTTGCCTGGTCTCCTTTCCCCGCTATCCCTATGGCGCAAACATTGCATTTCGCCGATCCGCGTTTTCCCGATTTGGAGCCTTCCGGGAGGATTTGGGGTATCGCGGCAACAGTTTGATGCCGGCGGAAGAGACGGAATTCATGCTGCGCATGGAAAAGAACGGGGGCAAGATTCTGTTTGAACCGAAAGCGGTGGTGAAGCATTTGATCCCGGCTTCGCGCACAACCCGTGAATACCTGCGCAAACGATATTACATGATGGGCCGGGGACACCATGAAATGGAAAAGACCCGCCGGCATGATGTCGAGCCGTGGGGGGGGCGTGAAATCCTGGCGGCCTTCACACGTGCGGTTCAAAAGTACATGAGCGCTGCCAAGGCTATCCGTTCGCTGCGCCGTTTGGCCGATCAAGAGGCGTTCGACAAGGAATTAGAAGCTTGGGTGGCCAAAGGCCGGGCAGTGTCCCTGTTCCTGGAGGCGCGCGATCATTTCCGGGCAAGGCTGTTTCCCTGCACGGGTACAAAATGAGTTCCATCTCCGTCATCATTCCCGCCTACAACGCCGAGAAGTATATCGGCGAGGCGATCGAGTCGGCGCTGAATCAGACCCGCTCAGGTCCAGACGGCATGCAATAATAATCTTGTACTGCACAAAACTGGAAGATACTGTGCACTGGCATGAAGGAAGTGCTGGCTAGCCATCGAATCGAGCGGGATGAGTTGCTCAAACGTGCATACATCCCGCGGGCGGGCTTGGAGAAAGCGGTCCAATGCATGTCGGGCGGCTTGATCAAGGTCGTCATCGGGCCACGGCGCGCTGGCAAGTCCGTTTTCGCCATGCAAATGTTGTCGAGGGCTTGCGGAGCGGACTTCGCCTACGTCAATTTCGACGACGAACGGCTGCGGTCGCCGATGGATTTGGACGATTTGCTGGCAGCCATGATCCAAGTCTATGGCCCGGGCCGGACGGTCTTGTTCGACGAAATCCAGAATGTCGCGGGCTGGGAGTTGTTCGTAAATCGCTTGCAACGGCGGGGGTACAACCTGGTCCTGACAGGCTCCAACGCGCACCTGTTGAGCCGCGAGTTGTCCACGCACCTGACAGGGCGATACCGGGAGTTCCGGCTGCTGCCGTTCTCGTTCGCGGAGGTGCTCAAGGCGCGCGACGTTGCGGTGGACGACCGGCTGGTGGCCCGGGAACGGCAGGGGCTGCTCTTGAAACATTTAGACGATTATCTAAACGCGGGAGGATTTCCGGAGGTGGTGGTGGGGGGGGCCGATGCCGACAGCTACCTCGCCACCCTGTTCGACAGCATCCTGCTCAAGGACGTCGTGCAGCGGCACAACGTGCGCTATGCGGCGAAACTGCGGGACGTGGGGCGGTGGCTGGTGGGCAACGCTGCCCGCGAGTACACGTGCAGCAGCCTGAAAAAATCGCTGGCTTTCCGCAGCGTCCACACGGTGGGAAAATACGTGGCCTATCTGGTGGAAGCCTATCTGTTCCTGTCCGTGGAGCGCTATTCGCCCAAAGCGAAACTGCGGATGACGGCCCCGCGAAAAATCTACGGGTACGACACCGGCATGGTCAATGCGGTACGCTTCAAGGCGGGCCGGGACGCAGGGCGCTTGCTGGAGAACGCCGTGGCGGTGGAGTTGTATCGGCGGGGCGCCGAATTTTATGCCTATAAAAGCACCGCGGGCAAGGAAACGGACTTTGCGGTGAAATCGGCGAACCGGGAAATCCAGCTGATCCAAGTCTGCTACGACTTGGCCGAAGCCAAGACCCGCAGCCGGGAGGTCCAAAGCTTGATGACCGCCGGGCGTGAATTGGGGGTGGGCAACGGCCTGGTGCTGACCTGGGACGAGGAGGGGACGGAAACGGTTTCCGGCTTTGGCATCCGGTTGCTTCCCGCCTGGAAATGGCTGCTGGGGCTGGAGGGTGACGGGTGATCGATGCGTTGACACAACATAGCGGCTCTTGCAAAACTTCTGGCGGAGTTGTTGCAAGAGAGTAGTCAGGAGTCAGGATTCAGTAGTCCCGCAACCCAAAAGCAGGGCCACAAAAAACACGAGGACCCACAAAAAGGCCAGCCTTCTATGGAAACAATATGTTATGAGTTTCGATAACGGATAGTAGTACGGATGGATCGCGCGTATGGTCTTGCCGGAATAGGTTGTCTCCCGTCTCCTAACCTGTGTCCTGACCGCGCCCGACCTCTGAATCCTGACTCCTGTCTCCTGACTCCTGTCTCTTGACCCATGTCCACCATATCCGTCATCATTCCAGCGTATAACGCCGAAAAGTTCATCGGTGAGGCGATCGAGTCGGCGCTGAATCAGACCCGCCCGGCCAGGGAAATCGTCGTGGTGGACGATGCCAGCACGGATCGGACTGTCGAAATCGCCCGGGGCTATGGCGATCGGGTCCAGGTGCTGGTCAACAAAGTCAACAGCGGTCCCGGCCACAGCCGGAATGCTGGCGTGGCGGCCTCGACTGGTGACTATCTGGCGTTTCTGGACGCGGACGACAAATGGTTGCCGGAGCATCTGGAGGATCTGGCGGGACTGCTGGACAAATGGCCGGAGGCGGGATTTGCCGTTGGCGCCGTCCGGGTGTTCGGAGATGAGGAGCGGATTTCCCCTTTCTTCCCGGCGGCGAACGCGCCGACCGACGTATTCCTGAATCTTATGCGCGGCAATGGCATTTGGCCAACCGCGACCATGGTTCGCCGATCCGTGTTTCAGGCCGTCGGCGGGTATACGGATGTGCCGGCCTTTTATCGGGGGCGCCGGATCCAAACGGAGGATGCGGATTTCATCTTGAATGTCGCCTTGCGGTTTCGCTGTGTCTGCGCCCCGCGGGTGTCGGCCTTGTTCCGCCGACATCCGGATCAAAGCACGGCGTATGCCGATCACCACCGTCTGGCGACATTCAACGTCAAAATGCGGATGATTGAACGGATGCAGGACATGAACGCCTATCGCCCGTTGGTGCCGGTGGCGGCAGACCGGGTCGTGCGGGATTTCGAGGGGCATTTACGGTCCGCCCGGCTGGCGTTCAACATGGTGAAATTGCGGATGTTCATCCGATGGGGGAAGCGGCACGCGCTGTTTCGGGCGGCCTGCCGGCCCTATGCCGCCGCCTTCTTGATGCCGGCGTGGGTTCTCAGGCTAAAAGATCGCCGGCGGTAAAGCGGTTACGAGGGCAGAGGACAGAGGGAGAGGAAAACGCTGAAAAGCTGAAAAGCTGGAAGAAGCAGCCGGGGAGATTTGCCACAAAGAGCACAAAGAACACAAAG
>CAYNSH010000102.1:0-2689 GCA_964399775.1 uncultured Verrucomicrobiota bacterium
AGGCGTTCCCAGTCGATGTCCGCATAGGGATTGACGGTCAGCACAAGGGGAGGCTGGCCGGCAACGACGGCCGGTGGCAGGCATGCGCCCATCGAGAATCCGGCCAAAACAGCCGCAAAGCAAGCCCGTCTTCAGCGTAGCCAAGTGGCAATCATGGATCAGCGTCTGGTTGGGCGGGATGCGGGGGAAATCCTTTTTCGGCCAAGCCCGCCGCAATCGTCCGGATGAACTCGGCACTGACGGGGACCGGGTTGTTGGCCAAGCGCTCCAGGTTGACATGTTGGTTGAAGAGGGTCTCGAGTTCGTCCGTCGTGACCGGCAACTTGCGGTCCAGCCCGATAGCGCGCATCAGGTCCCGGAGGCGGTGGTCATCGATGCCGTTCAGCTCAATGCCGGCTTGATGATGGAGTCGCACGAAGGCCGGTAGAAGCAGCCCAACCGCATGGCCATGGGGTAGGCCGAATGTACTCGTTAAGATGTAGGAAAAGGCATGGGCGCCGGTGGTCTTGGAAATGTCGATGGCCTTGCCCGCCAAGTGCGCGGCCTCCAGCATGGCGGAACGGTCGCGCAAGGTGGGATGGTCCACCGCCGCTGGCAAGTGAGTCAGGGCCAAACGAATGGCCTCGCGAGCGTATCCGCGCGATGCCGCCGTGGCCTCGACCGCCCAATGCGATTCGATGCCTTGAGCCAACGCATCCATGCCCGAACAGGCCGTTTGGTAGGGGCTCGCCGATGCCGTGAATTCCGGCACCAGCAGGACATGCCCCGGCCGGATCGCCGGGTCCGATACGGAGTATTTTGCCAGGCCCCGGTAGACCACGGCAAACCGGGTGGCTTCGCTGCCGCTGCCCGCCGTGGTCGGGATGGCCAAAAGGGGCCGGAGTGGGCCGGACCGGGCGGTTGGATTGGCCAGGTATTCATCGAGCGAAAGCTCGCGGCTGCCAAAGTAATTCACCAGCTTGGCCATGTCGAGAATACTGCCCCCGCCGACGGCGATAATCGCTTTGGCCCCGGTGGCACGGAACCGCCTCACGCCTTGTTCCACCTCTTCGATCTTGGGATTGGACGAAAAAGCCGCAAATACCGGGGGGCGGGTTCCCAGAATATCCGTCAGCCATTCCCGGGCGCCCGATTGTTCAAACGAGGCCGGGCGGCAAACCAACAGGGTCCGCTCCACGGGAACCTCGCCCAGAAAGCGCCGGACGTATTCCCCGCTGCCGTCGAGACCCCGATGGATGCGCGGCGTCACGGGCGGTTCAATGCGGCCATGAAGTCCGCCATATTCTCTTGCGGGGAGGAGGTCGGGCGTCCCAGGTCTTTGCGGGCCTTGGTGGATACCCGGATTTCCAGAAAGACGGGGCCGTCGCGGAAGCTCAGCGACGCCAGCAGATCCGTCAGATCGTCGAGTGGTTCGATGCGCCGGGCAGTACGATATCCGCAGGCCTCGGCCATGCGCACGAAATCGACGTCGAAACCCACGGTCTTCTGCCCGCCCACGGAAACGTGGGCGCCGTTGTTCAAGACGATGTGAAGATAGTTCCTCGCGCCCGATGTGCCCGTGAGCGCCATCGCGCCCATATGCATCAACAGCGCCCCATCGCCATCAAGGCAGACCACCGGGCGATCCGGACGGGCCAGCGCAATACCCAGGGCGATCTGGGAACAATGCCCCATCGAGCCCACGGTCAGAAAATCCTGATGATGGCCCAGGCCGGCGCGGGCGCGGAATTCGAAGAGCTCTCGCGAAATGTGCCCGGTGGTGGAAACGATCACCGCCTGGGCCGGCAGCGATCTCGCAATCGCCGCGATGGCCTCTTCGCGGATCAGGCCGTAGGGGACGGGTTGGCGAGGGCGGGCGTCATACGGCGCAAACGTGCCGCTGCGTACGATCCAGGCGACCGGACGCCGGGCGTCGCGCGCCAATGGTACCATCTCGCCAATGCTCTCCAGCGCCGGGCCGGTATCGGCTGGCAAGTGGCGGAAGGGCATATCGATGGCCCGGCAGATCGCCTCCGTCACTTCGCCCTGCTTCACATGCTGCGGTTCGTCCTTCACCCCGGGTTCCCCCCGCCAGCCCACCAGCAGCATCATGGGAATGCCATAGACCGCCGGATCGGCCAGCGAGACGATAGGATTGACCGCATTGCCCAGCCCGGAATTCTGCAGGTAGACCAGTCCCGGCTGTCCCGTGGCCAGGTAGTGGCCGGCCGCCAGCGCCACCGCTGCGCCTTCATTGGCGGCCAGAACGTGCGCGCCCGCGTCCGTGTGATCCATCACATAGGAACAGAAACTCTTGAGCAGGGAATCCGGCACCCCGGTGAAAAATCCGATGCCCGCCCGCTGGAGCCCCTCGAAAAACGCTTGGTTGTCGACCATGACGGCTCCTGGTTCAGATCAATGAGATGATGTTCCGGATGGGCATGCACAGGGGCTCGGCTTCCAGGGTCCGTCCATGCTGCAAGATGGTTTCCGCCGTGCGCAGCATCGCCGGGTAGGCGCTGCGCAGCAGGTGGTTGGCGTAGATCACGATGTTGACCCCCAGGTCGGCCAGCTCCTGTTCGGTGATTTGGGGATACGTACTGGGCACCACCACCAGCGCCACCCGGCGATCCAGTTCGGCATACGCCCGGCAGAAGGCGGTGATTTCATCCGGCGTCTTCGACTTGCTGTGGATCATGATCCCGTCCGC
>CAYNSH010000102.1:2699-10912 GCA_964399775.1 uncultured Verrucomicrobiota bacterium
CGATGTAAGCCTGGACCCGCTCCAGTGCGTCGGTTAGCCCTGCGCCCGTGATCAGGCTCTCGCATCGGGCGATCACCATGAAGTCGTCGGAAACCTGGGCTTTTTTCCCCGCCCGGATCTTGTCCGCCATCTCGCCGATGCTAGACTGCTTCTGGAGATTCCCATCCTCGAGCAGCGAATTGTTCTTCAACCCCATTTTGTCTTCGATAATGACCGCCGACACGCCCAAGCGCTCCAGGGTCCGCACCATGAAGGTGAAATGCTCCGGCAGTCCGCCACTGTCGCCGTCGTAGATGACGGGCTTGGTGGTGACCTCCAGCACATCGTTGACCGTATGGAGCCGCGAGGTCAGGTCGACGCATTCGATGTCGGGCTTTCCCTTGAGCGTCGAGTCGGTCAGGCTGCTGAGCCACATGGCATCAAATTCGCGGGTACCCTCCGGGGCCACCACCTTGGTGTTTTCAACGATCAGTCCGCTCAGTCCGCTGTGTACCTCCATGGTCCGGACCAGCGGCTTGGCCTGAAGCAGACGTCGCAGCCTCAGCCGGCGGATGTCCGGTGTAATGCCGACCTCGCGAATCGCCTTGTTGAGCATCGAAGAAGAGATGCCGGGGGTATAGCCGGGCTCGACCAGTTCACCGCCCCACTCGGCCAGCGCATCGATCACCCGCTGGCGCGTTTCACGCTGTACCCCTTCCTTCCAGTCGTCGCCATGCACCACGTAGTCCGGCCGGATCAGCCGCAGGTTGGGCACGTAGTCGAGGGTTTCTTGCGGCACCACCCGGTCTACCCCCTTGAGGTTCTCGACCACGGCCTTCCGCTGCTCGTACGTCATGTGCGGAAGCCGCTTGTAGCTCGCGATGGCGGCATCCGTCAACAGGCCCACGGTCACCGTGCCCAGACCTCGCGCCACGTGGAGAATGTTCAGGTGCCCCGGATGGATCAAATCCGCGCTCATTCCAACGTACACTGTCTTGCTGCTCATTCCGTCTCCTGTTACGGGCATGGGGCTCGGCAACCCGCTGGCCGGGGCCGGATTCTACCCCACGCGTCAAGGGTCTGTAGATACACGATATCCCCCGTTGCGACCAGCCGATTTCGATCTCGTACCCGGCCTGTCCCAGAAGCCCACGGGTGCATCTGCAAATGAAACACGTCAGAATTCCTGCCCCCTGTCATCTGCCCCCTTGGCTCGCCTGGCGCATCGTCCGGGACTTGGTGGAGGGTAGGAGGTTCGAACTCCCGACCTCCTGAATGCCATTCAGGCGCTCTACCAAACTGAGCTAACCCCCCAAATCCTCAGACGATGGTCATGGCATACCATGGCCCGGCGGCGACGTCAACCCGTGCGCAAATTATTTTTTCAGGCAAGGCCCCTCGGGGTTGACACCGGACGGCGCTTCGCATACCTTACGGGCCAGTTTGTCGAAATGGGGCCGTCGTGGATTCCCCTGGAAACGAGGATGGATATGGAAGCGTATGCAGTGATCGAAACCGGTGGCAAGCAGTACCGGGTACAAGCGAACGATGTGGTGTCGGTCGAGTTGATCGACGGCGCCGAGGCTGGCCAGTCGGTTGAAATCGGCCGGGTGCTGGCGGTCAACGACGGCTCCGGGCTCCAGATTGGCGCCCCCGTTGTGGAGGGCGCGAAGGTGGTCGCCGAGGTGGTGGAAGAATTCCGCGCCCCGAAGGTCGTGGCGTTCAAGAAAAAGCGCCGCAAGGGCTATCATCGCAAGGTTGGGCATCGCCAACACCTGTTGAAAGTGAAGATTGCGTCGATCACGCAAGGCTGAGGAGAACGGAAATGGCACATAAAAAAGGTCAAGGCAGCAGTCGCAACGGGCGCGACAGCAACGCCCAACGCCGCGGCGTCAAGCGCTTTGCGGGCGAAACGGTCACCGCCGGCAGCATTCTCGTGCGCCAGGTCGGCACCAAGAAGGCCCCCGGCCTCAATGTCGGCATGGGCCGGGACTACACCCTGTTTGCGCTCGTCGATGGCGTTGTATCCTTCGACCGCGACGGCAAGCGCGTCAATATCCAGAAGGTCGCTCAGGCCTGACCGGCCGGGTGCGAGCCCATGGCAACGCAGAGGGCGGGCCGCGAGGTCCCGCCCTTTTCCTTTATGAAGAGAGGCGAGAGACAGCGAACAGGAGACAGGGGGCAGGGGAGGCCGATGTCTGAAGTCCGCCTGACCGCCCACCGCCCACTGACTACCGTCGCACCGCCCACTGACCACCGTCGCACCGCCCACTGACCACTGATCTCTCCCCCCTATGAAACCTCTCACCTTTGTTGATCGCGTTCGGATTCAGGCGCATGCCGGAAACGGGGGGACGGGTGTGGCCACCTTCCGGCGCGAAAAATACGTTCCACGCGGCGGTCCCGACGGCGGCGACGGCGGCAATGGCGGCAGCATTGTGCTGCTCGCCTCCAAAGATGTAGCTTCGCTGCTGGATCTGCATTTTGCGCCGATTGTTCGGGCGCAGCACGGGGAGCGCGGCCGCGGGAAGCAGCAATATGGCCATGGCGGCAGCGACAAAATCGTGCCGGTTCCCTTGGGCACCGAGGTGCGCGACGTTGAAAGTGGGGACTTCCTGGGCGAAGTGCTGGCGGATGGCGACCGGTTGACCATTGCGCGGGGCGGCAAAGGGGGGCTGGGCAACATGCATTTCAAGACCAGCACCCATCAAGCCCCGCTTGAATTCACGGAAGGCGAGCCGGGGGAAGTCAAGACGCTGTGGCTGACGATGAAAACCGTCGCCGATGTCGGACTGGTGGGCTATCCCAATGCCGGCAAGTCCACCCTGCTGGGAGAACTCAGCGCGGCGCGGCCCAAAACCGCCTCCTATCCCTTTACCACGCGGCATCCTCTGGTGGGGATCCTGGAATTCGATGCCATGCACAGCCTGCGCGTGGCGGATGTCCCCGGGCTGCTGAAAGGCGCCCACAAGGGCATTGGGCTGGGGCACGATTTTCTGCGCCACATCGAGCGCACCCACTTTTTGCTGTTTGTGATCGACATGGCTGGCTCCGATGGTCGCAATCCCGCCGAAGATTATCTCAGCCTCCGTGACGAATTGCGGCTCTACAATCCCGAGCTGGCCGAGCGGCCCTATGCCGTCATCGCCAACAAGATGGACGAGCCCGCCTCGAAAAAGAACCTGACGGCATTCAAGCGCAAGACAAAGGAAAAGCCCCTGAAGCTGTGCGCCGTCCTGGGAGAGGGCATTCCGGAATTGCGGCAACTGCTCTTTGATCGCTTTTTCCCCGGCGAGACGATGGAAGGCGAATAAATCCGCCCCCTGGTCCTTAGCGGTGGGCGGCTTTGGGGAAGGGACTCCGTGCCGACCCGGGGCCAGGCCTTGGCTATCAAGCGGTTGTCGAGGGAGGCAAATTGGCCACGAGATGACGGCTCAGTTTTCTCAATAGCCGCTCATGTCGCTCAGGGGTGATTCGGCCAATCGATCCGACAATGTTCTGAACCGGCAAGACGGCAAGAAAGCCAAGGCGTATGACGGAGTTTACGATCAAGCCAGACTCAATGAAGTCTATGTCGGCATCGGAGATCAGCTCATCGAAACCTGTGACGGCCTGATGAAGTTGGGCGCTAATGCCACAGGCAAGATAATCACCATATGGCGGCAGTTCCCGGAGCAGGAGTGCCGGTCGGTTCTTCTTCATTCCGTTTGCCTGGGGCAATGGGGTTAAGATGACATCCCCTTCCTTCATGCCCGATAGCAAGGATTGCTCTCGCGCACCATGGAGGGGGTGTATTCGGGCTCAATGTTGCTGTAGGCGTTTTGCAGCAATTGCGAGGAGTGTTCGATCCATTGCCGACGATCCGAATCCATTTGCTGCGATTCGGCAAGCACGACCAGAACCATCTCCCCGCAGCCCGTTGCAATGGGTTTGGCCAATTCCAAGTGCGTGGAATCCAAGACTTTTGCCTGAACAAGCTCCATGGTGTCACCTTACTCTGGAGTATACGGTAACAGAAGAATCCGATGATTCAAGGCGAACATTGGAGATCTGAGCCGCCCAATCCACGGGGCGCGCATCTGACTACTGGTCTCTGACCTCTGGTCCTGTGCGCCGGGCGGCTTCGAGGAGCTCGGCGGCGTGGCGCAGGGCGACGGTGGTGGCGTCGCGTCCGCCCAGCATCCGGGCGATCTCCTCCACGCGCTCGTCGCCCGTCAACGGCACGACCCGGGTCGTGGTCCGCCCGTTTTCGACGGACTTGCGCACGGCGTGGTGGTGATCCCCGCAGGCGGCCACCGGGGGCAGGTGGGTAATCGCCACCACTTGATGCCGGCGGGAAGCCTGCGCCAGCTTGCGCCCCACGGCATGCGCGGTGGTTCCGCCGACGTTGGCATCAATCTCGTCAAAGACCAGCAACGGGATCCGGTCGGCTTCGGCCAAGACCACCTTGATGCCGAGCATCACGCGCGAAATTTCGCCCGAAGAGGCGATCGCCCGCAACGGGCGCATCGGTTCGCCCGGGTTCGGGGCAAAGCCGAATTCCACCCGGTCGATTCCCGAGGGTGTCGGGGTGTCGGCGGGCAGAACCTGGACATCGAACGCCCCGTACTCGAAGCCCAGCGCCCGGAGTTCGGCGGTGATGGCCGGGGCCAGTTTCTCGGCGGCGGCGGCGCGCCGTTTCCTCAGCGCCCGGCCATGACGGTCCAATTCCTTCGCGGTGGCGGCGATGGCTTGTTCCACTTCCGCCTTCTGACGGTCGCGATTTTGCAGATCCTGCAATCGGGCATGGGCGTCCTCGCGGGTTCGAAGGATGTCTTCGAGGGTCGGGCCGTACTTGCGTTTGAGCCGGTCATAGGTCGCCAGTCGGCTGTCGAGCCATTCCAGCCGGGAGGGATCGGCATCGATATCCGCGAGCTCGCGCTGGATGCCGGCGGAGAGCACGGCGAGGGCATCGGTATGCTCCCGCAATTCATCGGGCCAGTCTTGGGCAGAGGGCATCAGTCGCGCGAGTTCGTCCAGAGACTTGCGGGCCGGGGCCAGCAGATTCAACGCGGCGGCCTCGTCTTCGCTGATGGCCTGGACCACCTGCTGGCCGAGTTCCAGGATTCGTTGGGCGTGGCCGGCGGTTTGCTGCTCGGCCCGGACCTGGTCTTCTTCGCCGGCGACGGGCGCGGCCTCGTCGATTTCTTTTACGCGCCAGGCCAGCAGATCGATTTGGGCATCGATGTCGCCGACGTCGGCCGCCAGCTCTTCCCGACGGGCCAGGAGCGCCTGCCAGCGGCCATAGGCCTCCGCGTAGGGGGCATGAATGGATTCGGTCTTGGCGTAGGCATCCAGGATGTCCAGTTGCCGGGCGGGTTGAAAAAGCGACTGGTGGTCATGGGGCCCGTGGAGATCCACCAGCAGGGAACCCAGCCGTTTCAGCATCGCCAGCGTGACGGGTGCATCGTTCACAAAGGCTTGTCCTCCACCCGCGGCCTTGACGACGCGGCGCAGAATCAGCACGCCGTCTTCGCAGGGATCCAGGCCGGAATCGGCCAGGATCGGATCGATCTCGCCAGTGTCGGCGAGGCGAAAGGTGGCTTCGACCAGGCATTGGGCTTCGCCGGATCGCACGGCGGATGAATCGGCCCGCTCGCCCAGCAGCAGATAGAGCGCCCCGATCAGAATGGATTTTCCCGCGCCGGTTTCCCCGGTAATGATGTTCAGTCCGGGCTCAAAGGAGACGGCGGCATCCTCGACCAGCGCGAGATTCTTCACCCTCAGGAGCGTCAGCATGCGGGGCAGGATAGCCGACCCGGCCACCGCCGGACAAGAAAACTTCACCGACAGGAAACGTCATCGGTGCCGGCGCCATGCCCGGTGAGTTCCAGTATGAACGTGGGTTTACGCACCAGCCACAGACCGATGGCCAGCCGCAACACGGGCGGAGCGATCATGGACCAGGTGAAAGCATGGAAGCTCGAATGCCGCACATAGGACAGGGCTTGGGCGAGGGCGGGTATGGATTGGACGATGGTATACAACCCGATCAGCATGATGCCGGCTTGCACGGCGGTCGAGGCTTGGACGGGAGTGGCGCTGTCAGATGGCGGGAGTCCGACTCGGTCCGCCAACCAGCCGGTTTTCGCGATCAGGATCCACGCGACGATGATGGTGAGCAGAATCACCGAGGCGTAACTGGTCCCGGTGAGAGTGACGCTTGTGCCGAAAATGGGTGCCATGGTTTGGCTCATGACAGAATCATCGGATTGGGAAAACAGAGCCGCCAAATACGGCAACATGGATAGGGCATAGACAAGGCCAAAATAGATCACATACAGTCCGAGGACCTTGCTCAGGGGAATGAAGATGTTCCGCATGGTTCCTTTCCGGCGGCGGGCGGCCTGCCTCAACACTGGCCATGCTATGCCGGGAAGGGAGAGGCGTCAATGGCGCGCGCCGCCTTCTTTAGAAGCCAATACCGAACAGCCGAATGAACCACGGATGGACACCGATTGACACGGATTCCGGGAGGGTTGGCCGATCTGTCGGCCCGCTGCCAAATGGATCGGCGGGGGAGCGCGCCATCCTGGTTTTCCACGCAAATGGAAATCCATCAGTCCCACGGATGCCTTCGGCGGCCCACGGATGGGAAACCATTTCAATCGCCATCCACGCATGGGAACCCATTCAGCTTGCAGGTGAGATCAATCTACACCTTTTCCTTACGGTTTCATATTCGTCACCCGTGGGTCGCCGCAGGCATCCGTGGGGCGGGCCTGGCTAATATGAAGATTCTTGTCTTTCGCCCGCATGTGAAATGGGGAGGCCGGCGGGAATTGACCGGGCGGGGTGGGTTCTGGTATCAGCAGGGCTCGAACTTGACTCATAACCTATGCGCACCGAATGAGACCGATTGGACAACTGGAGACGGACGAACAGGCCCGAGTGTTCGGCGACTACCTGTTTGTGCATGGCATCGATGCGCAGGTCGACGGGAATGCGGAGTCGGGGTTTTCGGTCTGGATCGTGGATGAGGACCGGGTGGACGAGGCGAAGGGGCTGCTGTCGCGGTTTCGCAGCATGCCGGATGCGGAGGAGTTTCACCATGCGACGCAGGTGGCCGCGGAGCGGCAACGCGAGGTGAAGCGGACCGCGAGGGAGGAGCGCAAGCAGTTGCGCCGGCCGGGGGCGTTTGCCTGGCGATTGGGCGCGGGCGGATTGACGATGGTGCTGCTGGTGGTTTCGATTGTGGTGGGGCTGCTGACCCGCCTGGGGCAGGATCGCGCCTGGGTGGAGTGGCTGTTGATCTCGAACCGGGTGCTGATGGATCCCAGCCAGTTCTGGATTTCGCTGACGGAGGTGGCGGAGGGCCAGGTGTGGCGGGTGATCACACCGATCTTTCTGCACTTTTCGCTGTGGCATCTGTTGTTCAACATGCTCTGGCTGCGGGATCTGGGCGGGGTGCTGGAGGCGAAACTCGGCACCTGGCGCTTTGCCGTGGTGGTGCTGGTGGTGGCGGTGGGTTCGAACCTGGCGCAGTATGTGACGGGCGGCCCGAACTTCGGGGGCATGAGCGGCGTGGTCTATGGCCTGTTCGGGTATCTGTGGGTGCGCAACCGGGTGGATTTCAACTTCGGCGTGCTGATTTCGCCGATGGCGTCGGGGATCCTGATGATATTCCTGGCGCTGGGGATTTTTGGCTGGGTGGGGCCGACGGCGAATGCGGCCCATTTTTCGGGGTTGATCCTCGGGGCGGGGCTGGGGTGGCTGGCGGGGCAGCGGGCGATGCGAGTGGAGTGAAGGGGGATCCCCAGAGGCAGGGGACAGGAGACGGGGGGCAGGGGACAGATGTCAGAGGTCAGTGTCCAATAATCAATATCGAATGTCGAATATCCAATATCGAATGATGAAGGGAAGGCGGGAGTGTCCGGTCCTGAAATAGGTTGTCACTTTGCATGAAGGAAGAGGCGAAGTGAAGACAACATTGAGATACAGCCAAGCGTTCAAGAAGCAGGTGGTGGAAGAGATTGCGGGCGGGAAGTTCGGCTCGGCGCATCAGGCGAGCAAGGCGTATGGTATCGGGGGACCGGATACGGTTCCCCGCTGGCTGCACCAGTTCGGCCGGACGGATCTGCTCCCCAAACGGATAAGGATCGAAACGATGAAAGAGCGCGATGAATTGAAGGAAGCCCGGAAGCGGATCCGGGCATTGGAGGCCGCCTTGGCAGACGCCCACATGGATCGGTGCT
>CAYNSH010000103.1:0-10783 GCA_964399775.1 uncultured Verrucomicrobiota bacterium
CGATTTTTCGCATATCAGCGAGGAGGGCAATCGCCGGGTGACGGAGCGGATTCTGGAGGACCTGGTTCCGATTGCCGAGGCGTTGACGCTTCCATCCGAACCGCGCTCGGGTTCAACAGGATTCTAGATCGTGCAAGTCGTGATCCGCTGGTTGCTCGCAGGGTTGGTCTGGCTCGTTCTGTTGGAGGCCGGGGCTTGGATGGCCCTGCGCCTGCGGCCGGAGTGGCGTACGGCCCCCGTGACCTGGAGCCAGGCCGAGTGCTTCGAACATGCGGATTGGGTGGAGGATTACTTTGCGGAATGGTGGAGCCTGCAGTTGCGCTGGGAGCCCTATGTGTATTGGCGCAGTCGTGCGTTCCACGGGCGCTATATCGAAGTCGGGGAGAACGGATTCAGAACAACCTGGAATCCGGAAGAACGCGGCGGACAGGATGTGGTGCGGATCCATTTGTTTGGCGGGTCCACGTTATGGGGGCTTGGCGCCCGGGACCACCATACGATCCCATCGCTGGTGAGCCAGTGGATGTCGAAGCATCTGGATCGTCCGGTTGAAGTGGTGAATTGCGGCGAACTCGGGTACGTCAATACCCAGGAGTTGGTTCTGCTGATCAAGGCGCTTCAGAAGGGTCAAACACCGGACGTGGCGGTCTTCTATGACGGGGTCAATGACGTCTTTTCCGCATACCAGTCGGGCGTTTCAGGCATTCCTCAAAACGAGTATCGTCGCGAAAAGGAGTTCAACTTGCTGAGCACCCAAGGCGATCGAACCGCGTTCCTTGCGGCGGCGGCGGTCTACCATGTATTCCGGAAATCGGCGGCGGTCCGCCTGGCGAGCCGCTTCCTGGCCAGGTCGACGCCGGGCATGGAGAAGGAACTGGAACCCGCAGAAGCGGAGCGTTTGGCGGCGGGGGTGCATTCGACCTACGTGCAGAATGTGGACATGATCCAGGCCCTTGCGGATCGCATGGGTTTTCGGGCGATGTACTACTGGCAGCCGACGGTGTTTACCAAGCCGCTGCGCTCCCCGCATGAGTCTGAGCAGTATCGCCAATACCAATCGTTGCAGCGGATCACCGCCCTGGCCAACCGCCACGTGGCTCAATGCGATCGCTTATCCGCCTTGGAGCATTTTCATGACATCGCCGCGATCTACGAGGATCATCCCGAGGGTCTGTTCTTTGATTACTGCCACACCGGTGAACGCGGGAACGCCATCATCGCCGAACGGATGGCTCGGGATATCCACGCGCTTCTCATGCAGCAAATCCCATAAGGCGTCCGCAACGCGGGGCCTCCTGGAGTCCAAATGGCATGGCGCGCGTTATGGCGCGCCGGGCGAGTCGGGCGGCGAGTTGGCCGCGCGCCGGAAGACATCGAAGACATGCGTGCTGCCGGGGAAATCGTTGCGGGCCGGCATGGACCAACCCGGGGTGTGAACGAACCGTTCCGTCACGGCGGGCAGCGTCAAGGGATCTTCGACCAGGCCCTTGTTCCAGCCGACCAGCAGCAGGCCCTCGTCGCGCAGGATGTCGTGAAGGACCGGCGCGATGCGCGCCATGTCCGCGCCGGTTACCCCGTAGCCCATGACGCCGTTGAATAGCACGGCGTCAAAGTGATGGGCGGGCACATGCCGGCTGATGTCCGCGATGTCGCAGATCACATGCCGGCTGGAATTGCCCCAGACCGCATTTTCCGGAACAATGTCGCTGGTCCAGCACTCGATTCCGGCGGCTTCGAACTGAACATGAATATGCCGGGTATACGAGCCGCAACCCACGAAGAGTATCCGTTGGAAACCGGCGCGCAGGAGCACGGGCATGATGGTGGCATTCCAGTAGCGGCGGTCCGGCAGGCCGGCGACAAAACGCAAGAAGATCCGTTCCCGCAGGTCGCGGATGCCGGTCGTTTGCATGGCCAGACGCACACCGGGAACCTTGTCGGCGGCATTGAATAGTTTGTAGGCTGTTTTCCAGAAGAGGTGCATGCGATGGTGTGTTGCCGGGATTAGCTTACGTTTGCGCGATTGGGGGCGTCTTGATCCAGGTGTTTTGTTGCCGGTCAAACCGCTTGACGATTCGGGCGGGAGCGCCGGCGGCGATGGAGTGGTCGGGCAGATCGGAAGTGACCACAGAATTCGCCCCCACGACGCAGTGCCGGCCGATGCGAACATTGCCGACGATGCAGCAGTTGGCGCCAATCCACGAGTCCGTGCCGATGTGGACTTCGCCGGCTTCGGTCAGTGGCTGGGCGCGGATCGAGACGTCCGGGTCGCGATAGCCGTGGTTGTTGTCGGCAATGAATCCATTTTCGGCGATCATGACGTTTTCGCCGATGGTGACGCGGCGGACGCAGGAGATTTGCGTGCCGTTGTTCAGAAAACAGTTCCGTTCGAGAATGATTTCCGGCGAAAAGGTCTGGGGCGGATCGGCCCACGGATAGGCGGTCATGGCGCGCAGGGTTACCCGGTTGGCGAGGACGACGCCCTCGGCCACGCGGATGCGTTCCGGGTTGTAGGCGTGAAAGCTATCGCCAATGGAGATGCGTGGACCCGCGCTTCCGAAGCGGGCCGTCCAGTAACGCCGGAGGCAGAGCGCCTTGAACTTGCCCGCCACCAGAATCAGGGCTCCAAGTGCGCGCAGGATCATGGGGGGCCTCCCGCGGAAACGGGCGCGAGAAGCCCGGCGGCAAGCAGTTGATCGGCGGCCTGCCGGATCATGGGGAAGGGCAGGCCGGACCGTTCCGCAATGTCCAGCAGCGAGGGGCCGCCGTCGGATTGATTCAACACCCAGAGCAACGCCATTTGGCGTTCGTGCCGGTCGTTGGCGCCGCCGAGCGAGTCGTAGAGTCCGCGCCGTCCCAGCATGGGTTCACCAAAGGGTTGGGTATTGCGGAAGACGGCGTTGTGCTCCACCACCGCCACGGTTTCCAGCAGAAGCCGGAGGGAATCGGCCAGGGAGTCCGGATGGATCAAGTCGAGATTGTCGGCGGAGGTGTGATATTCCGGAAACGAGCCGTGCGGGGAGCGCGTCAGCAGTCCCGCCGGCAAATTGAAACCGGGCGAGCCGAACTGGCGTTCGTCATAGCCATAGGGCGAAAACGCCTGCGGTTGAAAAGAGGGATACCGCCGGCGCAGGACGTGGGCCACCGCCCGGTCGATCTCGGCGTCGCCCCGGCGACTCTGCTTGTAGGTGGGCGCCCCGGCATCGCCCAGGCACGACAGCACCAGTCCGTGACGGATTCTGGCGGTGCGTTCGCGGTTGCGCGCCAGCCAGGTGATGGACCCGATGGTGCCCGGAATGAACAGAAAGCGAAAGGTGTGGCGGCGCGGAACCGCGGACAAGAGTCGCGCCAGTTGGATGGCCACGGCCATTCCCGACAGGTTGTCGTTGGCCAGGGAGGGATGGCAGATGTGCGTGGAGATCAGAAATTCCGCGTCGACGGTTCCGGGCAGCTCGAGTTCGCCATAGGTCAGGTGACCGGGCCGCAGGTCGGCGTCAATGCAGACCTCGTAGTTGCCGGGGGGCAGCGATTGCTTGAGGGCGTCCGCGACGCAGAAACCCCAGGTTTCCTTGTAGTACGAGGTGCGGTACGGAACCCAGTCGGGATGGTCCGGCAGGCTGTGCAGGCGGGGCAGAAGCTGATCCAGCGGCACGGTTTTGCGAACGGGCGTGCTGTAGCCGACGACGTGGAGGTTGGAAGCCTGGAAGTCCACGATTTTCCGGCCGTGGGGGTCGCGGATCCAGGCGTCGCGGATGGTCCATTCCGGCGGAACCGTCCAGTCCAGAACCGGAGTGCCGCTAGGCACTTCCTGGATGTCGAGGGGCAGGATGTCGGAGAGGAGCGCCAAAGTTTGGCGATTGCCGTCGCCGGTGATGCTGCGGCACAGGGGGTACAGCCGCCGCGCCAGCGCGTGCATGTCTGCGCCCAAACGGTCGGCCGGGAATGCCTCGAGCAGGCGGCAAATCGAGTCCCGGGTCACGGTCGAAATCCTTGATAATCCGGGAGAGTGCGGTCCTTGTCCGAGAGGATCCGGGGTTCCGCGGGCCATTCGATGGCGAAGGCAGGATCGTTCCAGCGAACGCCATGGGCATGGTCAGAGGAAAATGGGGCGGACATCATATAAAAGAGTTCGCTATTAGGCTCCAGGCTGATAAAACCATGGGCGCAATATCCGGGGATGAAAAAGGCGAGGCGGTTGTGGGCGGATAACTCGCGACCTACCCATCGCTTATAGGTCGGAGAATCGGTGCGCAAGTCCAGGATGCAGTCCCAGACGCGTCCGGCGGTGCATCGCACGAGCTTGGGTTCCGGGCAGGGAGGCACCTGAACATGCATGCCGCGCAGGGTGTATGCCGCACGATTGAACGACAGGCTGCATTGGGCGACGGGAAAGTCGATCCCTGCCCGAGCGAATTCCTCTTGGCAAAACGTCCGGGCAAAGCAACCGCGCTCGTCCTCTTTCGGCTCCACTTCGACAAGGAAGGCGCCGGGGATGTCGAGCGGCAGGAATGTCACGGCAGCACCTGCAACTCCGGAATGGGCACGACAAACTGGCCGCCCCACTCGCGCACAGCCGCCATTTGTTCCATGATCTCGTTTTGGAGATTCCACGGCAAAATCAGCAGGAAGTCCGGCCGGGCCTTCATGATGTGGTCGGGGGCCTGAATGGGGATGCGGGTTCCGGGCAGGAACTTGCCGTGTTTGTGGGGACTGCGATCAACGGTAAACGCAAGCAGGTCGGTGCGGATGCCGCAGTAGTTCAGCAGGGTGTTGCCTTTGGCGGGAGCGCCGTATCCGGCCACGGTCTTGCCGTTCTCGCGGGCGGCGATCAGGAATTTGAGCAGATCGCGTTTGACTTTGTGCACCTTGGGCTCGAATCCGCGATAGCCATCCAGTCGGGTCATTCCCGCAGCTTCTTCTTTTTCCATGAGGATCGCCACGTTGGGCGTAATGGCGAGGGGTTCATGGGCCGCATGGCGGACATAGAGCCGCAAGGAGCCGCCATGGCTGGGGATTTCCTCGACATCAAAGACCGTCAACGCATGGGCGTCGAAAATCTGGCGGACGGTATGAAGGGACAAATACGAGTAATGCTCGTGATAGATGGTGTCGAATTCGTTGCGTCGGATCAGATTCAACAGGTGGGGGAATTCGAAGGTCGCAATGCCGTCGGGCTTCAGCAGAACGCGGAAGCCTTCGACAAAATCGTTGATGTCCGGCACATGGGCCAGAACGTTGTTGGCGGCCATCAGGTCGGCCGTGTGGTCGGCGGACAGGATGCGCGCCGTTTCAGCGCCAAAGAACCGGACTTCGGTCGGGATGCCTTTGGCCATGGCGGCCTCGGCGCAGTTGCGGGTGGGTTCGACCCCCAGGACGGGGATGCCGGCTTGCTGGAAGTACTGAAGCAGATAGCCATCGTTGCTGGCGACTTCGACCACGCGGTGCTGGGGGCCGAGGTGGAAGCGTTGGATGGCCATGGCGACGTAGTCGCGGGCGTGGGCGAGCCAGGAATCCGAGTAGGAGGAAAAATAAGCGTAGTCATCGTTGAACAGGTTGTCGGGAAGCTGCTCGGTGGGCAGTTGTACCAGCAGGCACTTTTCGCAGACGTAGGCGTGCAGGGGAAAGAAGGGTTCCATCCGGGATAGAGCCTCGGCGCCGAGATAGTCATTGGCGACGGGCGTGCAGCCCAGGTCGATGAAAGTTTCTCTCAACGGGGTCTGGCAAAACCGGCAATTCACTTCAGGTCTCCCGGGGCGGCGGACGTAATGCGTTCTTGAAAAGCCTCAACCTGTCTCTCGGTCTCCGTCCGAACGGACCGGCGGCTTTCGCTATAGACCCGGTACCACTGCACAATCCAATCGAGCGCGGTATCCAGATCCAGGATCGGCCGCCAGCCTAGGTGGAGGCGGGCCTTGCTGGAGTCCACCTTGAGAAATCCGGCTTCATGAAGCGTGGCCTTTCCGGCCTGATAGCGGCAGGCGTTTCGTCCCCAGCGGCTCATCAAGCGGCGGACGATCCAGTCGACGGTGTGCTCATCGCCCTCGCCGGGTCCGAAGTTCCAGGCGTCGGAGTAGACGGCGGGATCCTGCGCGACCTTTTCGGCCAGTCGCAGGTAGCCATGAAGCGGCTCCAGGACCAGCTGCCAGGGACGGATGGCCTGCGGATATCGGATCCGCAGGGGATCGCCATGCATCAGGGCCTGCATGATATCCGGCAGCAGGCGGTCCTTGGCCCAGTCGCCGCCGCCGATGACATTGCCTGCGCGCGCAGTGGCGAGGCCGACGCCGGCATCCGGCCTGAAAAAGGAATGGCGGTAGGCGGCGGCGACCAGTTCGGCGGCGCCCTTGCTGCTGGAATAGGGGTCTTTGCCGCCCATGGGCTCGTTTTCTCGATAGGCCCAGGGCCACTCCCTGTTTTCATAGCACTTATCGCTGGTAACGACGATGACGGAGCGAACCGATGGACAGCATCGGGCGGCCTCGAGAAGATGGACGGTGCCCATGACATTGGTTTCGTAGGTTTCCACCGGTTGCTCATACGACTGACGGACGAGCGGTTGGGCGGCCATGTGGAGAATGATTTCCGGCCGCGCGCTTTTGACAAATCGGGCCAGTCGTTGGGGGTCCCGGATGTCGGCAATGCAGGAATTCACCTCCTTGTTCAACTTCAGCAGTTGGTAAAGGCCGGGGCGGGTGGGGGGGGGCAAGGCGTAGCCGGATACGCGCGCGCCCAGTTTCAGCAGCCAGAGCGAAAGCCAACTGCCCTTGAAACCGGTATGGCCGGTGATCAAAACCCGGCGGTTCTTCCAGAAGTCCGGGTTCATTCCCACACCTTCCAGGGCGCTCGCCCTTCGGTCCACATCCGGTCCAGGTCGATTTTATCCTTCAAATGGTCCATGCACTGCCAGAAGCCCTCATGCTTGTAGACAACCATCTGGCCTTCTTTTGCCAAGCGCTCCATGGGTTCGGCTTCCCAGAAGGTAGCCTCGGTTTCGATGTAGTCCAGGACGGCGGGTTCCAGCACGAAGAAGCCGCCGTTGACCCAGGCATTGTCGCCCTGCGGTTTTTCGTGGAAGCTGACGATCTTGTTTTGTCCCTTGGCGAGCCGGAAGGAACCAAACCGTCCCGGGGGCTGGACCGCTGTCATGGTGGCCAGGCCTTTCTGCTCGCGGTGGAAAGCGATCGTCTGGCGGATGTCGACATTGCTGACGCCGTCGCCGTAGGTGAAACAGAACGTTTCCCCATTCAAGTATGGGCGGACCCGCTTCAGGCGCCCGCCGGTTCCGGACTTCTCGCCGGTGTCGACCAGGGTGACTTTCCACGGTTCCGCCATGTGGTGGTGGATCGCCGTCTTGTTTCGCCTCAGGTCGAAGGTGACATCCGAATTGTACAGGAAGTAATTGGCGAAATACTCCTTGATCATGTGCCCCTTGTAGCCGCAGCAGATCACGAAGTCGTTGATGCCATGGGCGGAGTAGATCTTCATGATGTGCCACAAGATCGGCATTCCGCCGATTTCGACCATCGGCTTGGGCCGCGCCGTGGTTTCTTCGCTCAGGCGCGTGCCAAATCCACCCGCCAGTATAACGGCTTTCATGGTCATGCCCTCCATCTTTTCCTTTACACTGCAGCCGTTCCGCCGGGATTGGGAGGGGCTGGCCATTCGCGGTGCCCGCCCGGATCGGCCAGCATCGGCCACATCTTATCCATCTCGTCCGTAGGGGAGCACGACGCCATCCGTTTTCCCTCCGCGCCATTCCGATTCGGTAATGTAACTGGTGGCTGGAACCCCGGGCCGAATCAACCAGCACATGGATTCGTTCCGTGCCCGTGTGCCGGGCGTGTCCCCGCAAACCTGCACAATGCCTTCGCGCGCAATCGCGGCGGCTTCCGCTTCCGAGAGCCTGACAATGCCGTCACTGGGCACGGGCTGGCGGATGGACGACATGACCCGATGGTATTGGCCCGACCGCCAGTCGTATTTGGTTCCGTCCGGCCGCGTGTGGGTGACCCACCAAAAACGAATCCATGGAACATTCGGCGATATGCGAAATTCGTTGCGGCCGTTCCATTGGAAGATGGGCCCCCCGCTGGGAGCCGTTTGTGTGGGCGGCGGTGTTGGATCGGGGTCTGGTTCCGGCTCGGGCTGCGTGGGCGCCGGCTCGGGCGCTGTGTCGGCGGCAGGTTCCGGCTCGGGCTGCGGCTCGGGGGATGGCGTGGATGCCGGTTCGGGATCCGGCTGAGCTATTGCGGGGGCGGCGGCATCCCCTGCGTTGGAGTTGTTGGCCTGGGTCGCCGCGGGTTGGGCTTCATCTTCGACATAGATGTTGTCGAGTTCGCATCCGGCGGCAAAGAGGGCGAGAACGAGAAGGAGGCCGGCGCGGTGAAACCACCGGAGCGATGAAAGAGAACTTGGGGATGTCATACGGTTCTCCTTATCACGGAAGAAAAGCAACGGTCAAGCGCTCAAGCCGCGCAAAACCGCGGCGTGAAGGCCATTCAGGGCGAGCGCAACACGCGTCCGTCTGCCGATTGGTCATCGTCGAGGCGCGGCGGCGGATGGAGCGAATCCTTGGCGCCTTGGCGCCAGCCCTGGAGGTAGGGTTTGACGCCATACCGGTTGCCTTCGAAGACAAAGCGCGCCACGATATATGCGGCATGCGTCCAGCCGGTCAGCCAGCGATAGCGGCGGAATTTCCTCCGGAAGATGGATTCGCTGCGCCCGTACGTATGCCAGAACTTGGGGTTGGGGGTGCCGGCGCCGGTGGTTTTGGAGATCTTGTGGCGAACCTGGGCCGCTGGCACGTAGCGGATTCGGAAGCCCGCTTCTCGCGACCGGATGCACAGGTCGTAGTCTTCGTAGAGGAAGTGGTAGTCCGGATCGAGCAGTCCGGCCTTTTCGATCATGGCGCGGCTGAACATGATGACGCAGAAGGTGGCGTAATCGATGTCCTGCGGACAATCGAATCGTCCGTCGTCGGCCTCGCGGGTTTTCCGCATATAGACCACGGGCGGGAAGCGCCGGAAGACGGAGCCGGCGGACCAGACCGTGTCGGGATGGTCGTAGTAGTAGATCTTGGGCGCCAGCATACCGGCATCGGGATGGGTCCGGGCCGCGTCGGCCAAGTGCCCGACAAAGGAGGGGTCCACCGTGGTGTCGTTGTTCAGGATGATGACATAGTCCGCACCCTGTTCAAAGGCATGCCGGATGCCGGCATTCAGGCCGCCCGCCACGCCGGCATTCGGGTCCAGGCGGAGCACGCCGCAACCGGCAACGCTGTTCATGACCTGCTCGCAGTTGGTCATCTCGCTGCCGTTGTCGACGTACAGGATGGCAAAGGGCTTGTAATCGACGGCCTGAAGACTCTGGAGGCATTCGATGGTATCCTCCGGATGGTTGTACCCCAGAACTACGGCCCACACCGAGGGATTGCATTCGCGGTTGGAAGAAGTCACGGGTCACCCCAGCTTTCGTTGATGGTCAAGATCCTGCACAAAGGCGCGGTATTCGTTCATGAATCGCCCCCGGGTATGGAACTCCCTCGCCCAGCGCCAAGCGGCGCGGGCCATGGCGTTCAATTCGTCTGTCGAACGTGCGGACAGGTGACGTACCGCGCGTTGAATGGACTCAACGGAGGCATCGGCCAGTTGGATGCCCCGATCGGGTTCCACATCGACGCTGGCTTCGCGGGTGACCATCGGAATCAAGCCGGCGTGCATGGCCGTGATGACGCATCCGCCGCCCCCCTCCGAGCAGGAGGGATAGACCAGGGCAAGACATTGCCGGGCCAGGTCCCGGAAGCGCGGCCCGGCGACATCCACCCATCCTTCGGTGCGGATGTTGGGAGTTCGATACAACAGGTCGGAAAACGCCTTTCGAAAGGCCGGTTCCCGCTCGATGGGTCCGCAGACGGTCAAGTCAAACTCCGGCAGGCCGGCGAAGGCTTCGAGGACGAGATCGAGGCCTTTATGAACAAAGCCCTCGCTGCCCATCCACAGAAAGCGCCGCCGGCTGGCGTCGAGATCCTTGTCTTCTGGAAAGGGGTAGCAGAAGGCGTTGGACAGCCGGATGCGTCGGATGGGCTTCCCGGCGGACCCGAACGATTCGAGGGTGAACTCGTTGCCCAGGACGGTGATCCGGTCGGCGTTTTCGGCGGCGTGGTTTTCTTCGACCAGCTTGAAGGGCGCCAAATCGATGCCGCGCCGCCGCCGCAGGTCCTCGAGCCGCAGGAGCTGGTTGCCGTTGTGTACGCGGTGGTGGGCGGTATCCATGTGCGCGATCTTCAGGCAGGAAGCCGGCAGGTCCGCGGCATAGCGGTCGAAATTCCGGCGGACATCGACATAGATGTCGTAGTCCAGCCGCGGAGGCGGGCCGCGCCGGGTCCAGTGGACGACATCGACGGCATAACCTTCGGCGCGGAAGCATTCCGCCATGGCCCAGGTCTCCCAGAAGTTCGGATGGGAATGCGGCAGCCGGCTCGGGTCGCGCACGAGAACCGCATCGATGATATAGGAAAACAGTACGCGCCCGCGCGGCGGACGGTTCCCGGCGGGCGGAAGCGACACACAGCGCTCGCTAACCCCCCGCAGTCGCCGGATCAGTCGGCGGATCACGGGTCCGGCGCGGCCTCGAATGGCGGAAATAACGGAATCAGAAGACATGAGCGGGGTAGTCAAGCATGCCCATCCCGTCCGTACAAGACGGAAGTCAAATGGGCCGACCCCTGGTCCACGGCTGCGTCAAGAAAGCGTAAGCGACGGGAAGCGGCGCAAGAAGAGCGGGG
>CAYNSH010000104.1:0-10625 GCA_964399775.1 uncultured Verrucomicrobiota bacterium
CCCCCCCCCCCCGCAAAAACGGCTCGCAACTTTTTTTGTCGCAGGCCATTTTTTTGTTGCCAATAATAGACTGTATTAATACAGTCTATTTATGAATAAGAGCATACCCGTCCGGAATCGGTTCGTGACGCGGCGCGAGGCGGTCTTGCGGCAGATCGCCAACATCGGCCCGTTCATCGAGGGAACGTTGGTCAAAAGGCCGCACAAGCAATGCCGGCACGTGGCGCATCGGCTGACCTTCAAGGTCGAAGGCAGGACCCAGTCCGTTTACGTCCCGTTGGCCCGGGTGGAGGACGTCGAAGCATGGATCCGGCAGTACAAGCGCCTGAAATCGCTCATCAAGGCGGTGACGAAGGCTTCTCTCGGGGAGTTGAAGAACCACGTCCGCAGCCAAAAGGCAAGAAAGGCCGCCCCAAAAAGTTCCGGCCGCCCCCGCCGAACCTGATCCGGGACTTGGCGGTCGTCCTGGGGCATTTCTTTCCGGACTTCTCCGCTTGGCTAGGTGAGGTGGACGATCCGCGCTGCGGCGGCCAGGCCGTTTATGCCCTGAAAACCCTCCTGCTGCTGGGCACCCTGTTGTTTCTGGGCCACGCCGCCAGCCGGAACCATTTCAACAACCGAATCCGGGATTCGCTGGAAATGGCCCATACCCTGGCGAAACTTCTGGGATGCGCCCCCGACGGCGTTCCGCATCTGGACACCCTCGAGAAGGTCCTGCGCGAGACGGATCCCGCGCAGATCGAGGCGCTCCTGCCCAAACTGGTCCGCCGGCTGATTCGCATGAAGGCGCTCGACAAGTGGCGCGTCCGGGGGCGATTCCCCCTGGCGATCGACGGAACCGGCCTCTACGTTTTCCGCGATCGGCACTGCCCGCATTGCGTCAAAACCGAGCATTCCTCCGGAACCGCCACCTACGGGCACAAGCTGCTGGCGGCCTTTCTGGCCGGGCCCGGAGGCTATGCGTTGCCCGTCGCCTTCGAGTTCATCGAGAACCCCGGTCTCGAGTACGACAAGCAAGACTGCGAAATCAAGGCGTTTCATCGCCTGGAGGCCAGAATCCGGCTGCTGTATCCCCAAACCCGGTTCCACCTGCTCCTCGATGCGATCTATGCGGACCAACACGTCATGCGCAAGGCGATCCGCCATGGTTGGGCCTATTCCATTACCTTCAAGGAGTCCGACATGCCGGCCCTTTGGAGAGAGGCCCAAAGCCTGCTGGCGCTTTCGCCGGAACAGGTGCGGACCGTTCAGCTGCCCCGCGGCGGCACGCGCCGCATCCGCTGGATCAACGACATGGCCTACGAGGAAATGACCCTCAGCGCCGTTTCCCAGACGGAAACCCTCCCGGGCGATGTGGAGGAACACTCCTTTGCCCATCTGCATGCGGAACCCATCGACGGGCTCAACTTCGTCGAAACCGCCAGGGTGGCCCGGATGCGCTGGCAATGCGAAAACCAAGGATTCAACGTGCTCGAGAACGGCGGCTTCGCTCTGGAACACGTGTACAGCCGAACCAACGCGGCGGCCAAGTGCTACGTTGGGCTCATGTGCGTCGCCCACATCCTCCAGCAACTGCTGACCAAAGGCTTGCGGGCCGACGAGTTCAAATCCATGTTCCGCACCTTTCGCAACTACGGTGCCCTCATGCTCGAAGCGCTGCGATCCGTCCCCATGCCCCAGAGCCTGGATCCCCCTGGGCAGATCCGGCTGAGTTCAGCCTGAAAGATTGGCTGGACACCTCCAGAGCCCCGCCGCCGACATCTACCCCCTCCCGAAAGCGCGACTCACCGTCGCGGCGCCCGCGCGACCCTTGATTCCGCCTCGCTTCGGCCCAAAGTTCCCACCCCGGCCCCCAACCGATGCTTTTCTGAATTACTGGGGTGAGGAAACGGCGTTTGCGTTGCGGCGGGGCGGTGGGCTAGGATGGCACGAAATCAGTCATGCGTGCCATTCATCAACTTGTGGCGGGATTCGCCAACGGAGACGCCATCAGCAACGAGGTCCGCGTATTTCGGGATTTGTTCCGATCGTGGGGCTGCGAGTCGCAGATCTATTCGGAACACAAGCGCATTCTGCCGGAATTGCGCCATGAGGCGCGCGACCTGGCCGCCCGCCGGGACGACTTCCGCGCGGACGATATCGTGCTGCTGCATCTGTCGATCGGCTCTGATGTTAACGATCTCTTCGCCACCCTGCCCGGGCGCAAGGCGATCCTGTACCACAACATCACTCCGCCGGATTCGTTTTATGGCGTTCAAGAGCAGACGGCGCACATCCTGGCGCGCGGGCGGCAGCAGGCGCGGGCGCTGGCCGGCACGGCCGAGATCGTCATGGCCGACAGCCATTTCAACGCCGAGGAAATCGCCGCGATGGGCCATCCGAATCCTCAGGTGCTGCCCCTCATGCTAGACTTTTCCAGGCTGCGCAACAAGGCCGATCGACGGGTACTGAGGCAGTATCGCGACGGATTGGTCAACGTCCTTTTTGTGGGGCGCTGTGCGCCGAACAAGCGCCTGGAGGACCTGCTGAACGCCTTTTACTATTTTCAGCGCTACATCCAGCCTGCCTCGCGGCTGATTCATGTGGGCTCCACCGCGGGCATGGAGCCCTATTATGCCCTGCTGTTGACCCGCGCCCGCGATCTGCAATTGCGCAACGTGGATATCGTCGGTGCGGTGTCACAGGAAGAACTGATCGCCTTTTACCAGGTGTCCCGGGTCTTCCTCTGTTTGAGCGATCACGAAGGGTTCTGCATTCCGCTGTTGGAGGCCATGGTCCACGACGTGCCCGTGGTGGCCCATGCGGCCGGTGCGGTCCCGGAAACCCTTGATGGCGCCGGGGTGCTGCTGCGCGAGAAGCGCTTTGACCTTATCGCCGAAGTGCTGGGACGGGTGACCGAGGATGAGCCCTTGCGCGCGGCGATTCTCCATGGCCAGCGCGAACGTCTCGCCCGCTACGAACAACAGGATTTGGCCGCCGCCCTTAAACGCTATCTGGCCCCCCTGCTGGGCTGAGGGGGAAGGAGGCGGGGCCAGGGGACGACGGACAGGAGACCGGGGGCGGTGGTCTGTGGCCGGGAGTCGGCGTGCACCACCACCCATCCATCCATCACGCCATCATGCAGCTCGTGTTCCCCCGTTGAGGTTACAAGCTGTAAGGACCGCGGTTGAGGCCATCGCGGATGGCGGACAGGATCTTGTTGCTGCGCAGGGTGGCGGCGGAATAGCCATCCACTTCGGTTCGGACGATGTTCTCGGGATGATAGAGGGCGTCGAGGTGGGCATCGAGATACTTTCCAACCAGATACTGGAGAGTCTCTTCATACTGCTGAATGACCTGCCGGTAGGGGTCCTGGTCGGTTTCGAGGTGGTATTCATCGTCCCGCCGAAGGTGTCGGAACGAAGCCGCAGTGACGACCCCCCTCCGCAGAGTGAACTCCACATTGACCTGAATGCTGTCGCCGTCGATGAATACTCCGCGATAGGTGCCATCGGGGTGAAAGGTCGGGGTTGCATCGGTTCCCGCCCGCCGGCAGCCGGCGGAGGTCACCACAAGCACAAGGGCGAGCATCGCGGTCATCCATGTGGTCGTATTCATTTCGTCATCCTCGCTTGAGATTACCCGGCATTCCCATTTCGCCAAACATTCGGCTCCACGATAGGACAATGGAGTGGATTTTACCACCCTCATTCGATCTCGACCAAGACCACGAATCCATCACGAATCCATCAGACCGTAGTAGACGGGAGTCCAGGGTGCCTTGCCGCAAGAATCCGCAGGATGAATCCATCGCGCCAAGCTGCTGCGCTGATTAATCCCTCTCTTAACTTTTTTCGAATAAGTCTTGCGCCGGGTTCGTGAAAGCGCTTGTACGTTCCGAGAGGCTCTTCTCCGATCGGGGAAGAGGGATTAGCAGCGGGTCGAAAGGCTGGCGGGATGGTTCCGCGGGCGGTTCGGCCTGGAGTTGTGACAACCAAGGAAACCAAGCATGAATAATCGTACGATTCTTGCCGGAACGCTGGGCGTTGCGGTGTTGCTCTCCGCGCAAATCACCTTTGGCGCGGGATTTGGCATCTATGAAGGCAGCGCTCGGGGCAATGCGCTGGGCACGGAAGTCACCGCGAACCCCGGGTCGCCCTCGGTGATCTACAACAATCCCGCGGCGATGACGGATCTGCGCGGCACGCAGGTGGAAGCGGGCGTCACGCTGATCAATCCTTCCGCCACCGTGGTGGGGGAGACCCCGGCCGGCACGGTTCAGGCCAAGGCCAAGGACAACTGGTGGACACCGCCCCACGCCAACGTGACCCACCGTGTGAACAGCCGGGTATGGGCCGGCATGGGCATCTTCAGCCGCTACGGGCTGGGCGTGGAATACGATGACAACTGGTTCGGGCGCTACAATGTACAGAAAGCGACCATCCAGAGCCTCGAGATCAATCCCTCGCTGGCCTTCAAGGTGCTGGACAACTTGTCGCTGGCCGCCGGTCTCCGGGCCCAGTGGTTTGATTTCGAACTGAAGCGGGCGGTAACCACCGACCCGCTGAACGCCTCGCCGCTGACCGATCTGCAACTGAAGATGTGCGGCGACAGTTGGGGCATCGGCTACAACCTCAGCGCCTACTTCAAGCCGACCGAATGGCTGTCCGTGGGCTTGGCCTACGAGAGCGAAATCGAGCAGGAGATCGATGGCACCTACACGTTGACCGGCGGGCAGCAGGACTTCAGCGGCGATGGCAGCGGCGAGATCACGACGCCCTCGCTGATCCGCCTGGGCGTTTCGGCCAAAGCGACGGACAAGCTGACCCTCAACGCCGGCTTGGTCTACACGATGTGGAGCTCCTATGAAGAGCTGGCGATCGAATTCGATCCGGCCCTGCTCGGCTCCGTTTCCGAGAGCGTCACCGAGAAGAACTGGAAGGATGTCTTCCGCTACCAGCTCGGCGCGGAATACGCGCTGAACCAGACATGGTCGCTGCTGGCGGGCTATGTCTACGACCGCACGCCCGATCCGGATGCGAATGTGGACTACCTGGTGCCCGCCAACCACCGGCATCTATTCTCCATCGGCGCCGGCTACAAGAAGAACAACTTCTTCTGCGACTTCGGCTACACCTATCTGCTGATTGAAGATCGCGATGTCGAAGGCCGCGCCGCGGATGGCGTGTTCTCCGGCCAGTTCAAGGACGGCGACGCCCACATGCTGGCGGTTTCCGTCGGCTACAAGATCTAGCCGCCGATTCCTACCCACCCCTCCCGGCCTTGATCAGCCGGGAGGGTTTTATTTGCACCGGGATCAACGGTGAGAGGTCAGTGCGCCAATCGCGAGTCGACGTGCCTGCGCAAGCGGAGCAAGGCGGCCTGATCGGGGCCGGAGAATGATGATTCGTCCATGGAGGAGATGGAAGCTCCCAATCGCCGGGCGGAATCGGCATCCATCTGAAGCCATCCGTTCTGCAGGCCATGGAACAGGAGCCGCTCCAAGTCCGCGATTCCTCCGGGGGGCAGATGGGCAAGGTCGTCGTCGGAATTCCCGTCAACCGCCGCCTCGGCGGGGAACAGGGACGCCGGGGCATCCACCCATTCCAGCACTTGCCTTGCGCGGATGGACCAGGGATCTCCCTCCTGTTCGGCTTGTTCGGCGCACAAGCGAATATAGTCCCGATATTCTTGGGGATCCATTTGGTCATGCAAGCGGATGAGAGACTCGGTTCGGATGTCGGGGGGCAGGTCGGGGTTCACGGAAAAAATGCGAAGCCAGACCCCTTCCGTTTGTTGGAGCACGCTCCCGATCAATTCCAAGGCGGTCGATCCGCCGCCAAAGGGAAGCCGGGCTTCCATCAGCAGCGTGTGAGCCGTCTCGCCGGCGGCCGGGGGGCCTCCCATCTGATCCACCCATGTTTCCCGCAGCGCGCGCGCGGAATCTTCATCAAAGAGGGAATCGCACAGATCCACCGCCGCCAGTATCACCTCGGGCGAATGCCCGGTCAGGCGATGCCGGATGATCGATGCGTCCCGTCCGGCCATCAGCGCCAAGCCCGCCACTTGATCCATGGGTTCGAATGATTCCAGGAGGTCCGATAGATGGCGAGGAGCCTCCGCACCGGATGTTCGGGCCTGTTGGATGGAGCGAAGGATCGCAGTGATTCGGTCCTCGTATTCGGCGAGGGGAGGGATTGGGTCCGGATCGGGCCTGGGATCCGCGGCGCCCATCGGAGCCAGGTCCGTCCCGGGTGCGGAAGAGTTCGGATCGTTGAACGAAAAGGAATCAGATCGTGCTGGGGAGGTCTTCTCCACGGGGGGCGGTTTCGGCGTCGAAAGGGGTGTTTCGCCGGATGCATCGCCGTGTTGAGCCTCAACCGTCCGCGAGGCGTGCGGAGGGCGGTCGGAAGAATCCTCTGGCCTTGTTGCGGAGGAAAGACGGCTCCGGGCAAACCAACTGATGGCGATGGCCATGCCGACGAGGCCAAGCATAATCCACCTGTAGCCATTGCCATCCAGCCATCGGTCTGATCGCGTCATGACGGACCCATCGCGCATTTTCCGGGATCTGTCAACCGGATCGCAGTCGATCGCGCTCCGGGAGCACCCGGGCATTGGCGCTGGACGGACGACAAAAAGCGTTCTACCAGACAATAATGACTTGATTTGAGCAAGGGGGCTGGCCATAACCAATACCAGGTCGCAGAGAAAGGATTGTGGTGCAGGTTCGGGGGCGGGAGATGCGATGATGATTCGATCGATCAGGAAGATATGGTTGGTGGCCCTGTTGTCGGGTTGGTGTGGGCATTCGGCCCAGGCCCAAGCCGTGGTGCTTTGCATCGGGGACAGCATTACGGAAGGAGCGGGTTTTGGTTTGGCCAGGACCTATCCCGCCCGGTTGGCCTCGAACACCGGGCATGATGTCATCAACGCCGGGATTGGAGGGCAGCGTGCCCATCAAGGACTGGCGCGGATTGATGGCCTGCTGGCGGCGCACTGTCCCTCGACTGTTTTGATTCTCTTTGGCGCGAATGACGTGTGGAGTCCGTCCGCCGATCTTCGCGCCGCGGCGGATGCGGTACTTCAAATGGCCTTGCGCGCTCGTGCCTATGGCTCCACGCCCGTGATCGCAACAACGCCGCCGTTTGTCGATCCCCGATCCTCGTACATGCCGCGGGTGGACGAGTTCAATGGGTATGTGCGCGCCCGTGCCTCGGCCAACGGCGTCCGCCTTGCCGACTTGCAAGCCACCTTTGGTACAGGGGAGGGCCTGTTCACCGAAGACGGAGTGCATCCGAACGATGCAGGGATGGAACTCATTGCCCGGACCTTCGCGCCCCGCATTTCGGCCCACTCCATGCTGTGCGTGAATCCCACCTCGTTGTCGGTTGCCGCCACCGGAGCCTCCAGGCAAGCCATTGCGGTGGGGTCAGGGGTGGGATGGACGGCTTCCGCCAATCGGTCATGGATTTCCATTATCTCGGGGGCGTCGGGCAGTGGCAACGGCACCATCGTCTACAATGTCGCCGTCAACACGGGCCCGGCCCGCTCGGGAACGATTACAGTGAGCGGGGGGGGGATTTCCCGCACCTTCACGGTGAATCAGGCGAAGGCGGAGCGATGGGATTGGGGATATCAGAACATCGGCGGAGGGTGGCGGCGGCTGGCGTGGTTCGGGCATTACATCCCGATGGGGAGTGATGGGTGGATCTGGCACAGCAAGCATGGGTTCTTCTACATTCCGCCGAATGCCGTGCAGCCCAGCATTTGGATTTTTACGCAAGACATGGGCTGGCTGTGGACCACCCGTACGGGATATCCCTACCTCTTTCGCTCTTTGGACGGCGCCTGGCTTTGGTACAACGGCGGTACGAATCCGCGCTGGTTCATGAACTTCAAGACCGGCCGGTGGGAATACCGGCCGTAGCGCCGTCGTGTGCGGCATCCGTTTTGCGGCCGTGTGAGACCCGGAGAGCCGGGAACGGTTCCCGGCACGGGCCATCTCAGGCTGCATGTAGAGGTGAAAGATGAACAGTCGGACAACGTGGCTGGGGTTGGTGGTCGTGGCCGGTTGGATGATGCAGGCGACGGCGCAAGCCGCGATTTCCTGGGCGACGACGCGCGCCGCCGCGGTGGCGGCGGCGCAAGGTTCGGGCAAACTCGTCTTGCTCCTGGCGGGGCGGGATGGATGCGCCAATACGGCGTACATGAAGAACGACATGTGCGAGCGAGCGAGCATCCGGCAGGCGATCGATCCCCATTACGTCGGGTGGTATTGCAATGTGGACAGTTCCACGGAATGGACAACGTATGCGGGCGGCTTGGGCACCTTCACCCTTCCGATGATCTGCGTGATCACCCCCGGCGATTCGATGAACTACCTGGATCGGACGACCGGCCGGCAGACGGACGAGGCCGCCTTCCGGGCCCGGCTGCTCTCCCATGCGGGCAACGCGTGGGATGCGGGCTACCAGAGTCTCGGCGGCGGGTGGCGGCGGCTGGCGTGGTTCGGGGATTACGTCCCGATGGGAAGTGATGGGTGGATCTGGCACAACAGGCACGGATTCTTCTACGTGCCGGCGAGCGCGACGCCGCAAAACCTCTGGCTGTATGCGCAGGACATGGGCTGGCTCTACACCAGCAGCACCCAGTATCCGTTCCTGTACCGCGCCAACGACCGCGCGTGGCTGTGGTACAACGGATCCCGCAATCCGCGCTGGTTCCGCAACATGGCGACGGGCGCGTGGGAGCGCCGGCCGTAGGAGCGGCAGCCATGAAATGGATGGCCGGAGCCTGGGCATGTTGGCTGTGGGCGACGATATCCATTTGCCCGGCCGAAGCCGGGGTCCAATTGGCCCGCGTCGACCTCCGTGGCCCGGCGTCCGACTTCCCCCTTCCGGTCCTTGCGCAGTTGCAGGACGCCTCCGGCCGGGACTATCTGCTGGTGAAGGCCGAGGCGGGCCAACTGGAGTCATCGGGATGGAGCTTCCGGATCCTGGACGACAACGCGGAGTCTGCAGACTACATCCTGGCCTATGAATTCAGGCCCGGGGCGCGGGCGGCCGCCCGCAAGCGGTTTGACGTCGTGCACGACGACGGGCGGCGCCTGCTGGTGCGCGCCGTTTCGGGCGACGAACTCGAGGAACTGGCGCATCTGGGATTCCAATGTCGGCGCCCGGCGCCGGTTCCGCCGGATCTCGTTCCGTCGCGGGCGCGGGATCTCTCCGGCGTCTCCCGGATGGCGACGTTCGCCAGCAACGCGATGGTCGCCGCGATGATGGCGCAAGTGCGGCCGACGAATCTCTACCTGGCCTTCGCGGATCTGACGGGCGAGCGCCCCGTGATGGCCGACGGGATCTTCACCAACATCTACACGCGGCACCAGAACTCCGGCGTTCCGCTTCGGCGGGCGACGGCGCTGGCCCGCGTGCGGTTCGAGGAGCAGGGGTGGCAAGCCGGCTGGCATGGATGGACCAACGGCGGGCGATCCAACCGCAACGTGGTCGCGGTCCGGCCCGGCGCAGGCGCCGCCGCGGCGGAGATCGTCGTCGTGTGCGCCCACATCGACGACATGCCGGCCGCCGGCAAGGCGCCGGGAGCGGACGACAACGCCAGCGGCGTCGTCGCCGCGCTGGCGGTGGCCGAAATCCTCGGTGGATATTCGTTCGAGCGGACGATCCGGATCGTGCTCTTCACCGGCGAGGAACAAGGGATGCTCGGCAGCGAAGTGTATGCGCGGGCGGCTCGGGCGGCGGGCGACGACATCGTGGCGGTCCTCAATCTCGACATGATCGGGTGGGACGGGGACAACGACGGGGTCTTGCATCTCTATGTCCGGCCCGTTTCCTCCCCGGGCCATGCCGCCGACCGGCGCATTGCGGCCGCGTTCACCAACGTGGTGCACACCTACGGGCTCCGGCCGAGCCTGGCCCCGCGCATCATCGCGGAAATGTCGGATTGGAGCGACCACTACTCCTTCCTGGCCGCCGGCTATCCCGCAGTCTGCGCGATCCAGGACGACGTGTCGGATTTCAACCCCCATTACCACACCGCCAACGACACGCTGGCGCGGATCAACCTGGCGTACCATGCCAACTTCGTGAAGGCCGTGGTCGGGACCGCGGCCCATCTGGCAGGTTCGAAAGCTCCGGCGTGGGACGCCGGCCACGCCAGCATCGGCGGCGGGTGGCGGCGGCTGGCGTGGTTTGGGGATTATATCCCGATGGGGAGTGCCGGGTGGATTTGGCACAACAAGCACCGATTCTTCTACGTGCCGGCGAGCGCGACGCCGCAACACATTTGGCTGTACGCTCAGGACATGGGCTGGCTCTACACCCGCAGCACCCAGTATCCGTTCCTGTACCGCGCCAACGACCGCGCGTGGCTGTGGTACAACGGGGCGACCCATCCCCGCTGGTTCCGCAACATGGCGGCGGGGCGGTGGGAGCGCCGGCCGTAGTCGGGAAGTATTCAGAAGTCAGGATACAGGAGTCAGAATGGTCCGGATGGGTGCCCGCCCCTCCACGGGCGGGTAAATAGGGCGCGTCGGATCGACGGCCGGAACAGACAGCTACGGATGGAACGGACATGTCGAGTCCTGATTTCGGGTTGTCACTTATTCTTGTTGGTTGACTCATGGTTCT
>CAYNSH010000105.1:0-10413 GCA_964399775.1 uncultured Verrucomicrobiota bacterium
AGCACCGATCCATGTGGGCGTCTGCCAAGGCGGCCTCCAATGCCCGGATCCGCTTGCGCGATTCCTTCAGCTCGTCACGTTCATTCATCGTTTCTATCCTTATTCGCTTGGGGAACAGATCCGCCCGGCCAAATTGGCGTAGCCAGTTGATAACCGTGTCCGCTCCGGCGATACCATACGCCTTACTCGCCCGGCCCGCCGAGCTGAACTTCCCGCCCGCAATCTCTTCCACTACCTGCTTCTTGAACGCCTGGCTGTATCTCAGGGTTGTCTTCACTTCGACGCCTCCTCATGCAAAGTGACAACCTATTTCAGGACCGGACACTGTCCCCTGTCCCCCGTCTCCTGACTCCTGATCAGGAACAGCCAGCTACGGATTACGCGGATTGCACGGATTCGGACATAAGTCTTCGGATCGGATCCGTACAATCCCGTGCTGAACACCGACCTCGGCCCTCGGCCTTCCGTCCCTCCACGTCATGTTCATGAATTGATTTCCCCTTGCTTTTGGTCGGGGGTGCGGACTACAACGGTTGGCCATGAAATGGACTGGCGGCAATGCCCCACAGGACTCCGCAGCGGCGGGAACCCGAGTGATGGATGTCACGTGGTGAAGGGGGGCTGACATGAACGGGTTGTCCATGCGTCAGTGGCCCGACCGTGTGCATCGCCTTGTGCGCAAGTCGGGATATGGGTTTCTCGACCTGCTGGATGTCATCACCGGCCGGCGCGACCCCATGATTCCGCCTCGGCGCCTGGCGTTTCTCTATGGATACGATCCGGAATTCAGGATCGTGGGCGAGCAGTTTCTTCAATACTTCATCGAGTTGGGGGGCTTGAAGCCGCATGAACGGGTATTGGACATCGGCTGCGGCATCGGTCGCTGTGCGCTGCCGCTGACCCGGTATCTGTCCGGCCCGGGCGCTTACCGGGGGTTTGATCTGATTCCGCAAGGCGTCGCCTGGTGCCAGAAGCATATTACGTCGCGCTATCCCCACTTCCGGTTCGAGCAAGCGGATTTGTACAACCCCACGTATTATCCGCAAGGCCGGCAGGCGGCGGCGCAATACGTATTTCCCTATGAATCCGACCTCTTCGACTTCGCCTTCAGCAAATCCGTATTCACTCACATGCCGCCGGCGGAGATCGAGCGCTATCTGGCAGAATGCGCGCGCGTACTCAAGCCGGGAGGACGGTGCCTGCACACGTTTTTCATTCTCAACGACGAGTCTCGCGCCCTGATGGGGCAGGGGAAGTCGGCCTTCGATTTCCGCCATGATCTCGGGGGATACCTGAGCATCAGCCGCGCCGAGCCGGAAATGGCGGTGGCCTTTGAAGAGGGACGAGTGCGCAAGATGTTCGCCAAGGCCGGCCTGGAGATCACCGACCCCATTCGTTATGGCTCCTGGTGCGGACGGGATACGTTTCTTTCCGGGCAGGACATCGTGTTGGCGATCAAGCGGACCTGAAGATTTTCACGGATCCGAACCATGGATCTACGGCGCGAATCCGTAGAATCCCCGTCCCATCCGTAGCGGAACACCGATCTCGACCCTCGGCCTTGTCCCCATCCGTGTCCATCGGTGTCCATCCGTGGTTGGCTGCTCATCCCTTAAAGGATTTCGAGGTACGAACCACGGATGCACACGGATGGACACAGATACGATCCTGTAGATATGCCTTCGTCCGCCATTATTCCATCCTTCCATTATTCCAATATGTATATTCATTAGGATTTGACCTGGCCCATTGGTTCGTCCCAAAATGCACCCGGTTGGGGAGAGCCCTTGACTCCGCGCCTGGATGCGTTTGAACAACCGGAGGAAGGCAATGAAGAAGCGGCTGCTGATGTTGGGACTGATGGCGGTGCTGGCGCAGGGGGCGGGGGCGTGGCGTCCGGCGGGGTGGGTGTATCACCAGCATCCCTGGGCGCACGACCGTGCAACGGGGGACTGGTATTGGTTCAATCCCGACACGCAATGGGTGGTGAACATGTCCAACGGACAATGGGCGCGCCTGCCGAGTTCGGCCCTGGCGACGGGCTGGGTGTTTTACAACTGGGCCTACGCCTATGCCCAACACAACGGGGCCTGGCACTGGATCAACGAGCCGGACCGGCCATGGGTGGTGAACATGCGCACGAGGGCGTGGTCGCGGTTCGGTGTATGGCCGGTTCCGGCGGGCATGGTTCTGATCCCCGGGGGGGCGCCGGCGGGGACCAATCCGCTTGGGGCGGGGGAAGCTCATGATCCGGACTATTATCCCGCCACCTACCACCTGACGGTGGAGCCGTTCTACATGGACCCGTACGAGGTGACGAAGGAGCAGTGGGACGACGTCTACACGTGGGCCATAGCCAATGGATACCGCTTCGAAGATGACTTGTACGGATTGCAACCGGGCCGGGGCAAGGCGGCGGATCATCCGGTGCATTTCGTCAACTGGTACGACTGCGTGAAGTGGTGCAACGCCCGCAGCGAGAAGGAGGGGCGTCCGGTGGTGTATACGGTGAACGGGGGCGTGTACAAGACCGGCCAGGCCGACAACGTGGTCCAGACGGCGGTCGCCGGATACCGGCTGCCGACGAGCGATGAATGGGAATACGCGGCCCGGGGCGGCGCCGACAGCCGTCGGTTCCCCTGGGGCGACAGCGACGACATCCAGCACGTGCGGGCGAATTACCGAAGCAGCGATTCCGACAGCTACGACATGAGCGATCCGAGGGGTTTCCACCCGGCCTATGCCATTGGAATGCTGCCTTACACCGCCCCGGTGGGATCGTTTGCGGCCAACGGGTACGGACTGTACGACCTGGCGGGCAATGTCTCGGAATGGTGCTTTGATTGGTTCCCGGGGGAGGCGGGCGTATACCGCCTATCTCGCGGGGGGGGTTGGGCTTCCTTTGCCAATCTTTGCCGGGTTGGCCGTCGGGGCCCCGGCCATCCGGCGGGCAGCTACAGCAGCGTCGGTTTTCGTTCGGTTCTGACTCCCGCCGTCGCTCCGTGAGCCATCGGCCGGCCCGGGGCGATAGCGAGGGTGGCCGCGCTCAACGAGCGCAGCTACAGATGGATCTCTTGGCTGTAGATGCGCCCGTTGGGCGCGTCGGATCGGCAGCGGGAACAGCCGAGCTACGGACGGTACGGATTATACGGAATCGAACCATGGATCTTCGGATCGAATCCGTACAATCCCGGTTCCATCCGTAGCTGAACACTGATGGACACAGATACGATCCTGTAGATATGCCTTCGTCCGCCAATATTCCAACATCCAAAATCCATCCTTCCATTATTCCCCTTTCCCCTTTCCACGATTTTCATGATTTGTATTCATTAGGATTTGACCCGGCCGGTAATCCGTTCCAAAATGCGTCTGGTTGAGGAGAGCCCGTGGTCGGGGCGCCTGGATGCGTTACAAGAACCGGAGGTTGGACATGAAGAAGCTGCTGATGACGTTGGGGCTGATGGCGGTGCTGGTGCAGGGGGCGGGGGCGTGGCGGCCGACGGGGTGGGTGTATCACAACCATCCGTGGGCGTACGACAGCGCGACGGGCGACTGGCATTGGTTCAACACTTCGGACACGCAATGGGTGGTGAACATGTCCAACGGGCAGTGGGCGCGCCTGCCGAGTTCGGCCCTGGCGACGGGCTGGGTGTACTACAACTGGGCGTTCGCCTATGCGCAAAGCAACGGGGCGTGGCATTGGATCAACGGGGCGGACCGTCAGTGGGTGGTCAACATGCGCACGGCGGCATGGTCGCGGTTCGGCGTATCGACGGCTCCGGCGTTGATGGTGCTGATTCCCCGCGGAACGAAGACGGGGGCCGATTCGGACTTCGGCGCCTATAGCCTGACGGTTTCCGCGTTTTACATGGACCAACACGAAGTGAACCGGGAATATTGGAACTACGTCCGTGCATGGGCCATTGCCAATGGGTACGAGTTTGACAATCCCGGCTCGGGGAAGGCGTGGAACCATCCGGTGCATTCCGTCAGCTGGTATGACGCCGTCAAATGGTGCAATGCCAGGAGCGAGATGGAGGGACGGCCGCCGGTGTATTGGACCATCGCGGGGGTATACCGGGCCGGCTCCTTGAACGTCGTTAGTCAGATTCCCGTCGCCGGGTATCGGCTGCCGACGAGCGATGAATGGGAATACGCCGCGCGGGGCACGGTGGCCAGCCGCCGGTTTCCTTGGGGCTATGTGATCACGCATGATCTGGCGAACTATATTGCCCGCGGCGATATCCTCTACGATGGCAGCCTGACGTTGGGGTATCATCCCGTCTATGCGGTGGGGGCCGAGCCCTACACGGCGCCGGTGGGTTCGTTTACGGCCAACGAGTACGGATTGCACGACTTGGCGGGAAACGTGACGGAATGGTGCTTTGATTGGCATCCGGATTATGTGAACACCCGCCGCGTGGGTCGCGGCGGCAGTTGGCGCAGCCACGCCACCCACTGCCGGGTAGGCCGCCTTAGCCACGACCCCCCGGGGGCCGTTCTCGACTACTACGGCTTCCGGACGGTTCTGGATGCCGGCGCTCGGTGAGCGGTCGGCCGGGGCGATAGCGAGGGCGGCCGCGCTCAACGAGCGCAGCTACAGGCCGGACGCTTTGCGGTAGATGCGCCCGGCCCTCCACGGGCGGGTAAATAGGGCGCGGCGGATCGAGGGGTGACAGCCGGAACAGCCAGCTACGGAATATACGGATTTCACGGATTCGAACCATGGATCTCCGGATCGAATCCGTACCCTCCCGGTTCCATCCGGTGCTGAACGGTCTTCGTTCGGATGTCGGGATTTGTCCCTCGCCCCAACAATCCGAATGGCCGCCTTTTCGCTGGAAGGAGCCGCGTTGTCTTGCTACCTTGCCGAACCAGTGGGACTTGAATTTCCAAGAAGCACAAGAAGCATCAACGCACGGACAGGCAAGCGAAGGACAATCAATGAGCCGAATCCAAACCATCAACAAGATGATCAACGGCTGGGCAACCCGAATGGGACTCCGGGAGCCCGCGAACGAACCGCAGGCGGCGGCGGATCCTCTGGCCCCCGAGGGCGCCGTGAAGCAGGAATCCGCGCCGAATGGACCACCCACCATCCAGCAGTTTACTCCCCAATTGCTGGATTGGAATCGGATTGCCGCCGCTCGGTACGACGTGGAGCCCGACGTGCATCTGTTGGATTTCATCTATTGGTGGCATTTCAATCTCCCTCAGCACGCGTCCCAGCCTCGGGTTCCCATCGACTACTACTTCGAAGATGGAGAGCGTTCGTCTTCGAAATTGGCTGGAATCGTTCAATCGCTCGACTTGCCCAAAGGACGCAAGGTGGGGTTGCTGGAGTTTGCGTCCGGATATGGATGCGTCAGCCGGCATCTGAAGAAGAACCCCCTTTTTGATCTGGTCAGTTGCGACATTCACCCGGAAGCAATCCGATTTCTGTCTGAAACTCTCGGGGTCAAGACGCTCCAGTCGGCATCGGAACCGGGGCGCTTTTCGCCCGATCGCACCTACGACGTGGTGTTTGCCTTGTCGTTTTTTTCGCATATGCCGCGCAGCACGTGGGGAGCCTGGGTCAACGCCTTGTTCAATTCTCTGGCGGCGCCTGGATATCTGATTTTCACGACGCATGGATGGGTCACCGCGGCCCAGATGAAATTGAAGACCTTGCCTCCGGACGGATTTTGGTTTGCGCCAATGACGGAGCAGGAGGACATTGATCCCAACGAATATGGATGCACCGTGGTCTCGCCCGAGTTTGCCTTCGCGGAGATTCGCCGGCAAACGGGGTCGCTGGACATTCGCTTCATTCAGGGGGAGTGGTGGGGGCTTCAGGATCTATGGATCGTTAAACGTAATGCCTGACACGGCCCCCCAAAAAGACACCCTATAAAGGGAGTGGGGGGCCTGGGCGTTACGCGTGCGGCCCGTTCAGCCATATCCACGTGGCCCGGCTTGCCGCCGGCCATTCGCTTATGCCGCGCCAGGCGGCGGGGGGCGTGACGTAAAAATAATTCTTTATGGTTTGACCTGGTTCTATGTTCCGCCCCAAAATGCACTTGGTTGAGGAGAACCCATGGTCTCCGCGCCTGGATGCGTTTGAAAAACCGGAGGTTGGACATGAAGAAGCTGCTGCTGACGTTGGGGCTGCTGGCGGTGCTGGTGCAGGGGGCGTGGGCGTGGCGGCCGGCGGGGTGGGTGTATCACAACCATCCGTGGGCGTACGACAGCGCGACGGGCGACTGGCATTGGTTCAACACCCCGGACACGCAATGGGTGGTGAACATGTCCAACGGGCGGTGGGCGCGCCTGCCGAACTCGGCCCTGGCGACGGGCTGGGTGTTCTACAACTGGCCCTTTGCCTATGCGCAAAGCAACGGCGCCTGGCATTGGATCAACGGGGCGGACCGGCAATGGGTGGTGAACATGCGTACGGCCATCTGGTCTCGGTTCGGCGTGTCGACGGCTCCGCCGGGCATGGTGCTGATCCCCGGCGGAACAAATGAGGGCACCAACCCGGACTCCGGGGACTACAGCCTGACGGTAAATCCGTTCTACATGGATCGACACGAGGTGACCCGGTCGTTGTGGGAGGAAGTTCGCGCGTGGGCGCTGGCCAACGGCTACACGTTCGACAACGCCGGGTTGGGCAAGGCGGCGAACCATCCGGTGCATTCGGTCAACTGGTACGATGCGGTCAAATGGTGCAATGCCCGGAGCGAGAAGGAAGGACTGACGCCGGTTTATGTCTATTTCACCTTCGTCCCCACCCCCACGGAGTGGGTGTACAGGAGCGGACAGAACGACCTCGTCGTCCAGACCGCCACCGTCGGGTATCGGTTGCCGACGGCCATTGAATGGGAATACGCCGCCCGCGGCGGCGCACGCAACCGCCGGTTTCCGTGGGGCGACAGCGATCTGATCCAGCATGCGCGGGCGAATTACGCCAGCGACGCTTTTTACCCCTATGACACCAGTCCAACGCGTGGATATCATCCTGCATACAACACAGGAAGCGCTCCCTTTACCAGTCCGGTGGGTTCGTTTGCGCCTAACGGGTACGGGTTGTACGACATGGCGGGCAACGTGTGGGAATGGTGCTTCAATTGGCATTCGGATTATGTGGACTCGCGCCGCGAGGTTCGCGGCGGCAGTTATTTTTCCTTCGCCTATACCTGCCGGGTGTATACCCCCTTCTTCTCCGAACCTGCCACCGTCACCCAAACCCGGGGGTTCCGGTCGGTGCGGACCTTCTCCGTCGCCCCGTAAACCATGGGGGGCAAGCCGCGGTTGGGCACGAGACGGAGCCGTTGGGCACGGATTTCACGGATTCGAACCCTGGGGTCTTCAGGTCGAATCCGTACCCTCCCGGTTCCATCCGTAGCTGAAAATGACCCCGGACTTCGGACCCTGGGATTTGCCCGTGCTTTCGTCCGTCAATATTCCATCATTCCCCCATTCCACGATTTCCACGATTTTTTCATTAGGGTTTGACGCGGCCGTTGTTCCGTTCCAAAATGCATCCGGTTGAGGAGAGCCCATGGTCTCCGCACTTGGATGCGTTTTGGTAAACCGGAGGTAGGCAATGAAGAAGCTGCTGCTGACGTTGGGGCTGCTGGCGGTGCTGGTGCAGGGGGCGGGGGCGTGGCGGCCGGCGGGGTGGGTGTATCACAACCATCCGTGGGCGTACGACAGCGCGACGGGCGACTGGCATTGGTTCAACACCCCGGACACGCAATGGGTGGTGAACATGTCCAACGGGCGGTGGGCGCGCCTGCCGAACTCGGCCCTGGCGACCGGTTGGGTGTACTACAACTGGGCCTTCGCCTATGCGCAAAGCAACGGGGCGTGGCACTGGATCAACGAGACGGACCGGCAATGGGTGATCAACATGCGCACGGGGACGTGGTCGCGGTTTGGCGTCGGCGGGGTACCGCCCGTTTCTCCGGCTCCGGCCGGGATGGTGTTGATCCCCGGCGGAACGAATGCGGGAACCGACCCGGATTTCGGGGCCTACAGCGTGACGGTGAACTCCTTCTACTTCGGCCGGCATGAGGTCACCAAGGCGCAATGGGACGAAGTTCGCGCATGGGCGATTGCCAACGGATACACCTTTGACAACTCGGGTTCCGGCAAGGGGCCGACCCATCCGGTGCAGAGCATCAACTGGTACGATGCGGTCAAATGGTGCAATGCGCGCAGCGAGATGGAGGGGCGGCCGGTGATGTATTACGCCAGCGGCGTGATCTACCGGACGGGCAGGAGGGACAATGTCCTCTTGGGGCTCGTCTTCGGCCAGTCGGGCTACATGCTGCCTACGGCCCGCCAGTGGGAATTCGCGGCGCGCGGGGGAGCGACGGGACGACGGTTCCCCTGGGCCGACACGCAATCGATCTTCCACGAACGCGCCAACTATCAAAGCAGCGACGCGTACGGCTATGACTCCAGTCCGACGCGAGGCTACCACCCCATGTACTTCGTGGGAGTGCTTCCCTACACCAGCCCGGTGGGTTCGTTTGCGGCCAACGGCTACGGCCTCTTCGACATGGCCGGCAACGTGGCGGAGTTGTGTTTCGATTTGCATCCGGACCATCCGGGGATGCGGCAGATGCGCGGAGGCAGTTGGTGGAGCAGTGCGGCAGTTTGCCGCGTGGGCTATCGGGCTGCCGTAGAGCCAGGCTACACCGGCACCATCCTTGGGTTCCGGGTGGTCATACGATTGGACTTGTGACCCCCATTGGCTTATGGATCCCCAACGTGGCAATATTGCAGGCATGATCCGGCGTGGAATCCGAAAGTCGCTTGTGCGTAACAGGAGGTAGGCCATGAAGAAGTGGATTGCGGCCTTGGGGCTGATGGCGGTGCTGGTGCAGAACGCGGCGGCATGGCGGCCGGCGGGCTGGGTGTATCACAACCACCCATGGGCGTACGACAGCGCGGCGGGCGACTGGTATTGGTTCAACACGGCCGACCGGCAATGGGTGGTGAACATGTCCAACGGGCGGTGGGCGCGCCTGCCGAACTCGGCCATGGCGACGGGCTGGGTGTTCTACAACTGGGCCTTCGCTTTTGCGCAAGGCAACGGCGCGTGGCACTGGATCAACGGGGCGGACCGGCAATGGGTGGTGAACATGCGCACGGCGGCATGGTCGCGGTTCGGCGTGCAGACCGCCCCGGGGGGGATGGTGATGATTCCCGGCGGAACGAACGCGGGGACGAATCCGCTGGGGGCGGGGGAATCGCATGGAGATTGGTACCCCGCCACCTACAGCCTGACGGTGGATTCCTTCTACATGGACAAGTACAAGGTGACGAAGGCGCTGTGGGACGAGGTGTATGTCTGGGCCATTGCCAACGGCTACAGCTTCGACCACGCCGGAAGCGGCAAGGCGGCGAACCACCCGGTGCAAACGGTGAATTGGTACGACGTGGTGAAGTGGTGCAACGCGCGCAGCCAAAAAGAGGGCCGTCCGGCCGTCTATACGGTCGATGGGGCCGTGTACAAGACCGGCCGGGCGGACAACGTCGTCCAGGCGTCTGCGGCAGGCTACCGGCTGCCAACCGGCCATGAATGGGAGTATGCGGCCCGCGGCGGCGTGGCCAGCCGTCGCTTCCCGTGGGGCGATGCCGACACGATCCAGCACGCAAGGGCGAACTACTATAGTTCCACTTATGACAGCTACGACACCAGCCCGACGCGGGAACATCACCCGGCGTACGCCACGGGCGGGTCGCCATACACGTCGCCCGTGGGTTCGTTTGCGGCCAACGGCTATGGATTGCACGACATGGCGGGGAACGTGTGGGAGTGGTGTTACGATTGGTATCCGGGATATGAGGGCACCCAGCGTGTGATTCGCGGCGGCGCTTGGACCCACTACGCCAACACCTGCCGGGTTGGCCACCGCGGCTCCAGCTACATGGCCGACCGCGACAGCCGCGACTTAGGCTTTCGGACGGTCCGGTCCCCCGCCGTCGCTCCGTGAGGAGAGCGCCAAGGCAATGCCGCTGTCCGGCCCGGGGCGGCAACGAATGAGGCCGCGCCGCCGGGACAACCAAGCTACGGATGGAACGGACAAGCCTTACTGTCCCCTGCCTGCTGACTCCTGATCAGGAACAGCCAGCTACGGATCCCGACTCTGAAAGAGGTCGGGACGGATTTCACGGATCCGAACCATGGCTCCCCGGATCGAATCCGTGGACGGGGACCGTCCGGGTTTGCAGTCCCGCCTGCAGGCGGTTGTGCGTTCTGCAACGATTTGCACTATTGAGTTTGACCTTGCCCGGGCGGTTCTTCACCATGAAACAAGCAGGGAGAGGCGTGCCAGAAAAAAGGAGATTGGCGATGAAAAAGTTGCTGCTGACGTTGGGGCTGATGGCGGTGCTGGTGCAGGGAGCGGGGGCATGGCG
>CAYNSH010000106.1:0-10080 GCA_964399775.1 uncultured Verrucomicrobiota bacterium
GACCAGCCCGGGGGGGTCTGGGACAGGGGCGGGGGGGGCTGGAGCCGGGTTTTCCACGGTATGGAAAACTTTTTCGCGATTTTTCCACAGCATGGAAAACTTTTCGGGAAATTTTCCACAGCATGGAAAACTTTTCGCCATTTTTTCCACGCTATGGAAAATCCCGCCGGGGCGGGACAGGCATTTTTCCCACACGGTGGAAAACCTAGACATTGGCGTGCTGGTTGCGGCGGACGACCTGGAAGCCTTTGATGAGTTCGGCGATGGCGCGCTGGATGGAGACCTGGGGCTGGTAGCCGGTGGCTTCGATCTTTTCGTTGCTGACGATGTAGTTGCGCTGGTCGGGGTCCTGGCCGATGGGGGCTTCCATGATGGTGAACTCGGGGATCTGCTTTTGGATTTCGAGGCAGAGTTCCATCTTGGAGAGGTTGGCGTCGGAGAGGCCGACGTTGTAGGGCTGGCCTTGCATCGCGTCGAAGTGGTCGAGGGCGTGGAGGAAGGCGCGGGCGACATCGCGGACGTGGATGTAGTTGCGCTTGAAATGGGCCTCGAAGAGGACGACGAAGCGGTCGGTGACGGCGCGGTAGGTGAAATCGTTGACGAGCAGGTCGAGGCGCATGCGGGGGCTGACACCGCAGACGGTGGCGAGCCGCAGGGAGACGGCGCCGGCGCCGAGGAGGGCTTTCTCGAGTTCGACCTTGAGGATGCCGTAGAGGGAGATGGGGTTCATGGGGGTTTCTTCGGTGCAGAAGACGCCGGGCTGGCCGACACCGTAGCCGGAGTTGGTGGTGGGGGAGATGAAGCGCTGCTCCTTCGAGGCGTTCTTCAGGAGCATGAGAATGGCGTCGAGGTTGATGGTGCGGGCCTCGACGGGCTTCTGGGCGCAGAGCGGGGCGCCGACGAGGCAGGCCAGCGGCATGACGACGTCGGCCTTCTTCAGGAGCGGCAGCATGAGGCGTTCGTCGCGGACGTCGCCGCGGACGACCGTAAACTTCTCGTTGGCGCAGCAATCGAGGAGGGAGGTTTGGCCGTAGAGGAAGTTGTCGACGGCGGTGACGGCGAAGCCTCGCGCGAGCAGGGTGGGGACGAGGATGGAGCCGAGGTAGCCGGCGCCGCCGGTGACGAGGATATGCGGGGTGGTGTTCATGGGGGGGAACCCTACCGGATGGCGCGGGGGGGATTCAACCTTGAAGGGGAGTCGATGGAATGACGTTGGTACAGAAGAGGGGTGGAAATTATCACACTTAATTAACTGTGATGTTTTTCCAAATCCGGAGAGGCGGGGTAAACCGTTTTTCTTGTCGATATTCGGGTGAATGAGAGATTGACGGGGTTGGGGAGGGGGGGTAGAGTGCCGCGCAATTCCGCCGTTATGCGGACCTGGGGTCCAGGCGGTGAACAAGTACAGAACCCTTACGGAGAATAAGACAATGGCGATTAAGGTTGGCATCAATGGATTTGGCCGCATCGGGCGGTTGGTATTTCGCGCGGCGGTGGAAAATCCGGCAATTGAAGTGGTCGGCATCAACGATCTGTTTGATTCGAAGCAGTTGGCCTACATGCTGAAGTATGACAGCATCCATGGCCGGTTCCCGGGCACGGTGGAAGCGGCGGATGGCGCGCTGATCGTGAACGGCCAGACGATCCGCCTGACGGCGGAGAAGGATCCGGCGGCCTTGAAGTGGGGCGATGTCGGCGCGGAATACATCTGCGAATCGACGGGATTTTTCCTGGAGAAGGCGAAGGCGGAAGGCCACTTGAAGGCCGGCGCCAAGCGCGTGGTGATGAGCGCGCCGTCGAAGGACGACACGCCGATGTTCGTGATGGGCGTGAACCACACGACCTACAAGGGCGAGGAATATGTGTCGAACGCGTCGTGCACAACCAACTGCCTGGCGCCGGTGGCGAAGGTGCTGAACGACAACTGGGGCATCCTGGAAGGCCTGATGACGACCGTGCATGCGACGACGGCGACCCAGAAGACGGTCGACGGACCGGGCGGCAAGAAGGATTTCCGCGGCGGGCGCGCGGCGGCGGGCAACATCATTCCGTCGTCGACGGGCGCGGCCAAGGCGGTCGGGAAGGTCATTCCGGCGCTGGCGGGTAAGCTGACGGGCATGGCGTTTCGCATCCCGACGCTGAACGTGTCGGTGGTGGATCTGACGGTGCGACTCGACAAGGCCGCCGGCTCGGACACGGAATCGGCCTATGCGGCGATCAAGGCGGCGATGAAGGCGGCCTCGGAAGGCGAGATGAAGGGCATCCTGGGCTATACCGAGGATGACGTGGTCTCGACGGACTTCAACCACGATCCGCGGACATCGATCTTCGATGCGGGCGCTGGGATCATGCTGAACCCGAATTTCGCGAAGGTGGTCTCGTGGTACGACAATGAGTGGGGCTATTCCAACAAGCTGCTCGATTTGATCGTCCACATGAACACGGTCAAGTAGTCGGCGAGAGGGTCGACCGGGAACGGAGAACGGCGGGCCGCCGTTCTCCGTCTCCGTATGCGGGGCCGGATGAAACCGGCCATGGAATTATCAGGAGTATGCCATGAACAAGAAGACGCTGAAGGATGTGGAACTGGGCGGGAAGCGCGTCGTGATGCGCGTGGATTTCAATGTGCCGATCAAGGGCGGGGTGATCTCCGACGACACGCGGGTGACGGCGGCGCTGCCGTCGATCCGCTACATCCTCGAGCAGGGCGCGCGCCTGGTGCTGATGAGCCATTTGGGCCGGCCGAAGGGCAAGGGTTACGAGGCGGACTTCAGCCTGAAGCCGGTGGCGGAGCATCTGGCGAAGGTGCTGGGCCGGCCGGTGGCGTTTGCGGCGGACTGCCAGGCGGCCGACGCCGAGGTGTCGGCCTTGAATCCCGGCGAGGTGCTGGTGCTGGAGAACACGCGCTTCTACAAGGAAGAAGAAGCGAAGGTCAAAAAGACCGACGACATGACCGACGAGGAGCTGAAGGCCAAGAAGGCGGAGCTGAAGGAACAACAGCAGGCGATGGCGCGGAAGCTGGCGTCGTACGGGGATCTGTTCGTGAACGACGCGTTCGGGACGGCGCACCGTGCGCACGCCTCGACGGCGGTGATTTGCCGGTACATCGGCACCAGCGTGGCGGGATTCCTGATGGAGAAGGAAATTCAGTATCTGGGCGACGCGGTGAACAACCCGGAGCGGCCGTTCGTGGCGATCCTGGGCGGCGCGAAGGTCAGCGACAAGCTGGCGGTGGTGAAGAACCTGCTGGACAAGGTGGACACGCTGATTATTGGCGGCGGCATGGCCTATACGTTCCTGAAAGCGCAGGGGCACGACGTGGGCAAGAGCCTGTGCGAGGAAGACCAGCTCGACTACGCCCGCGAGATGATGGAGAAGGCCCAGGCCAACGGGAAGCAGTTCCTGCTGCCGGTGGACAACGTGGCGGCGGATCAATTCGACGCGGCAGCGGCGACGCAGACGGTGGGCAACGACATTCCGGAAGGCTGGATGGCGCTGGACATCGGGCCGAAGACGACCGAGCTCTACGCGGTGGCGATCCGCGGCGCGAAGACGGTGGTCTGGAACGGCCCGATGGGTTGCTTCGAGATGGCGCCGTTTGCGGCGGGCACGCTGGGCGTCTGCCGGGCGGTGGCGGAGAGCGGGGCGACGAGCATCATCGGCGGCGGCGACAGCGTCAGCGCGGTGAACCAGAGTGGGCTGGCGGGGAAGATGACGCACATCAGCACCGGCGGCGGCGCAAGCCTCGAGTTTCTCGAGGGCAAGGAGCTGCCCGGGGTGGCGGCACTGGACGACAAGTGAGAATTGGATTGTAACAGGTACTTGCGGAAGCAAAGAGGAGCACGACATGCGTAAAAAAATTGTAGCCGGAAACTGGAAGATGAACATGACGACCGCCGAGGCGGCGGGGCTGGTGAATGCCTTGAAGACGGACCTGGCGAATTTTCGCGAAGTGGAAGTGGTGGTGTGTCCGCCATTCACGGCGCTGGCGACGGTCAGCGAGCTGGTGCAGGGCACGCACCTCGACCTGGGCGCGCAGAACATGCACTGGGAGAAGGGCGGGGCCTACACCGGTGAAATCTGCGCGGGCATGCTCCGCGAGCTGTATTGCCACTACGTGATCCTGGGGCACAGCGAGCGCCGGCAGTATTTCGGCGAGACGGATGAGATCGTCAATCGCAAGACCAAGGCGGCGCTGGCATCGAGCCTGCATCCGATCGTGTGCGTGGGCGAGACGCTGGGGGAGCGCGAACTCGGTCGGGTAGAAGAGATCATCACGACCCAGATCAAGGGCAGCCTGGCGAAATTGTCGGCCAAGGAGCTGCTCGATTCCGTGATTGCCTACGAGCCGGTCTGGGCGATCGGGACAGGCCGGACCGCCACCAGCGAGCAGGCACAGGAAGTGCATGCCCTGATCCGCAAGGTGTTGACGGAGCTGTACGACGAGACGGTGGCGCAGGGCGTGCGGATTCAATACGGCGGCAGCGTCAAGCCCGGCAACGCCAAGGAGCTGTTCGGCATGCCGGACATCGATGGCGGGCTGATCGGCGGAGCGGCGCTGGACGCCAAGTCGTTCATTGACATTGTGCGCGCCGCCGTCTAGAAGGTTTGGCGTTCAGGATGTAGGAGCAAGAAGATCATGTCATTACTCATCAGTTTGCTGTTGATTGTCGAGGTCATCGCCGCGTTTTTGCTGGTCGTGGTGATCCTGGCGCAGAAGTCGAAGGACCAGGGGCTGGGGATGGCCTTTGGCGGCGGGATGGGCGAGAGCCTGTTCGGCAGCCGGGCGGGCAACGTGCTGACCCGCATGACGATCACGCTGGCCGTAATCTTCATGGTGAATACGATCCTGCTGGGGATTTTGTTTTCGCGCGGTGCGGCGGGAACCGGCTCGGTCATGGACCGGGCGGATCGGGCGATGCCGGTGGCCCCGGCCGTCCCCATGGGCCAGCCGGGCGCGGCCCCGATGATGCCGGCGGATGGACCGATGATGCCCGCGGCCATGCCGGTGGCGGCTTCGGCTCCGATCGTGATGCAGATGGATGAAAGCGGTGAACTGGTGACGGTGGACATGGCGCCGGACGCCATGGAAGTGGTTTCCGAGCCGGTGGCCGTTCCGGCGCCGGAGGCGGTGGTGGCGGCGGTCGAAGACGTCGCCGAAAGCGTAGAAGCGGCAGAGGCGGCCGAAATCGTCGAAGCGGTGGATGCGGATATCGCTCAGGCGGAGGAGGCGATCGAAGCGAGTGCGGTGGAGGTTGAGGAAGCCGCGGTCGAAGCAGTGGAGCCGGCCGCCGAGGAGGAGGAAGAGACGACGTCTCAGGATTGATGCACGCCGTCGTTGCGAATCAAGCCCCGCGCAAGCATTGCGCGGGGTTTTTGCTTGGCCTGGTTCTGTTGGCCGCGGCGGGCTGCGGGGGAATCCATTCGGCGGGGGATGGAGATGACGATGTCCTGCGGCTGACGACGGCGCGCATCCGCGGGTTTGATCCGGCGCACGCCGGTGACATGGCCTCCGTGATCGCAACGGGCCGGATCTATGAGGGGTTGCTCCAGTATGCGTATTGGGACCGACCCTACCGGGTGGAGCCGCTGCTGGCGGATGGATGGCCCGAGGTTTCGGAAGACGGCCGGACCTGGCGGTTCCGGATCCGGCGCGGAATCTATTTTTCGGACGATCCCTGCTTCGTGGCGACGGGAGGCAAGGGGCGCGAACTGGTGGCGCAGGATTTGGTGTACTCGATCAAACGGATCGCGGATGTCCACGTCGGGTCCGGCGGCTATTGGGTGTTCCGGGGACGGATCGAGGGGCTGGACGACTTTCGCGCCGCCAGCCAGGGCGAAGAGCCGACGGACTACAGCCGGGAGGTGGAGGGGCTGCGCGCGGTCGGTCCGCACGAGCTGGAGATCCGGCTGACGGAGCCCTATCCGCAATTGCCGTGGGTGTTGGCGATGCCGTACGCCTTTGCGGTGCCGCGCGAGGCGGTGGATGCCTATGGCGAGCGGTTCGTGAACCATCCGGTTGGAACGGGTCCGTACGTGCTGGCGGCGGCGCGCCAGAACTATCGCTATGAATACCGCGTCAACCCCAAGTGGGCGCAGACCGGCCGGCGCGAGGCCATGCCGGTCGGGGCGCCGACTTCCGATGCGGGCCGCCCGCTGCCGCTCATTCCGCGACTGGTCGACGTGGTGGTGGGGGATCCGTCGACGGCCTGGCTGATGTTTCTCTCCAGGCAGCTCGACCGGGTGGATGTGAGCCGGGACCAGTGGGACAGCATCATTACGCCCGAACGGACGCTGCGCCCCGAGCTGGCGGAGCGCGGAATCGTTCTTGAGCAGTCGCCGCAACTGGCGGTGAGTTATACGGCGTTCAACATGGATGATCCGGTGGTGGGGGGCAACAAGGCGCTGCGACAGGCGTTGACGTGCGCGTTCGATTCAGCGCAATGGATGGAATTCCAGAACGGGCGCATCGTGATTCCGACGGGGCCGATTCCTCCCGGGGTGGCCGGTCATGTGTCGGATCCGCCGCCCTACGCGTTCGATCTCGACCGGGCCCGCGCGCTTCTGGCGGAGGCGGGCTTTCCCGGCGGGCGCGATCCGGCGACAGGCCGGCGGCTGGTGCTGCGGCTGGAGATCGGCGCGGCGGACAACCCGGAGGCGCGGCAGGCAGCGGAGTTGATGGCCAATTTCATGGAACGGATCGGCGTGGTGCTGGAGCCCAGCTACAACAACTGGCCGGCGTTCTTGCAGAAGATTGCGCGCCGCGAGGCGCAGCTATTCAGCCTGACCTGGGTGGGGGACTATCCGGATGCACAGAACTTCCTGCAGTTGTTTGCCAGCGGGAACGTTTCGCCGGGGCCAAATCGTGCCAACTACGTCAGCGAAGAGTTTGACCGGCTCTATGCGGAGCTGGTGCGGCTGCCCGAGTCGCCCGAGCGGGAGGCGCTGTGCCGCGACGCCACGGCGGTCGTGCTGGAAGACGCGCCTTGGATCCTGACGGCCTATCCGCTGGCGTTTGCCGTGCGCCATGAACGGCTGGAAAACCATGTCCGCCACGATTTCTCTTGGGGCATGGAGAAGTATTGGCGGCTGGAGAGCGGGGAGACGGGCAAGCCTTGATCGACGATCGGACTACGGTCACGATCGCGGCAAGGACCTGATTCACCCACGGGATGAACCCGTGGGGGTCTTGGATCCGCGGACGTTTGGCGCTTGATTCAGGCGCGGGACGGCTATTTCAACAGGCCGTTCAGGACGTAGGGGAGGATGCCGCCGGCTTCGTAGTAGGTGACTTCCACGGGGGTGTCGATGCGGTTGCGGAGACGGAAGCGGATTTCGCGGCCATCGGGCTTGACGGCGAGCGCGTCGTGAAGGCCGCGGGGCGAGAGAGGGCCCGTCCCGTGGATGGAGACGGTTTCGGTGCCGTCCAATCCGATCGATTCGGCAGTCTGGTCTTCGGTGAATTCAAACGGCATGACGCCCATTTCGACGAGGTTGGAGCGGTGGATGCGCTCGAAGCTTTCGGCGATGACGGCGCGGACGCCGAGAAGCATGGGGCCCTTGGCGGCCCAATCACGGGAGCTGCCGGCTCCGTAGAGCTTGCCGGCGATGACGACGACGGGCACGCCCTCCTGCTGGTAGGCCATGGCGGCATCGAAGATGCTCATTTCGTCGCCGGCAGGTTGCCGGCGGGTCCAGCCGCCTTCGCGCGAAGCCATGCGATTGCGCAGGCGCACGTTGGCAAAAGTGCCGCGCATCATGACTTCATGGTTGCCGCGGCGCGAGCCGTAGGAATTGAAATGGCGTGGTTCGATGCCGCGTCCGATCAGGTAGCGTGCGGCGGGGGACTCTTTGGCGATGGACCCGGCGGGGGAGATGTGGTCGGTGGTGATGAAATCGCCGAACAGTCCGAGGATGCGCGCGCCCTCGATGTCCGGGGAGGGTTGAGCGACGGACAGAAACGGCGGTTCGCGGATGTAGGTGGAATCCGGATGCCAGTCGAAGACGGGCTGGCCGGCGACCTGGATGCGGCTCCATTCGGGGGTGTATTGGTTGACGTCGCGATAGGTCTCGGCATACAGCGCGGGATCGGTGGCGCTGGCCAAGAGGGCATCGATTTCAGCGGGGGCGGGCCAGAGGTCGCGCAGAAAGACGGGTTGACCGTCGGCGCGGGTGGCGATGGGGTCGTGGTCGAGATCGATATCCACGCGTCCGGCAAGGGCGAAGGCCACGACGAGTGGGGGCGAGCAAAGATAGTTGGCTTTGCACTGGGCGTGGACCCGGCCTTCGAAGTTTCGGTTGCCGGAGAGCACGGCGGCGACGACGAGATCCTCGTCGCGGATGGCCTGGGCGATATCGTCGCGCAGGGGGCCGCTGTTGCCGATGCACGTGCCGCACCCATAGGCGGCAACGCCGAAACCGAGCTTTTCGAGATCGGCCAGCAGGCCGGTTTGGGTCAGGTAGGCGGTGACGACCCGCGAGCCGGGAATGAGCGAGGTCTTGATGAACGGCGGCACGTTGAGGCCGCGGGCGACGGCCTTGCGGGCGATGAGCCCCGCCGCCAGCAGCAGGACGGGATTGGAGGTGTTGGTGCAGGAGGTGATCGAGGCGATGGCGATAGAGCCATGGCGCATGCCGGAGCCATCCGGCAGGGTTGCCTCGGCGTCGAGCCGGTCGGCGGCGACGCCGAAACCTCCTTGATCGGGCGCGGCGGGGAGGGCCTTCAGAAAGCGCTCCTTGATTTCGCCGACGGGCTGGTGGTCGTGGGGTTTCTTGGGGCCGGCGATGGACGCGGCCACGCTGGACAGGTCCAGTTCGATGACGCGGGAATAGCGGGGCTCGGGGGCGTCCCGGTCGAGGAACAGTCCCTGCCGACGGCAGTAGGCTTCGACGCGCTCGCATTGGGCGTCCGGGCGGCCGGTCATGCGCAGATAGGCGATGGTTTCGGCATCGATGGGGAAGAACCCGGTGGTGGCGCCGTACTCGGGGGCCATGTTGGCCAGGACGGACCGGTCGGCGAGGGAGAGGCTGGCGATGCCGGATCCGACGTATTCAACGAATTGGCCTACGACATTGTGCTGGCGCAGGAGGTGGGTGACGACGAGGGCGAGATCGGTGGCGGTGACGCCCGGGCGCAGGGCGCCGGTCAGCCGCACGCCGGTCACGACAGGCGTCAGCAGGGCGATGGGCTGGCCCAGCATGGCGGCCTCGGCCTCAATGCCGCCGACGCCCCAGCCGAGGACCCCGAGTCCGTTGATCATGGTGGTGTGCGAATCGGTGCCGACCAGGGTATCGGGATAGGCCAAAAGGGAACCATCGGCCTGTGGCCCGATGTGGACGGCATCGGCCAGAAACTCGAGGTTGACCTGGTGGCAGATGCCGACACCGGGCGGAATGATGCGCAGTTTCTTGAAGGTCTGCTGGCCCCAGCGGAGGAATTCATAGCGCTCGTGGTTGCGGTCGAATTCAATTTCCATGTTTTGGCGGAGGGCATCGAGACCGGCGGAGCAATCGATCTGGACGGAGTGGTCCACGACCAGGTCCACCGGCACGAGCGGCTCGATCAGGCCGGGGTCGCCGCCGCGGCGTACGACCTCGGAACGCAGGCAGGCGAGATCCACGACGCAGGGCACGCCGGTCAGGTCCTGGAGCAGGACGCGCGCGGGCAGGTAGGGGATTTCATCGTCGCTGGAGGCATTCGGCTGCCAGCGGGCCAGGGCTTCGACATGGCTCCACGCGAAGGCGGGGTGCGCCTGGTTGCGCAAAGCGGACTCCAGCAGAATGCGGATGATGTAGGGCAACTCGGAAAGCGGGGCGCCGCGAATGGGTTCTGCGTCGGCGAGGCTGTGATACGCGATGGTTTGTCCATCGTGGGTGAAGGTCTTCAAGGTCGAAATGGGTTCGGTCATGGTCAGCTCCTGTCCGTCGGTAGGGATGAGCGAGCACGATACTGGCAGGCGAGGCCTGCTTCAACCCCCAATGTTCCGCCTCAATCCGGGGTCAGGCATTAAGATTTAAGATTTCAAATCACTGCTGTCCGGTTTAAATTCCCTGCAAATACAGCTGATTTTCGTCGTCGGG